>JALOQZ010000193.1 GCA_025459245.1 Pirellula sp.
CCACCGCTTGAATCACCTTGATCGCCATAATTGTTTTGGCAATTCAAATTTGGGAAGCAGCGAAGACCGCGTTCCCCATAGTTTCCACCGTAATCGGTACGTCCATAAAGCACGGTTGAGTTTGGTGTATCTCCGTTGGGACGAGTCATCACGTTTTTGGGTGCTGATGGGCAAAGATAGATTGCAATCAGTCTTGCCCCAGCCGCGTGGTTCACTTCGTCTATGTAGGGTCGACGTAGATCGATTTCTTCGTAGATGGCTTGTTGCTCAATATAAGGGAGCAATGCCGTTCCCCAGCTTGGTCGCCATTGAGCGCGGATCGCAGCCGAAGTCGCGCTAACGTTCCCTGCGCCACCAAACGGAAACCGATTGTGCACGCTGTGGTAGTTATGAAAACCGATCCCCATCTGCTTCAGGTTATTTACGCACTGAAGGCGTCGTGCTGCTTCTCGGGCCGCTTGCACTGCGGGCAAAAGCAACGCCACCAAAACACCGATGATGGAGATCACCACCAACAACTCCACCAGCGTGAATCCTTGCTTGATCGGCACTCCACCGCCTTTCGCCAATCGCTCGCGACTCGCAGCCACGATCGCTTGCTTTACTCGGTTGGAAACAAGGCTCCACGCTCCTATCTCGGCGCGAGTGCGACCGCAGCCAAGACATTGGTCTTCTTGACTCAGCTGGCAGATGCCAATGCAGGGAGATGCAACGGGAACCGATGAGGACGGAATGGAAGTTGAACGAGGGCTTGGGCTGCTCATGGGACGGCATACATCCATGGATCCGCTGCGCACTGCAAGCATGGGTCGATAGTTCGTATCAACGCCCGATGTGCGCAGAGCCGAACGACCTTATCAAGAGCTTGATGTGTACGAGCAGGAGCCGTTAAAGGATTACGATGGGTCAGCGGGGATTCCGCAAAGGAAGTCTGCTGCAACAGCCGCCCCAAACCTGGAGGGCACTTAGCTGTCTAGCTCTTAGTAGGTCTTCTGACTCACTGCCAGCCATCTCTCAAAGCCTTCTCACCCGAACAATCTCGAGCAATGGCACTTCCATAGAAGGAGTGATGGTTTGAAACGCTCATCGCGTTTCGGGCAGCTCACAGCGGCCGGACCGTCCCGGAATCGCCGCAATGCAAGCGGCTCACCGGAGTTCCCTGTTTGCAGGATCGCGCGAGAGCGACCTGCCACCAAGAGCGTCCGCAGTTTAGAGGATGATTCGAAATGCGTCAATCGAATTGATTCGAAGATACCGAGTCGTTCTCGCCCGGGACCGGTAAATACAAGGCCTCGGCGTGCTATAATGGCGGTTTCCCGCGACCGATTGCTTCGCGCAAGCAATGGGTACGTCGGCTACGATCCACCTATCCCGCCTCCCTTCCTCTCCTTTCCCGACCCGTGCTATGGCTCTCGCTTCCCTCTGCCGATCCGTGCTTCGGAATTCATTCCCCATTTTGATCACCATAGGGTACTTAAGCGCAGCCACTTGTTTAGGCCAACAGGTTGCTTCTGGCACCCTCGACGCCAGAGTGGATTATGCGAAACAGGTACAACCTCTGCTGACGAAGTACTGCAGTGGCTGCCATAACGACGACGATGCGGAAGCGGATGTTCAGCTCCATTCGCTCGAAGCGTTGCAGATTGCGGATAAAGCGGAGGGGTTGATCGTTCCCAAAAATGCCGCCGATTCCAAACTCTGGAAATTGATCGATGGGTCGCTTGAGCCTGTCATGCCCCCTGTGGATGAAGCTCAGCCGACCGCCGAAGAAAAACAGATAATCCGCGACTGGATCGATCAAGGCGCGAGCGGGGAGGCCATGAGCGTCCCGCTGGAGAAGCGACTCAACCTCGCTGCCCCACGCCGCACCAACGCGTCTCCTGGATTGTATGCCATCGAACCCGCATCTTCCGATCATTGGATCATGGGTTTTCAAGACCACGTAGCACTCAAAAAGTCACAATGGATCGAACGGCAAAACTTGCCGATCGCAGGAAAAATCACCAAGGTACGGCTTGCGAAAAACGGAAGGGATGTCGCCATTGTTTCTGGCATCCCTGGTGTTGGTGGCAAGATAACCCTAGCTGAACTTGCGAGTGGAAAGCTCCAAGTCAAACGAACGATCGAGGGTCATTCGGATGCCATCTACGGAGTCGCTTGGAGCCCCGACGGCACAATCATCGCGACAGTCGGCTATGACAAATCAGTGCGAATCTGGTCGGTCGAAACAGGCGAGTTGCTCCGAAGCTTGTCGGGGCACAACGGGGCAGTCTACGACGTCGATTTCGATCCAACCGGGAAAGTGATTGCGACCGCGAGCGCGGACGAGACCGTCAAGCTGTGGCGTGTGGATACCGGCGAAAGGCTGGATACGATGGGACAAGGTGAAGCCGAACAATACGCCGTCCGCTTCCACCCTTCCGGCAACACCGTGATGGCTGTAGGTGCTGATCGCCGAATTCGCGTTTGGCAAGTTCAATCCTTGACCGCTCCGTCTGTAAGCCCGATGTTGCACTCGGTGTTCGCGCACGAAGCAGCGGTTGTGGCGCTCGCTATTTCCCCGGACGGTAGCAAGATTGCTACAGCAGGAGAGGATCGGACAATCAAGGCTTGGAGATGGCCCACCTTGGAACCTATGGGACAACTGGGTACTGTTACCGATGTACCGACTTCGTTGTTTTGGCAAGGTGAAGGTGAAGTCGTCGCTTCGGTTTTTGATGGTAAGGTGCAGCGGTTTGCTTTGCTCGAAGGGAATTCGCGTCCCAATCAGGCCGCAGCTGTCGATTCCAGCGAGCCTGAGATCATTTCCCAAGCCAGTGAAACGGTCTTGGAATTCGGGGAAGTGACCGCGACTCGCTCGCCTGCCACACCTCAACATTTGCAGATACCCTGTCGCGTCTCTGGTGCGCTGTCCCAGTCGGATGCGGCTTCGTCAGCGTCAGGGGATTGGTACTCCTTCGATGCTAAGGCGGGAGAAGATTGGCTCGTTCGGATCGATGCCGCATCTCAAAAATCGCCGATGGATAGCCTCGTCGACATTCTCGACTCGACAGGGAAGCCGGTGCTTCGAACGCGACTGCAAGCGGTCCGTGAATCCTACTTCACCTTTCGAGGAAAGGACTCCACGATCGCGGACGACTTTCGGTTGCATCGATGGGAAGACATGGAACTCAACGAATATTTATATGCGGCGGGAGAAGTTGTCAGGCTTTGGCTCTATCCGCGAGGTCCCGACTCCGGTTTCAAGGTCTATCCGGGGGAACGGAATCGATGGACCTACTTTGACACAACAGCGACCACGCACGCCTTAAACGAGCCAGCTTGGATCGTTCGTGAACTCAAGCCGAACGAAGATCCCATACCAAACGGACTGCCCGTCTTTCCCATTTACTACTCCAACGACGATGAATCGACACGCAGGCTTGGAAAAGACAGTCAATTGACCTTCCGAGCTCCCGAAGATGGCCGCTATTTGGTTCGCGTCCGCGACGCGCGAGGTCAGTTTGGGGATGCTTACCGATATAGTTTGATCATCACTCGCCCCGCTCCAACCTTCGCGATTCGTTTGGAGCCAGCCGAAGTCACGTTGCGATCCAATGGTGGTGCAGAATTCAGCGTCGTCGCGGATCGCATAGATGGTCACTGCGATCGTATCGATCTCGTGGCTAAGGAGCTTCCGGAAGGGGTATCGCTCACAAGCGATCTCAATATCGAAGCCGATCAAGTTCGGTGCGTCGCGACTCTGACCGCGTCCACCGAAGCATTTGCGAAGCTGCCGGAAGCCTTCTCCGTTGAGCTGAATGCGACTTCGAAATCGACCAACGGTAAATCATCTGCGCCAGAGCCAAAATCGCAAACGCTCACGCTAAAGGTCAAAAAGCAAGCCAAGGAAACGATGCCGTTGAAACTGGTTGGCAAGTCGGATCCTGACGATGCTGAGCCGGTGCGTGAGTTCACGTTGAAGGCTGGTACGACAGGGGTATTGAAGCTCGTGATTCAGCGAGGCAAACTCGAGGGTGATATCTCGTTTGGAAATGCGGAATCGGGGCGTAACTTACCGCATGGAGTATTCGTCGATAATATCGGACTTAGCGGCTTGCTTATCCCAGCAGGCCAATCGACACGAGAAGTTTTTATCACGGCGGCCAAGTTTGTGCCCGAGCAAGTTCGCTACTTCCACATCAAAGCCAATGTGGATGGAAACCCAACCACTCTCCCTGTTGCCATTCGAATTGTTCACTAGCCGTTTGTCTCTTGCCAACTTTTCAATCGGACGCCCCAGGAGCCGATCCAAAGAACACCGTCAACCGCGGCTAGCGCCAAAGCGGCTAAAGGATTTCGGATGGGCTCCTCGGTTTCCGGTATTCAATCCGAGGTCGCACGATGTTGGATTTCATCTCCAAAAATGGGTTGTATTCGGCTGTCATTTGGATGCTTGGGTGCAACATTCTGTTCGTTCCTTTTGCGATTGCACAGGACAACCGCCCCACAATCGCCTCACCCTGGTCAAAATACTTGAGCGATCAAGTAGCTTACATCGAAGAAGCGACAAACCGTGAATTGCAGGAGATCTCACGAGACAACTGGCAAGAAACGCAAGCGGCTTGGCGCGATGAATTACAAGAGATGCTCGGTCTAAAGCCTTGGCCTGAGCGAACATCGTTAGAGCCCAAAATCACTTCGACGCTGGAGGGGAATGGGTACCGCGTCGAGAATCTTCACTTTCAGCCAAGCCCAAAGCTATACGTAGGTGCTAACTTCTACCTACCCACCGGGACGAAACCTTCGGCGGGTTGGCCCGCTGTCTTGTATGTCTGCGGTCATGCCAAAGTCGATGAGTTCGGACGTCTCGCCGGGAACAAGACGAGTTACCAGCACCACGGAATCTGGTTTGCGCGACACGGAATCGCTTGCTTGATTATCGATACGATCCAGCTTGGGGAATTCCAAGGTGAACATCATGGCACGTACAAACTCGGACGTTGGGATTGGATCAGCAAAGGCTACACCCCGGCGGGCGTTGAGGCTTGGTCGAGCATCCGAGCCGTCGACTACTTGCTCTCGCGAACGGAGATCGATGCTCAGCGGATTGGAATCACAGGGCGCAGCGGCGGAGGTGCTTACAGTTGGTACGCAGCTGCCTTGGATCCGCGTATCAAGGTCGCGGTTCCAGTCGCGGGCATCACCGATCTTCGCAATCATGTCTTGGACGGCTGCGTCGAGGGGCATTGCGATTGCATGTACATGGTCAACACGTTTCGGTGGGACTATGGCAAGCTGGCTGCCTTGATCGCCCCTCGGCCTTTATTGCTAACCAACACCGACTCGGACTCCATTTTCCCTTTAGATGGTGTGATCCGAATCCATCGGCAGTTGGAATCTCTTTATCGGCGAATAGGTAAACCACAGGATTACGGTGTACTGATTGGCCCGGGTCCGCATAAAGATTCGCAGGAGTTGCAGGTAGGGGCGTTCAAATGGTTGCATTTGCATTTGACCGGAAAAGAGATCGTAGTCGACCGCGCTGCCGTGAAAGAGCTTGAGAGCCGTCAACTCGTCGCTTTCGCCAAAGAGCTTCCACTCGACGAAAAGGTAACCGGTGCTTCACGTGATTTTGCGAGCAAGCGTTCCTCAACGCGCGAGGCCTGGAACAAGGAGGGCAGGGAGTGGCTGGAACGTGTCGAAGCCCTTGAGTCTCACGAAAAAAGGAACGCTGCGTTCGAGCAAGCCAATGAGAATCAGCAGGGCAACGAGGGGAAGTGGAATTGGATCCTTTACCAAACAAAAAGTGAAGCAAGCTGGGAGGCCCAATGGATCCGTGTGTCTCCTATTGACCCCCGCGCAATAAAGAACAATCTGTTGCACCTAGGATTAGCAACGGTTCCAAAACGCCCCGAGAGTGAGTCGGCTGAAGATTGGATCAGGCGTATCCTCACCAGTGGTGCGGTGGCTCGCGAACTGGAGTTAGCTCCCCAATCAGAGCACTGGATCGCATTGCCGCGCGGTTGGGATATGGAGGCGAGCGTTGCCAGCGTGAAAGCTCGAACCCAATTTCATCGTCGACTCTACTTGCTCGGCGATTCTCTTGAGCAGCTGCAATTTCGAGACATCTGCGCACTTTGGGATTGGATTCAACGATCACCCAAGTCAAACACAACCGACGGGATCAACCGAGAATGGACGCTCAAAGGGCATGGACGTGCTGGTTTATTGGCTACGTTGTTGGCTTGGAGAAATCAGTGGCGCGTGGAATCCCTTGGACCATCGGGCGGAACGCAGCCCAAGATCAGCAGCATCGAAATCCAAGCTCCTTACGAAGACTGGCGATTGCAAAGCGTGCTACCTGGTTTTGCTTCGAAGTGGGATGCGGGTCAGGTTGTTGATTGGTTGCAGGATAGAATGGACGTTCGCGAATCTTCGTCCAGTCTGGAGGGAGGGGCGCAGGAGTTGGTCGATAGCTCCAACGAACCTCAGCAAGCGACCGGCATGAAGATAGTAGAAGTCACGGATAGCAGTGCCGTGGTGTGGGCCCGCGCCACCCGATGGCCACTACCCAACCTGGGGGACTTGGATTCCGTTCAGTTTTCAAATGAGACCAAGAGTGGCCAGCAGCAAAGCGGCGCGAAATTACCTGTAGATGGAATCGCGGGACTGCGTCATGCGGTCCCGGGAGTTTCTGCGGAAATACGGGTGCGGTACAAGCGGACGGATCGGGGAGATTGGCACGAGTCGGCTTGGCAAAAGGTGGACCCGTCCACCGATTACTCGGTGCTAGTCCCATTAGACGGGCTCGATGCGAATAGAAGCTATGAGGTTCGCACCGATGCTCGTTCTGCGTCAGACGGTCCGATGTCGACATTGATTGGACGGTTCAAGACGCTACCCGATACGAAGGAAAAGGCATCGCTCAGAATTGGCATCGCAACTTGCCAAGAGTTTGAGGATCGCGACGGCCCCTTCGGATTTGAAGCGTATCGAACGATGCTCAAGAGACGCACCGACTGTTTTGTGATGGCTGGGGATGTCGTCTATTACGATAAGCTGGCGAGATCCGTTCCTCTAGCATTTTATCACTGGCAACGAACATATGGGCTACCAAGCGTGGTCGAGTTTCATCGCAACGTGCCCGTCTACTTTTTGAAAGATGACCATGACACGTACATCGACGACAGTTGGCCGGGTAAGCGAGTGAAGTGGACAGACGAGTTCACGTTCGAAGATGGGCAACGCATTTTCCGAACTCAGACGGGGCTGCCAGAAAAACCTTATCGAACGATTCGCATGGGGCGAGATTTACAAGTTTGGATGTTGGAAGGAAGAGATTATCGTTCACCGAATCCAGCACCTGACGGTGAAGGCAAGTCGATTCTAGGTTCGGAACAAAAGCGATGGCTACTAAATTCCTTGGCCGAGTCCAGCGCCAAGTTCAGGATTGTCGTATCTCCGACACCTATCGTCGGTCCCGATCGAGATTCCAAAAAGGACAACCATTCCAATTTGGTATTTGCAAACGAAGGCAAAGAGCTTCGCAAGGCATTATCCGAGATCCCAGGTTGTTTCGTGATATGTGGCGATCGCCACTGGCAGTACCACAGCATCGATCCAGCGACGGGGCTTCATGAGTTTTCGGTTGGTCCGATCAGCAACCGTCATGCTGGTGGTTGGAAGCAGGATGACTTCCGCGCCGACACTCATCAGTTTCTTCGCGTGGCGGGCGGATATCTAGAGCTTGAGATGACATACAAAGGCGATTCACCAACCCTCCTAGTTCGGCATCTTGATCCATTCGGAGCGACAGTTCATGAAGTCGCGCGATAGGCGAAGCGTTTGCATGGGTAAGTCGAGGAGCGGCGACGGGGGGAATCGCTTTCAATGATCGGGTTCTTGAGAGAACCCACGGACTAGCTATATTGGCGATTATGCGGGTGTAACTCAGTGGCTAGAGTGTTAGCTTCCCAAGCTGAAAGTCGAGGGTTCGAATCCCTTCACCCGCT
>JALOQZ010000194.1 GCA_025459245.1 Pirellula sp.
GGCTAACCTTTCATTGGCTGATGCATTCATTGTAATCCATTAGTACTCGTTTTCGGCCACTTCCTGTGGTTCTTCGGTAACTGCAGCCAGCTTGTTCTCTGCAACTTGCCGAATTCGTCGTTCTCGGACCTCAGTTCCCAACAGCTCCAGCACTTCGGTGACAGGCATCGTTCCGAGCTCTCCGGAGATGCGATCGCGCAGAGCGATCGATTGAGTTTCTGCTTCGCGAGGTCCCACGACTGCCATGTAAGGAATCAGCTCCAGCTGTGCGTCCCGAATCTTCGCTTGTACTTTGGCGCCGCGCAAGTCCGTGGTTACCCGGAATCCCGCGTCGGTGAAACGTTTTTCAAGCTCCACAGCGTAATCGTTCGACTTTTCGCTCAGCGGGCAAATTCGAATTTGCTCAGGTGCAAGCCACATGGGGAATGCGCCTGCAAAGTGCTCGGTCAACATACCGACAAATCGCTCCATCGAACCAAAAGGAGCTCGGTGGATCATCACCGGGCGATGGGTCTTGTTGTCAGCACCGACATATTCCAACTGGAACCGTTCGGGAAGGTTGTAATCGAGCTGGACCGTACCGAGCTGCCACTGCCGCCCGATGCAATCCCGAACCATGAAGTCTGCTTTGGGCCCATAGAATGCAGCTTCCCCTTCGGCGGCCGAGAAATTGAGCCCCGACTCGGTAAGTACCCTTCGAAGGGCCGCTTCCGCCTTTTGCCAATTCTCTTCAGAACCGACATACTTGTCACTCTTTGGGTCTCGGAGCGATAACTGAACTCGATAATCTTTAAGACCTACGGACTCGAGGACGAGTCGAGTCAATTCAATGGTGTTGCGGAATTCCTGCTCCACTTGATCTTGGGTGCAGAAAATGTGCGCGTCGTCTTGAGTAAGCCCGCGAACCCGCAGCATGCCGTTCAGCTCACCGGTTTGTTCAAATCGATAAACGGTTCCAAATTCGAACAATCTCAGGGGCAACTGTTTGTAAGACCTTGGCGCAGCTTTGAAAATCTGAGCATGGTGAGGGCAGTTCATCGGTTTGACGAGATATCGCTCGTGCTGTCGTTGCCATTGTTGCAGGATCGCGATACGGTCTGCTGCAGGCGAGGCTTTGTCATATCCCTTCAATTCGCAACCGAGGACTTCGGCAGATTGAAGGAACGCGGTTTCGTGTACATCTTGCAGTCCCTTAGGATCCTCGAGGCGACGGATCCAAGCGTCGACCAGAGCCCCTGCGTCGCTGACAAAGAGGGGTGGAAACTGGCTGTCGCGGTAATAAGGGAAGTGACCGCTGGTTTCATAAAGTTCCACTCGTCCCAAGTGAGGGCTGTAAACGGGTTCATACCCACGTTTCAGCATCTCTTTTCTTAGGAAGTCTTCGAGCAAACTGCGGATGCGAGCCCCTTTGGGTAGCCAAAGGCACATTCCTTGCCCGACTTCGGCGCTGATCTGAAACAACCCGAGTTTTTTCCCGATAACCCGGTGGTCCCGTTTCTTAGCCTCTTCGACTTGATCAAGGTAGGACTGCATATCCTTTTGGCTAAACCAAGCGGTTCCGTAGACTCGTTGGAGCTGCTTGCCAGAGGCGTCCCCTTTCCAGTAGGAGCCGGCGACGCTCATGACTTTGAACGCTTTGATTCGGCTCGCATCGGGGATATGGGGCCCGCGACAAAGATCGACGAACTCCCCTTGCCGGTAGAAACCGAGCGAATCATGAGAAGCCAGGCCGGTCTGGATATGCTCCACCTTGAGAGCCTGTTTCATGTCGCTGCACAATTCGATCGCTTGTTCGCGATTGAGTGAAAACTGCTCGAAAGGCTCGCCTTTCTCAACGATTTTGGCCATCTCTGCCTCGATCGCCGCGAAATCGTCTTCGCTCAGCTTTTTGGGTACGTCAAAATCGTAGTAGAAACCGTTATTGATCGTGGGGCCGAACGCGAGGGAGACGTTAGGAAAAAGTCGCATGATGGCCCGCGCCATGACGTGCGCGCAAGAATGTCGAAGGACCCCGAGGGCTTCTGGATCCTTTTCCGTAAGCAGCCGAAGCGGTATAGGGCCCTTTCCTGCAAAAGCATGCAGCGGGCGAGTTGCATCGATCACTTGATCGCCGACTTTGGCGGCGATAACGGCTTTTGCAAGCCTGGAACCGATCGATTCTGCGACCGAGAGGGGGCTCGCGTTATCGGGATGTTGAACGATGGAGCCGTCCGGCAGTTGAATTTCCAGCATAGTAGACCTTTCCTTACCCTCGGCACAGTTGGGCGCAGCCGCAGGAGGAGACGAGTGTGACAGTGAGCGTCAGAACAGATGACCCTCTTTCGTCTGCAATGTTCGCGACAGGGGCCACACTTTGCAATAGGGGTTCCGCCCCCTCCGTTCGAGCCCCAATCTTTTCCGCTACCTGCGGCATTCCGACTCCCTCGGATCAGAAAGATCGATACTGTACTCGAAGCGGCGGGCGGAAGTGTGTATTGTTGAGCTTGTCGGAAATCGCCCAATCTCGTCAGCTCCCCATCACCGGCTCGAAAGTCGTTTCCGTACCTATGACCGTATTAGTCTTCGGCCACCGAAATCCAGACACCGATGCGATTTGCTCAGCGATCGCTTACGCGGACCTTTTGCAACAGACCACGCGCCCCGAGGCGATTGCAGCGTCCTGCGGAACTCCCAATAAACGGACTGAATATCTGCTTCGCCGCGCCAAAGTCTCGCCACCGCGGCTCGTCATGGACGTCCGCCCCGAGGTGGAGGATGTTTGCCAAAGAAATGTCACAACCGCTTCGTACGGGGACGTCTTTTACGAAGTCTATCAGCGGATGAAGGAACATGATCTTCGCGCGATCCCGGTCATCGATGAGCAGAGGAAAGTCATTGGAGTTCTTTCGCTTCTGCAACTGATGGATCTGATCTTCCGTGACGATCGCGACCCGCTCAAAACGCGGACGGTCCGAACAAGCCTCTCCAAGATTTGCGAGATTATCGGCGGCACCTTCCAACATTCCATCGAACCAGCTCAACACGATGAGTTGCTCGTCATGGTGGGAGCGATGAGCGCCGGGGGCTTTACCGAACGTATGCAACGCTTCCCCGCTGAGCGATTGCTTGTCGTCAGTGGTGATCGACCGACCATCCAGTTACCTGCGATCGAGCACGGAGTTCGGGCTTTGGTTGTAACGGGAGGATACTCTTTGTCCTCCGGTTTGGTACAGCTAGCACAAGCTCGAAACGTCGCGGTCATTCAAAGTCCTTTTGATACCGCCACCACGACGATGCGAATCAAGTCGGCGCAATTCATCGATTCGGCGGTCGATAATACCTACATTTCCCTGTACGCCAAGCAACCTGTCGACGAAGCTCGCGCGATCGTCGAGAACTCAAACGAACCAATCTTTCCAGTCGTCAATGATTCAGGAACTTTGGTTGGCGTGCTCTCTAAGTCCGATTTGGTCAACCCTCCGAAGCCGCGTTTGATCTTGGTCGATCACAACGAACTCAGCCAAGCGGTCAATGGAGCCGAGGAAGCGGACATCATCGAAGTGCTCGACCACCACCGGTTGGGAGGGGGGCTCAAATCGACTCAACCGATCCGATTCATCAATGAGCCCGTTGGATCGACATGCACCCTCGTGGCGCGTCAATTTCGGGCTTGGGGAATCATGCCGAAGCCAGGAATCGCCCTCTGCATGGCAGCAGGTATTATTTCCGATACGCTGTTTCTTCGATCGCCAACGACTACGGATGTCGATCGCGATATTCTCAAATGGTTGCGAGGCTTCGTTGAAATCGATTTAGAAGAGTACGCGAAAGAATTCTTTGAAATCGGGTCCGCCTTGAGAACTTGCACGGCCGAAGAGGTGGTGCGAGAGGATTGCAAGGAGTTCGTCGAACACGGCATTCGCTTTTCCATCTCCCAAATCGAGGAGATCGGATTTGATCTCTTCTGGGACCGCAAAGATGATTTGCGAACGGCGTTGGAGGCACTGGCTGAGAACAACAAACTCGAGTTCTCCGCTTTGCTAGTGACCGATGTGGTAAGCAATGGATCCTTGCTTTTGCTGTCGCATGAATCGGAAGAATGGGATGAAATCAACTATCCGCGACTCGATCGAAATCTCTACCAACTCGATAATGTCGTGAGTCGGAAGAAGCAGCTTTTGCCACTGATCGCGCAGCTGATTGAAACTTCGCTAAGACATTAATTTCTTCCCAAGAAGTTTACAGAACGGTCGAATAGGGTAAGCGTTTCTCTCTGGTGATGGGTCCCTTGGGGTACGGTTTCTTATGTTCGTGTTTCGAGGCCTCATCGCTTTTTCTAAGGGGTTGGGTAGTTACATCAGCATTACTGTGCTGCTCAGCCTTTGCGCCACGATTCCGATCATTCAGTTTGCGAGCCTCGGGTACATGTTGGAATGTTCGGCTCGAATGGCGAACAATCGACCTTGGCATGAGTGTTTTCCGGGTGCGCAGCGAGCCCGGCGGCTTGTTGTGGCCCTCGCAATCATCGGCTTGAGTTGGTTGCCTGTCTGGTTTGTTGCAGACTTGGCGTACACGGCAGCGCTCATCGAACCCAATGGTCCACAGGGCCCTCGGCTCCGAATCGCAGCGATCCTCCTCACCTTTTTCTGGATTGTCTGGATTCTTTGGGCAGCATTCCGCGGCGGTCGGCTTCGCGATTTTCTTTGGCCTGCTCCGATTCGATTTTTTAAAAGTATCTTCCGGGCGGAAACATGGCGTCAGGCCGAAGACCGATTGTGGGCCGGTGTCCGATCCCTCCATTTGTTTCGGCTGATCACCCGCGGGCTACTTGCATCGATCGGTGCCCTGATTTGGTTGGCCTTGCCAGCAGGACTGATGATCATCTCTCTTACCGGCACACCGACGACAGGGAAGGGAATCGTTGGGCTCGTTGGGGCGATCGCCATGGTATGGGTTGTCAGCCGACTGCCCTACGTGCAAGTGGAGTATGCGAAGACGGGCGATTTCCGCAGCTTCCTGAGGGTCCGGGATGTTCGCCGAGCCTACTTACAAACCCCCTGGACATTGACCATTTCGCTCGGTTTGATGCTTGTTTTCGCAACGCCACTTTATGTGCTGCGAATCGAGCGTATTCCCGAAGAGCTGGAGTGGATACTCACACTCTTCTTTGTATTGTTCATTTTCCCGGCTCGCTTGGCCGTCGGATGGGCCTGGAGACGCGCTGCCGAAGCCAACAATCGGGCTTGGTGGGTTTCTCGGTATTTCGTCTGGCCACTGCGGCTAGCGATGGTCCTGATCTATGTCGGTGCTCTTTATTTGGCCCGCTTTACCTCTTGGGAAGGGGCCGCTGTTTTCCTTCTGCAACATGCCTTTCTCCCTCCCGTTCCTTTCTTCGTTCGCTAAACTCCTTCTCGTTGACTTACAACCTATCCGAAAACCATAGGAAACCGCGGCTACCGCCAAAGCGGCTCATAGTTGTCGGATAGGTCCTTAGACGCCATCTTTGTCTGGCCTTGCATCGTAGGTTCATCCCGTAGGAGTTATCGTTGCCTTTACCACGTCCTGTCCTCGTCGCGATCGTTGCTCTCATCGGTGTGAATGCCCTTTGGGGAATGTCCTTTCCGGTCATGAAGAGCCTTAACGAGGTGATGGAAGATCATTTCGGAATCGCAAACCCGAACATGCCAACGTCGATGCAAGTCGCCTGTTCGTCGGGTTTGATTGGCATGCGTTTCACGCTCGCATCGGCGTTGCTGAGCTTGGTCTTGCCGAGGCTGGTTTGGCGCACTACTCGATCGGAGTGGGTTGCCGGTATCTGGATCGGACTCCTCTTTTGCCTGGGCCTCATCTTGCAAGTGATCGGTCTGGCGACCATACCCGCGTCTCGCAGCGGATTTTTGACCAGCTTGACCGCTGTCTACACGCCCTTGATGGCTTCGGTGATCCTTAAGCAGCGACCTTCCATCTTCGTTTGCATCGGCAGTCTTCTCGCATTGACGGGAGTGGCTGTCTTATCTGATGCGCACCGTTACGTACTATCGATTGCCAACTTGGAAGTAGCAGTTGATGCATCATCGGTTCCTCTCAATTGGGGCGATTTATGGACAACGCTGGGTGCGCTGTTCTTTAGCGGCCAAGTGCTGTTGGTCGACACGTTTGGTAAGCGTTACCGCTCGGCGCATTTGACTCCAGGAATGTTTGTGACAGCAGCGATCGTCGCTTGGGTGTTCTTTATCGCCAGTCGCTCGCTTCTTGAGAGATCGGAGTTCGCTCTCTCAACCAATGTCACTTGGGACAGTTGGATAGCCATCGCAAGCGAACCGGCCGTGCTCGGATTGTTGATTTTCCTGGCGATCTTCTGTTCGATACTTTCCTTCCTTGGAATGAATACCTTTCAGCCAGCGATAAGTGCCTCGCAAGCCTCGGTGATCTACAGCACCGAACCTGTATTCGCCTCATCTTGGGCGATGCTCTTGCCCGGGATCATCGGCATGTTCATCGCCCTCGACTATCAGAACGAATCGTTCACGTGGCAGCTTGGAGTCGGAGGTATTCTCATCTTGTTCGCCAATATCATCGCCCTTTGGCCAGCTCCAAAATCGGAGGCTATCGATGTCTGATTGGGTCGTTGAACTAGAAGGAGTCTCGAAGCGATTCGGTTCACATCAAGCGGTCCATCCGCTCGACCTGAGAATCCCTCGCGGGTCCATATTTGGTGTTATCGGTCCCAATGGCTCAGGGAAAACGACAACCCTCCGGATGATGCTCCGCATTTACAAACCCGACCAAGGCCACGTCCGAGTGCTGGGAGATTCCAATCGTTCCTGTGCGGACGATCGCGTCGGTTACTTGCCCGAAGAGCGAGGTCTCTATCGACGTATGACTGTCCGTAGAACTCTTCGCTACTTTGCGAGGATTAAAGGTTTCGCCAATCCGGATGCGGAGATCGATCGTTGGATGCTTCGCTTAGGTGCATCCGATTGGTATAAGAAGCGAATCGACCAGCTATCGAAAGGGATGGCCCAGAAGGTGCAATTCGTAGCTGCGATTGCGTCCAAGCCCCAGTTGGTGATACTTGACGAACCTTTTAGCGGGCTTGATCCAGTCAACATGGAATTGATCCGTGATGCAATCTTGCAACTGCGCGATGAAGGAACAACGGTCATCCTCAGCACGCACGACATGTCGATTGCGGAATCGATGTGCGATCATGTTTGCATGATCTTTCAAGGCCGAAAGGTATTGGATGGTACCATCCCTGAGATTCAAGCTCAGTACAGCGAACCCAAGTTGCTTGTACGCATGTCGGCCGAATCAATCATCGATTTAGATGCGATCAGTGCGTTGCCTGGAATCGCGGCCGTATCGACGGCAAACGGAGCTCTGGAGTTGCACCTTACGGAGCAAGCGTCCCGTCGAGCCATTCTTCAACGGTTAATAGATATGGGCGAAGTGGACCATTTTGAAATGGCCAAACCTTCCCTGCACGACATCTTCGTTCGCATCGCGAAGCCTTAAGAATCGCATTTCGCTCAAACGAAATTGTGCTGCACCAACCCCAGACATGGCAGAAAGATGGTTTGGTCGGTAGAGAGGTGGTCTGCAGTGCTACAGCGGTCGAGGACGACCGCTGGACGATGCTGCTACAGCGGTCGAGGACGACCGCTGGACGTAGCATCGTACTCCGGCTCGGGTTCTTGCACGCATTCGGAAGAAAATTCCACGCCCTCATAGATTTCTCGCATAGGCAAAGAACAGCCTAAAAAAGGAAGGGGGATGCTTGCCTCGATTCCCTCGATCACTTCTCGCAAGAACCCATCCTCTACTCTGCGCATCACGATGGCAAACGGCTGATGCTGTTCCAGTACGATGTAGATTTGTAACGACGTGATGGTCAAATAAGCAGTCATCTTTTCGTCGAGATCGTATCGGCGCGTCGACGGCGATAGAACTTCGATGATCAATACCGGACGATCCTGAAACACCGAAAGCTGATCGTTCGATTCGCAGACG
>JALOQZ010000195.1 GCA_025459245.1 Pirellula sp.
ATCAGCCGCAGGTCGCCAGCTCCCGGTTGTCACGACGAACACCAAATCGCTCTTTGCGTTGGAAAGCCGGTAACCGGACGCCAGCGCGATTCCGGCTGACGTTCATCGTCGTAGCGTTGTCGACGCGCGTAGGTTGGGCACTCCTGCCCGACCAAACCACACCATCCTCAGCACACCATCCTCAGCGCACCGTCGGCCACGAGTGGCCACCTACGACCAGCCTGGAAAGTCGCCTTTCACTCCTGCGAAAGTAGCGCATCAACCCATTTGCGCTACGCCGTAAATGTTCAACGAAACGGCATATAGGCTCTGTATAATGTAGAAAGCGTCTGCCGCTCGAGACAGATCAAGAGCTGGTTGGCTCTCTTAGTTTGCTTCATCGAACTATTTTGCTTCATTGAGCTACCGTCGAATTCAGTCTCGTTTGTGATTACCTCACTTTGCCAATAAGCCGATAGGTCTATGAACTTAGGACTTGTTTACCTTCTGTCCTTTCTCGCAATACTGACCATATCTTTGATTGTGGCATTGATGTTGGCTTGCATTCTTAGGATTTGGAGTTTTGCTTGGAGTACCATATTTTCCGCTGCACTGTTGCTGTGGTTCGTCCTCGGTCTCTTCGCTCTCGAGTCCTTTCATCAACCAGTGTTTGCGTTCTGTCATCGATTGCAAAACAAGTCGTTACCCCGAGAACAATGCTTGACATACGACCCGAGCTTCTATCGCCTCTACGCTTCCTATCGAATGAGCCCCGAGACCTTTGAATTTTGGATCAGCACACACGACTGGAATCTGCACCCCGCCGACAATGTGATGCTCCTCGATGACGGGGAAAAGCTAAAGCTCGAGTCCCCTGAAAAGTCTTTTGCAACCGAATCTGCTCCGAATGGCAAGCAGTTGCGAGTCTATTACAAATCCGGTGTGATGTACGCTGCGTACAATGCAGTTGCGAGTCTATTACAAATCCGGTGTGATGTACGCTGCGTACAATTCGAATTGATTCTTCCCTGGAGATGGATTCTGCAATCTAGTGATGGAAACATTGTGCGATATGGTATTCGCGTAATCCCATGTCACTTGCGGCGTAGGCAAAAACGACGCGGATGACCTCACCTGATCCCGTCTGCTTAGCCGATTCCTTGAGGCACTCTGCAGCGACATGAGGAGTGACGCGACAACCTTGAACGTACTGAAAAAGGCGGGGGCGAAATGCCTGCTCATACGCTTGCATACACATGGCTCCTGCTTTTTTGTCGACCCAAGGTTTTACTACCATGCGTTTGAAGAATGCGAAGTAACCTACGCTGAGGACCAAGATCCAAATCACGCTCAGCATGGCAAAGATCCCTTTGTCACCGATCCCCCAGGACAAGAAAAGGGGTAACAGCAGAGTCGCGTAAAACGGCAAGACGACTTTCTGGTTCTCCATCCGTCCAAGGCTTCGTTCTAGTTTTTCATATTCCTTGCGAAGCTCTGCGACAGCCAAGTCCGCTTGCCGCATCAGCGATTCCGAACTCTGCTCAGAGAGGGAGATATTGAGCTGGTCCATAACGTCCGAGGCCGCCATTTGCGCAAGCAGCAATAACCGATAGTCCTCTTTCGAATTCGATGCAGGGAAAGTCGCCATGAAACGCTGGCTGCTGCGAGCGATTGCATCGTGTACCTCCACCGTCTTCCCCGCCGCTATCAGTTCAGGATCCATGCAATACGCACGGAGCATTTCATCGATCGATTGACGGACCTCATTGTCACCAATCTTTACTCTGTCATTTTGAAAGTAGGCTAAAAGCAGATCGATGAACTCGAGATCTTGATCGAAACCATCCGGGATCTCACTGCCATGCGATTGAATCCAACGCCATTTCTCTTGAATCCAATCCCAATCCGCGGTCCATGCCATTCTCTTCATGCAGTGGATATAGAAGATCAAATGGTGAACGGAAAGTCGCTGCCGGAAGTTGGATTCGCAGGCGTTGAGCAATCGCGAGTAGGACTCAAATGGGACCTCGCGAAAGACTCGTTCCCAGAGCGGTTCACTGGTGGGAAAGAATGAGCTGGGTGGAACAATTTTGCTAAGCGTTAACAAGATCGAGAAGGCCGATTCGAGATCGACATCGTTCGTCAAATGCTCTCGAAGCAGGCGAAGTAAACCTGGATCTGACGGATACTGCCTGACTCCAGTTAGCAACCACTTCAAGAATTGCTGGGGATCGTTTCGATCGCAAATGTCGGAGAGAATTGCGAGCTCAAAGTAAGCTTGAGGCGATTTGCCATTCAAACCTCTTAGATGCTCATAATACGCTTCGGGATCCACCTCGACATTCGGAGCTTGGGGCGACTGTGGGACCGAAACATCGCTTGTGGGGGACGGTATCGGTGATTGGCTCTCACCCGGAACAGAACGTGAGTTCTCCCAAGCGGCATTCTGTTCACGATCGAGGTCGCGAGCGGCACCATAGCGGAGTTCCGTTTCAAGAGACTCGTAAGCTTCACGAATTCGCTGAAACTCAGCCGGATGGGTTTCCGGTTTGTAGATTCGAATGAGACGTCCATAGGATCGCTTTAAGTCTTTTCGATCAAACCCCGCCTCCAATCGAAAAAAGCCTGTCGGATCATTTGGTAGCCGATCCCATGGGGTGTCGTCCGCAATCATGCTTGTCTCCCGTTCTTCTCTTAAGCACTCGGATTAGCGCATCGTCGATACGAGAATCCACTTGATCACCATCGCTGCGATCCACCATGTGTACCACGGCAGTTCGAGTATCGATGCGAAGGCGATCTTGATGGAGTCCAACCCCGCTGAACTAGCTGGGAGGGATCCACTCGTCAATTTGGAGAGGGAGGTAAACCAATCTTTCTCGAGTTCCATCAACTGTGGAAACTCTTTCTGAATCAAAAGAACTCCATTTTGGACGGATTTGAGCCGCTTCTTGTCTTGAATCGATCGAATGAATTGCGATCTAGCCCGGACTGCTTCACCGGGTGGCAAGGCAACGATGGCTTTGAATGCGTTGAATAGCCCCATATCCATTCCTTGGAATTGCCCCAGCTTGGGAAACTCAACTCGGCTCTCCACGACTTTTCGCAATCGATTCACGATTGGACGAAGCTCTGGAAAGTTAGCGGTATCCATCGCTTGGATCATTTCCTCGAGCTGATCGAGTGGTAGCTTCCAAAAGTCCTGTTGAATCGATTGAATTTGATCTCGAAGAGAGTCCCGCTGCTTGCGACGATCATCCGCATCAATGGCATACGCACCGTTTAATTGATCTTTTCGAAGTAGCGACCGACGGAGAGCCAAACATTCACCTGACTCGAAAATCGGGTTCATCCGAAGCGTAGCCTTTAAGTACTCGCGTTCTTGTTGGCTGATCATGCTCTACTCATCGTCATTCTCGAAGTACTCGATTCCCAACTCTGCGAGGACCGCTTTCAGAATCTCTTCTGCCCGTTCGCATTCCTCTTTGTTTGATGAAGCGATCGCATCTTCAAAGTAATCCAAGGCGCGATCAAGTTGCTTTCGTTCCTCGCGATTGATCTCACCCAGCATTCGTTCGCAGAATCGAGCAAGCTTTTGATACTCCAAATTCTCACGAGGATAGATCTTCAATGCTTGAAGTCGATCGATGGCATCCTTGATCTGGTCTTCGTTGAGTCCATGAACGTGGTTTGTTAACACAGTTCGGTGTTTGGTCCCTCCCGTAGAGTAGGCTTCCACCTCGAGCAGGCCGTTCAAATCGTAAGTAAATCGAATGTAGATCGGTTGTCCAGCTGGGCCCGGAGCGATGTCTTTTACCAAGAGTGACCCCAACGCGATATTATCAACCACCTTCCTCGCGTCACCCTGAAAAACGCGCACCTCGACCTGATGTTGATTGGGTGAAACCGTGACGAAAACCTCTTCGCGGGAGATGGGGATAGTACTGTTTCGATGCAAGATGGGATGAAAGTAGCCAGCTGTCGTTTGACCCCCGAACTCCTTTGCAATCTCGATTCCGAGTGTGAAGGGGCATACATCCGTCATCACCATATCGTTCACAGCAGTATCATTTTCGATCAATGCAGCTTGGATGGCAGCCCCGAGCGCGACGACTTCATCGGGATTGAACTCCATAATCGGTGGCTTGCCAAAGTACGATGCGACATGATCTCGCAAGAGCTGCATTCGCGTGGCACCTCCGACGAGCAATACATCATCGATCTCCTGCGGACTAAGTCTTGCATCGCGTAGAGCTCGATCGATCGGAGTCGAAATCCGCTGCATCAATGCTTCGCTCAAATCCGCAAACGCTTTCCGATCAACTCGGAACTCCTTTGGATTCTCGGGAATGGTTCCATCGAGATCCGGCAATCGAATGCGAACAACTTCCTCATTAGAAAGTTTTCGCTTTGCTTGTTCGCATTCGTCACGCAGCCGGGCTACACGGAGCGGATGCTTTAGTTCGGCGACTTCTAGTGCGAGCTTTTCATTTTGAAGCACGGCTGAGACAATCCGGTCGGTGAAATCCTCGCCGCCGAGCATGCTTTCCCCTGCAGTAGCGCGAATCTCCAAGGTGCCTTCAAAAACCTCCATTACCGTCACGTCAAAGGTACCACCCCCTAGATCGATCACACACAACTGGCGTTCTTGGTCTCGCGCGTGAAATCCATAAACCAAGGCTGCCGCCGTCGGTTCATTGATGATTCTTTTCACCCGGAGACCGGCTAGCTCGCCTGCCACCTTGGTCGCCTGTCGCTGATGTTCATTAAAGTAAGCAGGCACCGTGATGACGGCCTCTAAAACACTCGTACCTAGGAATTTCTCAGCATCAGAAACCAGCGACTTCAGAACAAGACTGCTCAACTCGTAGGGTCTCAATGTGTTCTTCCCCAGAGAGATCGTCCGATCGGAGCCCATGTAACGCTTAAAACAAGATGCGGTTCGCTCAGGATGAGTAACTCGCAATTCCTTAGCCGCGCTCCCAACAACTATTTCTCCCGACTCAAGCATTCCAACGACTGACGGAGTTAGAAAGCCGCCGTGCAAATTCGGAATGAGAACAGGGCCATCCTCCCGAAAGACCGCGCACAGGGAGTGGGTCGTACCTAGGTCGATACCAATAACATTCGACATCGGTGTGTATCAAGCAAAAGGCAAATTGGTCGTTAGGATCGCCGACCAGTATGATTCATCACCGTCCGCTTGTCGATCAAGATGGAAGGACTATCTCAGGTGTCGCATTTCGGTATTGAAGCCAGTTTGAATTGCGATCGCGTCCTATAAGCTGCCCTCCAGTATGCAGGAGAGGCTTGCCTGCCGAGCGTCCGCTCCCTACAGTTGCCCCGTACAAGACGTGCAAACGGGCCTGTCAACAAACTGACCGCAACCCGTTTACTCAACCTAAACGACACAGCCTCTCAAGCTAACGACGTTTAGAGTTTCTCGAGGGATCGAGGGCATTTGTCCGCATTTCCCATCTTTGCGTCACATCGCGACCAACCCTGGTTGACTTTACCGATTGCTGGATTCTTGCTAGCAAAAGTCCAGGAGGTTTTTTTGACCGGCGCTTTTGGGACTGCATACTCCAATGCTTCCAGACCTCTCGGAATATTCCATGTCCCCAACTGATTGCCCAAGCATGCTTTCCCAGCTGAGAAAAGCTTTCGGTCTGATCACGATCGGTACCGCCCTTTCGTTTGCTCCGACCAGTCTGTACGCGGACCAACCGGCAGGTCGCGGTACGGCCGTTGTCGAGAACGATGTTATCGAGACGGGCCGAAAACTGGAACAAGAACGACGTTGGCAAGAAGCGATCTTGCACTACGAAAAGTTCACGAAAAAGAACCCCAGCTTTGCTGAAGCAGGGAGCCGTCTGCAAGTGTGTCGCGTGCATCATGATGTGACGCGTCGATACTCCGACCGCTCGTTTCTTCAAACCGTCGATTCCGCTAGCGCCTCCGAGACCCTTCAAGTCTTCAGCGAAGTCATTGCGAAGCTAGAGGTTTACTACGTCGAAAAGATTAATTACTACCACTTGGCTTTGCACGGAACAGCCTTCCTTGAAGTCGCACTCACAGAACCAGATTTCCTCGGAAAACATCTGCGGAACGCAGATCGCGAAACCGTCGAACGCTTCCGGCAGAACATTCACAAGTCGGTTTTTGGACGTCGCGTTTCCAATGCCGAAGAACTGAAAGCTACTGCGACGTATGTGGCGAAGCTTGCCTACGATGAGCTTGGTCTCCCCACCAACGCTGTTCTCTATGAGTACATCGCTGGGTCGGTTGGGTTGCTCGATCCTTACAGCGCACTGCTGACTCCGGGCGAGTATCGCGAAGTCATGTCGCAGATCGAAGGCAATTTGATCGGACTCGGAGTCGAACTTTGGGCCGAGGGGACGCAACTCCGCATCGTTGATGTATTTCGCGGTGGTCCTGCTTACTTCGCCGGCCTTGCTCCGAATCAACACATCGTGAAGGTTGACGGATTGTCCGTTCAAGAAATCGGTGCAAAGAAAGCGGCCGATTTGTTGCGAGGTCCCGAAGGTTCGCAAGTTCAATTGCAGCTTCAAACGGTCGATGAACGATTGATCGACGTCCGTGTCGAACGCCGCCGAGTCGACGTTCCTAGCGTATCGATCGCCGAGATCGCCGAACCTGGAATCGGATACATCCGCATCACCAACTTTCAGAAGACCACTCCTGCCGAAGTTAGCAAAGCCCTTTATGAACTGTCTGGCAAAGGGATGAAGTCGTTGGTCATCGATCTTCGAAAAAATCCCGGCGGTCTACTCGATGCTGCCGTCGAACTCGCCGATCAGTTTTTAACCAGCGGCACAATCGTTTCCACCCAAGGCCGCAACGGGATGGAAAATCACAACTTCACAGCGAAGTCGCAAGGTACTTGGGATATCCCTTTAGTGGTTCTCATCGATGAGGATAGCGCCAGCGCAAGCGAGATTTTCGCAGGTGCCATGCACGATCACTCTCGAGGAACGATTGTCGGCCAAACCTCGTATGGCAAAGGGAGCGTCCAAGGTGTTTTCCATAACGAGAAAGGAAATGGCGGGCTTCGATTGACCGTTTCCAAGTTCTATTCTCCGAATGGAACACCCATCAGTGCGAACGGGATTCACCCTAATGTGCCTGTCGAAGTAGAGGCATCACCGACCCCCTCCACGCTGGACGTCGTCGCTCTCAAGCCCGCTTCGGACGGCTCCCGCATGGTCAGTACGCAGATCAAGGTCGATTTGACCAAGGAGCGAGGTCTGGAAATGGCGAGGAAAAAGATCCAATTCGGCCGCTAAGCATGGCTATAATGGGGCTCTCGATTTGACCCACCCCCGATCCTCTCTCCGGATCCCAAGCCATGTTGACATTTGTCGGTAAAGGTACAGCTCAAACTTGCGACGGCACTCTGCGTCGCGATTTTTTACAAGTCGGTGCACTTGGGGCCATCGGTCTCGGGCTTCCCCAACTGGCGGCTGCTGCCGAAGCTGGCAAAATGGATCCGAGCAAAAGCAAACGCTCTGCGATCATGATCTTCAATCTCGGCGCACCGAGCCAGCTCGATACGTTCGACATGAAGCCGGACGCACCAGCGGAGATTCGAGGGCCTTTTCAGCCCATTGCGACCAGCGCACCTGGAATTCAAATCTCTGAGATCTTGCCTCTGCACGCAAAGATCGCAGATAAGTTTTCGCTGGTACGATCATGCTTCCATCGCGGAGCCGCGGTCCACGATGCTGGTTGGCAAATCATGCAGACGGGACGGCAGTTTTCTGGTGGAGTGAACACACCTCACGTTGGGTCCGCTGCGAGCTATCTGCTCGGGCGACGCACCGATCTTCCACCCCACGTCGTTCTCCCTGAAACGATGGGACGTGGGGGAGGGAATCTACCCAATGGCCAAGCGGGCGGATTCCTCGGCAAATCGCATGACCCCTTTGCATTGATGGCCGATCCATCCAAACCGGATTTCAAAGTTCCCGATTTGCTGCCACCAGAAAATATTGGAACGGCCAGATTGGATCGTCGCAAACGGATGCGAGAAGTCGTCGAGAGCACCATTAAGAATTTTGAAGCGAGCGAAGCTGCTCGTATGATGGACGAAAACTTTCAATCGGCCTATCGACTCATGACGAGCCCACAAGCTCGCGATGCATTTGATCTCACGAAAGAACCTGAATCCGTTAGGCAACGCTACGGCATGAATCGCTTCGGCCAATGCTGTTTGCTAGCGCGCAGACTGGTGGAGGCAGGAGTACGCTTTGTCACCGTGAATACATTCCTCACTGTGTTCGATGAAGTGAGCTGGGACATTCATGGCAGCAAGCCCTTTACATCGATCGAGGGGATGAAGAACATCGTGGCTCCGATGTACGACCAAGGCTACACAGCTCTTATCGAAGATTTGCATCAACGCGGAATGCTGGACGATACGCTCGTTTGCAATTTGGCCGAATTTGGTCGAACTCCCAAAGTCAATCCAGCAGGGGGGCGCGATCATTGGCCTCAGTGCTTCACCGTCTACTTTGCTGGTGGTGGCGTGCAAGGTGGCCGGGTGGTGGGTGCGAGCGATCCAATCGGTGCTGTACCAGCCGATCGACCTGTCGAACCACCCGAGATCGTTGCAACGATTCTCCACTCCTTGGGCTTAGATCTGGAAACCCATTTGCCAGGTCCTGCAGGCCGTCCTTTCCCGCTTGTCGATTTCGGCTATCGAGAAATTCGAGAACTCTTCTAGAGTTTCAACTGGGTTAGAGTTTCAACTGGGAGCTTGTGAACGTTCCAGCAACTTCTGAATCAACCGCTTCGCGATGTCTTGTTCCACTGCAGCTCCGGTCGCGCGCCAGCCCGGCACCGCGTTGACTTCGATCAACATGTTGCGGCCATCGCGAGT
>JALOQZ010000196.1 GCA_025459245.1 Pirellula sp.
ATCGGGCATCCTCCCAGCAAAAACGATAACGTCTCTTTGGGATTGGGCCGTTCCATTTTGGGTTGGACGTCTCTTTGCATTCCCTTTTTATGTATCCCCTTGCGCCCCATCATGTTGCTTGGGTAGAGTGTCGCTGGGACTCGCGGATGTGCCTTTGGCTGCGACAGGTTGCCACTTCCCCGGTTTCCCCTGGCCGCTGTCTTGGACAAGGATATCGCCTGCTTGAATTCCCTTTTGAATTTCGATCATGCCATCGCGCGTGCTGCCGACCAAGACGACTTGTTCTTTGACTTTCCCATCGACAACTTTCCAAACCTTATCGACGCCAGCGAAGCGTTGTAGTGTGTTGATCGGAATCGCAAGGCTTTTAGCTTCTGGGTTGATAGCGATCGTTGCCTCTCCAAAAAGGCCGCTTCTCAACGACTGATCCGCGTTATCGACATCGACTTCGAATCCAAGCGAGCGATTCATCGGGTCCAGGTTGGGGCTGATTCGAGATACGGTCCCCTGTCGCACTTGGTCGCTTAGATCAAATCGAATATCAACACTTTGTCCTACCCTCAACAAGTGGGCGTAACGTTCAGGGACGCTGGCACGGAACCGAAGCTTTTGATTGCGAACCAGGGTCAATAATGGTTGGCCAGCTTGAACAAATGCGCCGATCGCGACATTCTTCGATTGCACAAAGCCCTCGAACGGTGATGGCACTTTGGTGTCATTTAATCGTTGATGGGCCAGACCCCGCTGAGCCATCTGAACTCGAATGAGAGCAATCTTTTCCCGAACAGCATTCTGAGCCGAAGCCAATCTCGCGGTGGCGACTTTTTCTGCGGCGACGGCGAGTTCTAGATCGTTTTCGGTAACAACGTCGCTCCCTGCGAGCGAGTTTATACGGGCTAGCGCTTTCGTTGCTTCGTCCAAGACGGCTTTCGCCTCCCGAACGGGGGGCGCATTGTCTGGGTTCAAGCTATCGAGAGGATCGTCTGGTTTAAGGCCAACAGCCGCGCGGGCTTGTGCTAACTGAGCGTCAGCCTGCTCTGCCTGCAACTGGTACTCCTCGGAATCAATCTCCACAAGGATCTGTCCGGCGGCAGCCAAATCACCGATTTCGAAGAGCACCGCCGCAATGCGACCAGCGACTTTGGCGCTAACCGTGGTCGTCTCGTCCGCCATCAAGCTCCCTTGGCAACGGACCGTCGTGGGCCAGACGACAGGTTCGACGACCATCACCTCCGCCTCAACGATCTGTTCGGCTGGAGCTGCTTTGATGGCTTCATCCTTGGTTGGGGTGCAGCCTGCGAAAAATAACAATGAGCTCGCAGCGAAACTCGTTGAGCAGAAGAGGCTCGCCCTCTTGCGTTGTTGCGTGGTTTTCATGCGATCCAGGGTGGGATTTAGGGTGGGGAAAGGACCGGCATCTATTTTGATTGAATCCGGGGCTCAGGCAATTGCGAAACGGTAGGAAAACGTCGTTGCGATGAGGAATTAAACGCAGAGGCTCGCCAAATCCGCAGACCAAGCCTCTACGAGTGCCGCGGGAGCAACAATGCGATCGACATGCTCTTTGGCGGCGATACACCGTTTGATCAGTGCGACCTCGCTCTCGATTTTCACGGTATCATCACTTCGAATCGCTCCATAGAGCTTCTTTTGGCAATGCTGCTGGACAAAGTCGATCAGCAATTTAAGTCGGTCACGCTTTGCCTGAGAGTCCGAGCCCGCGCTGTCCATATTGGTGATCAAGGCTTTGGTGAACTTGGGGAAGTCAAAAGGGCGGGTATCGAATTGCTGCAACAATTGGGATTTGAATTCTCTCAGTTCGTCATCCAAAAGAACGGCAAACGACGCGAGCGATCCTTGCGCCATAACCGCGATCCGCTTCGCGTCTTCAGGTCCATTGGCAATTCCCTGTCGGAGAGCCAAGACGGCGAGATCATCTTCCGAAAGTCCTTGAAAGCGAACGACTTGACATCGCGATCGAATCGTTGGCAGCTGGCGTTGAAGACTGGTGCTGATCAAGAAAATGATGGAGCCTGGCGGTGGCTCTTCTAGCGTTTTGAGCAGGCTGTTTGCACCTTCCACACCGATCGTGTCCGCATCATCGACGACTGCAATTTTTCTTCGGCCCGAATAAGGCTTCATGCGAATCTCATAGCAGAGCCCAGCTCGCATGCGGTTTTCTTCGGGACCGATGAACTGGTCGATCGAAAGAGCTGTCTTCCCCTTTTCTCGTTCGATTTGAAGCCAGTCTGGATGAGTTCCCGCCTCGACTTGCACGCACGCTTCGCATGCTCCGCAGGGATCAAAGGAGGCCGGATCGTTCTTGAGACAGAGAAGCGTCTTAGCAATCATCCGAGCAAAGGTACGTTTACCGACTGCATCCGGACCGACCAAAAGAAATGTGCTGGCCAGCCTGTTGGACCGAATCGCGTTGGCAAACCATCCTCGTTGCCGATGATGCCCCAGAAACGAATTCCAGTCCATGATATTCCCCACCCTTGCGATTCGCGGATAGTTACTTGGAGTGGCTGCTGTTTACATGCAGGTCGAAAACCGGTGGCAGCTTGAGTCGCAAACCATTCACGGTGGCTTGACCGACGAAGTCCGATTGAAGCGAGCTTCGCTCTTTGTCTAGTCGAAGAACTTCGAGCACGGAATCAGCCACACCTATGCGATCGACTAGTTCACGGGCCTCCTGATCCTCTTGAATCGATTGTTCGAGCGAATAAAGAAGCGGGCTTTGTTGATCGAACTGCGTTACTTTCCTCGCGTCTTGAAGATCAGTGCGGATCCGAGAACGGAGTGAGTCGTCTAATTTCACATCCTCGGCGAGGAGCGATTCGTATCGTTCGAACAAGGAGGCGCTGGCTGCGGGCCAAGCGCTCCGTGTACGCTCCAGCTGCTGCATGATGGTTTGGAAACGAACCGCCATCGAGAACACCAACCAAAGTAAAAAAAGAACGACAACCGCAAAGGGTATAGCGAAGAGTTTGCCCGGTATCGTGCGTGGAGATGGGCCAGGGAGTGCTTCGCTCATACCTGAATCGTTCTAGGCTGTTTCGGTTGATGAATGGAATACGACTTGGGCGTCAAGTCGCAGACTAGGCGGTTTGCGTGCCGCCATCGATTTTGTAGTTCTTCATCGCTTCCATTTCTTGAGCGACGTTGCTTCCGTCTGGAGTATCGTCCGACTTTACATCGAACCACGACTCCTCAAACTTCACGAAACCAGCTTCCCCACGCGCACCCTTGCGCATCGCGACGTTGGTGGTGAGGGCGATTACCGCGTCGGCCATCGCCACTTCGGGATAGCATTTCGGTCGGTTCGCCGGATCTGGGTTGCGGATGCAGTAAGCCCAGTGTTCGATTTCCTCGGTGTAACCGCGGCTGACAGGGCCGGCGTTGGAAGCTGCCTTTGCAATAGGTGCCGAGGAACCACCGCTCGCTTGGGTGTCCAAAGCGTATCCACCCTTGGCGGCTTTGACTCCGACGGCAGCTCCGGTATCGGAACCGGCGTAGAGCATTACCTCCTGCTCCTTGTCAATGATCATGGTTCCTTTCGTTCCCATCACCACTTCGCCGTAGCCTCCATAACCATTTCCGTTGATCGAGGAGTAAGTTACCACAATCTTCTTGTTCGGGTCCGCATCGTAGCCGGGGATACCCTTTACGTTAGGAATGGTGTAACCGGCATCGAACTTCTCGCTGTATTCTGGGCCGGGGAATTCAAACGAGCAATAAACGTGATCGTCGCATTCGCGGTCGTATGGGAAAATGTGACGACCGCCTACTGCATGCACCGATAGGGGATGCGCCTTCTTACCATCGGACCGGAGCGCGCTGCAGAAGATGGTCGCTGCGTCGAGTTGGTGACTGCCCAACTCCGCCATGAGACCGCCACCTGTTCGTTCGAAAATTCGCCATCGAACCAACTCTTCAATCGCGGGCCGGTCTCGATCCCCAAGCTTCTTGGTGATATAGCCGAACTTCTCGGCATCGACGTCGATGTCTTTCATCCAAGACTCCCACTGAGCGACCTTCTTGGTCAACAGATCGATTTCGGCAGGAGTCTTCGCCTTTGCCAATTCGTTCTTAAAGTTGGTCAGTTCACGAAGAACTCGGCTTTGCTTTGGATCTTGGCCGATTTCGCCGCCTGGCAACCAAGGTTGCCAGGAATCTTTCCCTGGCAGATTGCCTCGGTGCCATTGAGCGCGGATGTGGTGAAGCTGCCCGATCATTCCCCACTTAAGAAGGTGCACAGCGTTGTCATACAAAACGCTGTAGTGTCGTTGGTGCCCCGTAGCCAAGTGGATGGGGTGGCCGTTTTGATCGGTGCTTTCTTCGGAAACCCGCGCCATGACTTTGCACTGCGCAACATTGTGGGCCATTAGCTTTTCGGTCAGCACGTGCTTGTTGGCTTGCATCGCCTTCACGGCGATCGGAGCATGCAAATGGAGCGGCAACGCAATGATGACCGCCTCGATGTCTTTGTCTTGGAGCAAAGCATCGATGCAGCCGTTGCTGGCGTCATAGACCTTTACGTTCTTTCGAGCCTCGTCTTCGCTCGAGTATTTGTACTGCTTGATCAAACCTGGTCGCGCCGAATTGGCGGCGGGTGAGGACCAGTCGCCATGGAACGCACGGTGGATGCTGTAAGGTCGAATATCTGCGATTGCCTTCACCGTAACGTAGTCAGGGTTGCAACCGCCGATGAGAACGTTTCCCTCGTCTCCCACCCCGATCACCCCGACGCGGACCGGATCGTTGACCTTGTTGTAGCCAAAGTACATCGCCCCCAGACCCGCACCAGAGACAGCGCCCGCAGCGACGACCCCCTGCATGAACTCTCGCCGGGTAAACCCAACCGCTTCGTAGAAATTGTTCTGTCCGATGTTCTTTTCGTCTGGTGTCAATTGGTTCATGGTAGGGCTCCCTGAATGGGTAGGGTTCGTTGTTGGTGTGGGTTGGTCGTTTATGAAAGTTTTAAAAGGCTAAGCGGCATCCGCCGTTTTCTTTCCTCGGTTCCAGAAGCTCCAAGGAATAAAGTCCAGTCCTGCGTATCGCCCCGCATCCGCGAAGGCCAACAGGAAACAAGCCAACATCTCGATGGCTTGATAGTAGGTCGGCTGCGTTCCCGGATATCCCGGGAATTGAGTGAGGACAACGGAGGCTAGGAAAAGACCTGCCGCCAAGCCAGCGAGCGGGGTAAGCAGACCGATCATCAGGAGAATCCCGACCGACATATCAAAAATCGGAATGATTCGATCCACCATCTTGACGTCGATCGGACCAGCATCCGGCATGCGCAAAGCAGCAAATCGCTGCTTTTCCTTATCTCCCTTTTGCTCCTCGGTAGCCAATGCGTTCACGCTGGCTTCCAAGTCGGCGAGGATCGAATCGACGTCTGCTAAGGGAGCCTTCACAAGGGCTCGCCACTTGCTCTCGATCTCCTCTTTCTGTTTTCGCATTCCCGCAACGTTGTTTCTCATTTCATCGCGATCGTTTCTCGCGACTCGCTCAAAGCCTCGCAGGTACTCGTTGATTTGAGGCCCCCAGTCATCGGCGACTGCGACGAGCTTTTCCTTTGTGCTCACAACAATTTCGTCGACCGCGGTCCCCTGGGGATCGGTGAATTCGTAAAGCGACTTCGCTTCGGCGGCAAACGAATCGACGTGTTGGAAAAGCTTCTTGTAGGAAAGCAGCTTGTTCGAGTCATCCTTGGTCGGCTTCTGGTCTTGTTCCGACATAAGCTCGCGAAGTTCAGGCAACCGGAAGCGACCGTCGTAATCAGGGATTAGCTGATGAAACTTATCGGCCAAAGGACCTTTCGCTGCAGCAAGGAATCCAGTCGACGAAAAATTACCTTCCTTAACCTTCGACGCTCCCTCCATGTAGAAATGGAACCCAACTACGAAACGAAGGGCCACCAAAAACAGAACGGCAACGAGGCTTAAGCGTGCTTTTCGGAGAAGCATGGAAGGGATCTAATTGTGTGGGGATTTTGGCGAGTGAGGTCGGTACCCCGAAAAAGAATACCGCAATTCGTAGTCAGAACTAAACAAAGTATGGTCTAAAGTGTGCCGCAAGCCAAGTCACAAGGCCCTCAAGTCGCCTCTATGCTCCGAAGATCGGGAAGAATCCCTACCCAAAGAGGTCCGTTTTCAGCGAATCTTTGGAGCCAAATCGAAATGGGCTCCCCCTCCTGAAGGTATTCTGGAATCGGCACTTGGCCTTGTCCCCTTTGCGGTGTTTGTCAGCGAATCCCCATGAATCCGACTTTTCCAGCCCCGAACGGCGATGTTCCGGAACAACCCGAACTGAACGTTTCGGTTCCATTGGGTGACCTAGATCCGTTAGACGAGTTAGAAGATCGCCTACCCGCGGCAAACGAAACCGAGGATTCCAGTGCCGACCACCTCCCTCACCTTCCTAGCTCACCCGATCCTTTCTCAGAAACATCCGACGTTGAAGCGGCCGATTCCGAAGCGGATACAGGTTCTCCGGGGTGGGTCGTCTCCTCTTCGCCCACGTCGCGATCATCTTCCTTGAGTTCCAAGCGCTCCGAGGGCTCAGGGTTAAGCAAAGTGATACCGCCCGTCCTGGGAGGGCTCGCGGCCATCCCCATTGCGATCGCCATTCTCTGGTATGGGTTTGGCAAGGATTTGGGGACTGCAGGCCCCACCGTCGCTCGCTACATCCCAGCTATCGTTCCAAAGCATCTCCGCGGCGGCCCCTTTCGCAGCGATGGAACGCTAGGAGGATACGACTCCTACGACGTCGAAGACTCCGATCACCCATTCCCCCCGGCACCAGCCGTTTCGACGGGTGAAGCGAGCAACTTACCCAGCTTAGCCGACGCCAGCTCGCCACCCAAGTCAGCGAACTCAAGCGATAAAGACAAACAATCGGTTGCACCAAACCTTCCTCCGGAAAGCCTCGCTCCAGATTCATCGACGCCGTCGAGCGCACAGATCGCTTCAAGCGAATCTGCTCAAATTCCTTCGATCGCCGAGCAGGAAACCGCTGCTCCTGCGACAAAACCATCGATCAAGGATGCGATTCTGCTTTGCGAGGAGGTCCAATCCAAGCTGAAAGAGTTGTGGCCTTCGGCGGACAGTGAGCAGCGTCAAGCGATGGCGCGAGAGTTCTACAATGCGTGCTTGAGCCTGGCGGACCAAGTAACCTCTCAGAAGGGAATTTCTCTGCAAGCTTGGAAGCGAGAATTGGATAGCTGGAGTCGGGGATTCTTGAACGAACCCGCCTTCCCGAGACTTTGGAGTCTCTGTTTGGGCGGCAAAATCGAAGGTCTGCCCCCCCACCAGAACGGCGACGCAATCCTCTTGATCGAAGCGATCGGTAAACCCGAGACCGAGTCCACAAATTGGCAGATTGCCACGGGACTGAATGTGAACGGTGAGAAAGTAATGCTTTTGATCCCCGAAGCCGTGCATAGGAAGTATCTTGCTCAAGCCACAGAGGAACCGAAGCAAAGTCTCGTCATCGGTGTATGGCAAAAGAACGAATCTCAAGCTCCTTCGATTGAAGCGGTTTATGTCGCCTGGTAGTTCCAAAAAGGCAAACTCGATATACTAAGGCCCGAACTCGGATCAGATCTGTTTCGTGAGTTCAGTGACCGTCTCCTTTCCCAAGAGCATGACCCGCTATGGCCAGCGTCTATATCGAAGAGCAAAACCGCACGATTCATGACCCCGCAGAGATCTCTGCCTTTTTAAAGCCATTTGGAATTTGGTACGAACATTGGCAAGTGGCAGGCCGTCTGAAATCAGACGCAACCGATGCGGATATCTTGAACGAATACGCGCCTGAAATTTCAGCAGTGAAAGAAAAAGGGGGCTATGTCACTGCGGACGTGATCAATGTCAATCCGCAGACGCCAAACTTGGACGCGATGCTTCAGAAATTCAACAAAGAGCACACGCATAGCGAGGATGAAGTTCGGTT
>JALOQZ010000197.1 GCA_025459245.1 Pirellula sp.
GTTGCTGATCAACAGCTGCTCCAAGCCCGTTCGCGAAGTATCGGACTGTTTCATGGTCGAGCATCCGAGAATGGAAGTCGACAAGAGTACAATCCAGAGCGCGTGTCTTTTCATAGGATGACGCCATACCCGAAGGTCGGCCCAGTCGTTGAACGTTTACCGGGGGCTCGAATGAACGGTCGATTCGAATCTCGAATGAAATCCCAAAACGGCACTCTTATGTCAAGAGAGCTCCAAGGAAGGTAGCGAATCGGTTATCTTTCTCTGTCCTCTTCTTCTCGCTATCTATATCGCCATGACACTCTACAAACTCACCAAAATTACTTCGCTTGACGGTGTCAACGGGTTTCGCCAGCATGCCCAATCTCTCGGGATCGACATCGGGATTGATGACCAAGTAGCCTCCGTCTCCGAGTCACCCCTATATCGACCATGCAATTGGAATGGTCGCACCATCGGGAACCGAATTGCTATCCAACCGATGGAGGGATGGGATGGAACGACTACGGGTGGCGTGACACCTCCCATGCTCCGTCGCTGGGAGCGTTTTGGCGAAAGCGGCGCAAAATTGATTTGGGGGGGCGAGGCCATGGCGGTTCGTCCCGATGGACGTGCAAACCCGAACCAACTCATTCTCAACGAGCAGAATGCTGGTGCCATCAGCGCCCTTCGCGAGAGACTGATTCAGTCGCACCAAGCACACCACGGTCGGACGGATGATTTGGTGATCGGCTTTCAACTCACCCACTCCGGTCGATTCTGCCGCCCCAACGACAAAAAGAAATGGGAACCGCGCGTCGCCTTTCGCCATCCACTCCTCGACCCCAAATTTAGCGTCACCAGCGATGACATGGTTTGGACCGATGAGCAACTCGAGGAACTGATCGAGAACTACGCTAACGCGGCCAAACTGGCTCAGCATGCTGGAGCCGATTTTGTCGACATCAAATCGTGCCACGGCTACTTGCTCCATGAATTCCTTAGCGCTCGATCGCGCCCCGGTAAATTTGGCGGTGACTACGAAGGCCGGACTCGCCTCTTGTTCTCCATCATTCGCGCAGTACAACTCGCTGCACCTGGGCTTGGTATTGGCGTACGACTCAGCGCTTATGATTCGGTTCCGTTTCAACCCAATCCGGCCACGGCAGAGCCAGGAAAGCAAGGGCAAGGAATGCCAATGCCCTTTGAGCAATTGCTCCCATACTCCTACGGTTTTGGATTGAATCCCAACAATCCGATGGAAGTCGACCTAACAGAGCCCCATCGACTCCTCGGTGACCTTCAAAAGATCGGCGTGAGTTTGATCAATCTATCAGCGGGAAGCCCCTACTACACACCTCACTTAGTTCGACCTGCTGCCTATCCTCCTTCTGATGGATACCAACCGCATGAAGACCCTTTGATTTCGGTCGCTAAACATTTGCGTGCAGCCGCCGAACTTAAGAAGGCCCATCCAGGTTTGCTCTTCGTAGGGTCGGGGTACTCCTACCTTCAAGAATTCCTGCCAAACGTCGCTCAGTATCAAATCGCACACGGCAACGTGGACTTCATCGGAATGGGGCGGATGGTTTTGTCTTATCCCAAACAAGTGGTCGATGCTGTTGAGCTTGGAAAAAGCGAACGCAAGCTGGTTTGTCGTACATTCTCCGACTGTACCACCGCCCCTCGCAACGGCTTACCATCAGGGTGTTACCCATTGGATGAATACTACAAGAAATCAGATGATGCAAAGCGACTGAAAGAAATCAAAGCCAGTCTCTAGTTTCACTTTTCACGTTCGACGGAAATACAGTTTGATGCAAACACGAAAACTGGGGAATACACCCTACCACCTACCGATCCTTGGATTCGGAGCGTCATCGATCGGAGCCGAATTCGGACAACGCGATTGGTCGGCCTCACTCGATGCTGTTCGAACCGCCATTGAGCTAGGACTCAGCTTTATCGATACGGCGGCCTACTACGGTCGAGGGATGAGCGAAATTCTCCTTGGACAAATCCTCCATGAGTATCCTCGCGAATCGTTAGTGATTAGCACGAAACTGGGGCGTTATGCACCGAACCATTTCGATTTCTCTGCCAAGCGAGTTTCTGAAAGTATCGATGTTTCGCTCGAACGGATGCGCTTGGATTACTTAGATATCGTTTTCTGTCATGACATCGAATATGGCGATGTGAACCAAGTGATCGAAGAAACGCTTCCGGCTCTAGCATTGCAAAAAGCTAAAGGGAAAGTGCGGTGCATCGGAGTAAGCGGTTACCCCATGCGCAATTTTGAACGAGTCATTCCAACCGGCTTGGTGGATTGCGTGATCACGTACAACCACTACACGCTGCAGAATGACATGGCGACTCGCCTTATACCACTGGCCGAAAAACACGGAGTGGGCTTGATCAACGCAGCTCCTTTTTCCGCAAGACTCCTAACCCACATGCCACTTCCGCCTTGGCACAAAGCGACGCCCGAAGTTCGAAATGTCGCCGCTCAAGCGGCCGCATTCTGCAAAGAGCAAGGGACCTCGATCGAAAAGCTGGCTCTGCAGTACTCTATCCAGAATCCAGCCTTCGCCAGTTGCTTGGTCGGTAGCGCTCGAAGCGAAGAGCTCAAACAGCTCGTTCGATGGTTGGGTGAATCGGTCGATTGGGACTTGATTGGAAAAGTGAAAGAGATCCTCAAGCCCATCCATAATTGGTATTACATCGAAGGCCGTCCCGAAAACAATGATTTAACCTGGCCTACCTCCACGCAATGGCAAGACGCTTGAGCTGATTTCAATGAACAAAAGCCTCGTTACCAACTTGGTCTCCCTCGGACTCGCCGTAGGTGGCTTTTTGATTCCGTCGGAGAATCCAATCGCTGGTCCGATTCGCGATATCGGACTATACGCCACTTCCGGTGCGATCACGAACTGGATTGCGATCTACATGCTCTTCGAGAAAGTTCCTGGCTTCTACGGTTCGGGGGTCATTCCCAATCGATTCGAAGAATTCAAGGCGGGAATTCGGTCCATGGTGATGGAGCAATTCTTCAATCGAGATAACGTATCCCAATTCTTCAAATCGCAACAAAAGAGTTTGAGCTGGGAACTCGATCCAGAACCAGTCCTCGCTGTCATTGATTACGACGCGATGTTCGCCAAACTGCAGGACGCCGTTATGAAGTCGCCTCTCGGCGGTATGCTCGCCATGTTCGGCGGCCCCAAGGCATTAGAGGGGATGCGAGCTCCATTCCAAGCCAACATGCAAGAGGAGCTTAAGCAGCTGATGCTATCTCCCAAACTGCATGCGGCATTGCAGGCTTCCATCAAGACACCCGATATGACGGACGACATCGTCGAAAAGGTCGACCAGATTGTTTCGAAACGATTGGACGAACTTACACCGTCCATGGTGAAGCAGATTGTTCAAGACATGATCCGCCAACACCTCGGATGGCTCGTCGTCTGGGGTGGTGTTTTCGGCGGTCTCATCGGGCTCGCGGCAAGCCTTCTCAATCTAGCCGCAAACGCAGCAACTGCAACTTAAAGCCTATACCAAAACTATCAGCCGCTTTGGCGCTAGCCGCGGTTTCTGAAGGTTTTTGGATTGGCTCTTCACTTCCGAACCAAAAACCTATGAGCCTCTCCCGTTGCTTACCGCAGTTGGCTATTTGCCCGCGTGCATGACCAAGTGCGGGAGTTCGGGCAAAATGAGCTTCTCCATCGCCAAACGGACACCGGCTGTGGAGCCCGGCATCGTCAATACAACCTTTGTACCGATGCGTCCGCCGCTGGCCCGACTCAACATCGATGCAGAACCTATCTCTTGATAGGAGAGCATGCGAAACAACTCGCCATACCCGGGGATCGACGCGTCATAGATCCCCTCCACGGCATCGACCGTGCAATCGCGGGCCGCCAAACCTGTTCCACCGGTAATCAAAACGGCTTCGCATCGTGCATCGGCAAGCAACTCGAGTACCGTGCGTCGTATGTCATCGCGTTCGTCTCGAACAATCTTGCGTTCGCAAACAGGGAAGCCGCATCCAGAGCAAAGCTCCTCAATCAATTTTCCTCCCCCGTCAGTCTCCAATGTTCGTGTATCGCTGACCGTGAGAATCGAAACCGCCACAGACTCCGCAGCGGCCCGACGATGTTGGGTGGTCGATTCCGACATACCATACCCTTAAAATCTAAGAGGCGAACAAACCGGGCTTGCTCTGAGAAAAGAACTCGACTGGGTTCTCGTAGACCACCTTGCGAATCAATTCGCGCGAATGCCCCCGTTTCTTCAGCTCCATAATCAAATCGGGGATCGCGGTCGGTTTGCTAGGCCCCCAATCACCTGCCGAATTGGCCATCAATCGCTCGGGACCATACTTTTCGATCATGTCTGCCGCTCGTTGGGGAGTGCATTTACTGACCGGGTAGAGCGTCATGCCTGCCCAGAATCCGTTCTCTAGAACCGCCTCAATGGTGTGTTCCTCAACATGGTCGACGAGAACTCGTGATCGGTCGATGCGAGAATCTCCCATGAGCATATCCAAGATCATGCGCGTCCCTTGATACTTGTCTTCCAAATGCGGAGTGTGAATGAGGATCTGCTGGTTGTAGCGGATCGCAAGCTCCATATGCTCTAAGAAAATGATCGACTCGTTGCGCGTGTTTTTGTTGAGCCCGATCTCTCCGATACCAAGCACATTTGGTTTGTCCAAAAACTCGGGAATCATCGCGATGACTTCGCGCGATAAAGAAACATTTTCGGCTTCTTTGGCGTTGATGCAAAGCCAGGTGAAGTGCTTGATCCCGTATTGGGCCGCTCGTCGAGGCTCAAAATCGGTCAACTGGCGGAAATAGTCGCGAAAGCTTTCGACGCTTCCTCGGTCAAACCCAGCCCAAAAGGCTGGCTCGCTCATGGCAACGCACCCCATCTTCGCCAACGTTTCGTAATCATCGGTCGTGCGAGAAACCATGTGAATATGGGGGTCGATGTAGTCCATCTAGTCTCTGTCTCCTGGGGCCGCAAACCGTTTCGCTTGCGAGCTGACGAATTTCAAATCGAGTGAGGAAAGGATCCCCTCTAATTTACCTTGTCGCTCCCCCTCCGCCGAGGGCCTGCGAGGTTCAAGATGCCAGATTGCCGCCGTCTCCGGAGAATGTCAGTATGATGTAGCGAACGCGACTGCGTTCCTTCCGTGAATCCACAAACCGAGGACCTACCAAATGCACCGACTCCAACTCTCCCTGGGGATGCTCATTTTCCTGGTTTGCTGCTGCGTAACCAATGCCGCAGATAGCCGACCCAATGTTCTCTTTATCATTTCCGATGATTTGAACAATATGATCGGGTGCTACGGCGACCCTCTTGCAAAAACACCAAACATCGATCGATTGGCTGCGAAAGGGGTTCGATTTGATCGCGCTTACTGCAGCTTTCCTCTTTGTGGACCAAGCCGAAACTCTCTTCTCACCGGCCTCTATCCGAACTCAACAGGGATCCTCGCGAACGCTCAGATTTTTCGCCAAACCATTCCCAAGCACCGAAGTATGCCGCAAGCATTTCGTAACGCAGGTTATTTCGTGAGTCGTATCGGCAAACTCTATCATTACAACGTACCTCGCTCCATCGGTACCAATGGCCATGATGACCCGGGTAGCTGGGAAATGGAACTGAACCCAGCTGGCGTAGATCGACTCGTCGAAGAACCTCAAATTTTCTCGCTGACTCCTGGGCAGTTCGGGGGTACTCTGAGCTGGTTTGCTTCTCCAGAGTCCGACTCGAAACATACGGATGGTCTGATGGCATCCGATGCGGAATGGGTTTTGGAGCGATGCGCCAAACAAAAGGATCGCCCCTTCTTTTTGGCTCTCGGTTTCTTTCGCCCCCACACACCGTATGTGTCACCGAAGCCCTATTTCGATAAGTACCCAAAGGAGACCATGCCTATCGTCGAGGGAATCGCCGAAGACCAAAAGGATATCCCTGCTCCAGGACTGGGTAGCTACAAACGCGAACAGGATAAGTTGACCGACGATCTGCGTCGAGAAGCTAGGCAAGCGTATCTCGCATCGATCAGCTTCATGGACTCGCAAGTCGGACGCGTTATCGATGCCCTCGATCGGCTTGAACTATCGGACAACACCATCGTCGTATTCACCAGCGACCATGGCTACCACATGGGTGAACATGGACTCTGGCAAAAGATGAGTTTGTTTGAAGAGAGCGCTCGGGTTCCTCTGTTGATTGTGACTCCCAACTCGAAGCAAGCAGGGAAAGTCGCCAAATCTCCTGTGTCGCATGTCGATCTCTTTCCAACGCTGGCAGAGCTCTGCGGCGTGCCTACCCCTGATCCCCTGCAAGGTCAAAGCCTTGTTCCAATCTTGAATGCCCCCGAAACCAAAGGACGAGGTTGGGCGTTAACGCAAGTCATGCGAGGGGGCGGTCAAGCGGCCGCAGCGGTCACCACCAATGTTGGTGCGGATGGGAAACGCTTTTTTGGTTACAGCCTTCGGACCGATCGCTTTCGCTACACCGAATGGGACGATGGTCAGCGAGGTCGCGAACTTTATGACCACGACAAGGACCCAAAGGAGATTCACAATCTCGCCGACTTGCCCGAGTTTGCCACCCTTCGAGAGGATCTTTCCAAACAGTTACGAGAGGCAGTGAAGACAACATTTCCACCCTCGGGGGAAACCCCGACGATCAAGCCAGGACTCTGGGCCCCGGATCTAACGAATCCTTAGTACTAACTCTTCAAGCGCAATTCCATCGGCTGATTGCCTCGATTCGCTATCGCAATCCTTGCAAGGATTGCTGGGTCAAATTGATTTGGCCTTGGACAATTTGGCTAGCGAGTTGCTCTGCGAGGGGGGCGATGACGCTGAAATGGTCGTGCCCTGCGATCTTGTAGAACTGAATCTTCGGATTCGAGTTCTGTTTCGCCATAACTTCAATCGCGCCATCCCAGTTTCCATCCTCTCCTTCCAAAACATACATGGGGCTCTTCACGCAGTGCATCCAGTAGATCGGCGAACGAAGTCGCATTTCGTCTTCATTATTTGGATCGCAATATACGTACTCACCACCGTATTGTTCCGCCGCTGCAACTGGCCCAAGCGAAAAAATAGCTCGGTATCGATCCGAGCAAGCTCCCACGAGCATGACCATCGTTCCGCCTGTGCTGTGACCTCCCAAATAGATCTGGTCGGCATCGACATAGGGCAAATTGGCTAGGTGGTCGGTCGCAGCGAGAATGTCATCGACCTCTCCGTAGAATCCCTCGCGTTTCCCTGGATTATCATTCCCTCCTCGCTGAGAAGGAAACATGACGACGATACCTGCTTTGCGAAAGGCGCTAACAGACTGATCATTGCGTCGGTCCTGCGCCGTCCATACATCTCCGATGGAGTTGTTATCTCCCCCTGTGATCCAAACAATCGCGGGATTTTTCTTTCCGTCACCAGGATTCGGTGTCACGTATGCAGAGAGTGGTCCCACTGGCGATTGGAATTGTGTCAATTCAAACTCCTTTCCCACGGGCTTGTCCGGAGCACCTGACGACTCCGCTGTCTTGATGATTTTGGTTACGAACCCCTTCCTAGCTTCCGCTAGCGTCTGTTGAGGCTTAGCCGAAGAAGCAAAGGGGGACGATGTGGTCGAAGCGGCATCGCAACCGATGGCAACGAAGGAAAACATCAATAAAAGAATTCGCATAACAACTCCATGATTTGAATTCGTACCCAAACCCAACCAACCCCTTCCGTGTATTCAGTGTATTCCGTGGTTGGTAATCTTTTTGACCGATTTTGGAACCACGGAACACGCGGAATACACGGACATTCGACGATCGACTTGCTTGCAAGTTCAGTAACTTAGTTCTTCGATCCGAGCCGCGTATATTCGAAGAGAGGCTCTTCCAAAAAGTACTTCTTCCAGCCGTCTTTAGACAAGAACGATGTGAGCTTCTCG
>JALOQZ010000198.1 GCA_025459245.1 Pirellula sp.
CGGTAGGTGCTTCTATAAGCCGCGTCCAAAGTACAATTCCGACCGAGCAAGCGATCAGAAAAGAAAACCAATGCCAAATAATCCTCCAAGTCAACGAAGATTGTACTTCGCGATCGACATAAAGTTGAATTCGGCGTAATGACATAAATAACCTCAATAGGGCGATGGCGCTTTTTATATCCTATCCGAAAACCATTAGCCGCTCTGGCGCTAGCCGCGATTGCCGATGGTTTTCGGATAGGATCTTATTAATCAATTACTAGTTTATGGACTTACCGATTTGATCTTGCTCGGTACAAAAAAGGGAGTTCGGCTACTAGAACTGGCTCGCATCGTAGCGATCCAAGCGATTAAGCTAATTGCAACACCCACGCTCAAGGTATTCCAGGTATCTGTGTAGGCCCAAGCGCCTTGATCGGTCGTTACCGCCCAGCTTATCCATTCGGGAACCATATCACCTCGTGAGCTACTGGTGGCAATCAACATGGAAATGGTGTTGTGGACGAAGTGAAATACGATCGTGCAGCCGACTCCCCCCGTCCTATAAGCAATCCAACCCAGGAGCAATCCGACCAAACTAGCGGTTATCGTCTGCTGAAGGACTCCGTGGGATAATCCAAACAAAAGAGCTGAAAGGAGCACGGCTCGGACATGCCCTGAGTCTCTTTGTAATCCCGAGAAAATGAATCCACGAAAGACAATTTCTTCGCATACAGCAGGGATCAGTGCCATTACGAGCACGACCGACCAAATGGGTGCTGCAGAGAGTATCAGATCGAATTGTTGTAAAAGAGCGACAGTCTCTTCACCTAGCTTGTACTCATGCCCAATGATCGATGCAAGCACGCTGTAGGTCGGGTGCAATACCACTGCGAGAGCAGCGCAAGCGAGCAATTCGCGAAATGAGAAGGAATTCAATCGCAAAGATTGACGGAGCGACTTTGTGAGAATCGTTGCCATAATCAACGCAGGCGCTAGCATCATTCCGATTTGGATAACCAAGGTCGATTGCACGATGCTAATCCAAGTCAATTCCGTTGCGGAGATACTTAATCTACCGAAGAATAGACTTACCAAGATGAGCAACCCGCATAGGATCGATTCATTGGCAGTAGGAGTCGCTTCACGCTTGCGCCAAGCATCACGAATCCAGTGCTTCATAGATGTTCTCGCTCCATCTCGGAACATAACACTTTCGCTTTCAAATTGCCTTACGGCCCATCTAGTAGCGAGCAGGGTGCAGAACAAAGTGACAGCTGAAACGGTTGGAAAGTGCAGAAATGCTTGGAGATATTCGCCATCCATCAGGGCCCTGGAAAGGAGGATTGCTCCGGTCACCGGAATAACACTCGTACCAGGTGCGAGTGTCACTCCCGGTACCATAGGCAGCATTACCAAAGGCATTCCAACAAGTAGAAGGGGCATCAAATAGTACTGCCCTTCTTTTGTGCTGCGCGCGAGACTAGCGACGGCGAGCGCGAGGGCGCTAAACATGGCTGAGATCGGTAACACTAAAAGTAGCAACCAGGCGAGCGCGTGGAGCGGTAGGGGGCCCATGGCGGCCATCATCTCACTTCCAGGTGACCCACGAAACCGCGTCATCACGACGGAAGCCGTGGTATACATGCTCAGAAGGTTCAAGATCGCTGTGCCTAAGCTAAAGCAGAGGATCGTAAGCAATTTTCCCCAGACAATCTCCCTGCGCCGAGCTGGACTACACAAGAGTGTCTCGAGAGTACCTCGCTCCTTCTCACCCGCGCAAAGGTCAATCGCGGGATAAAAGGCTCCTGTCAAAGCCCACACAAGCATGACAAAAGGTAAGATCTTGGTCCAAATAATGGATCGCTTTGAGTCCGGTGGCGAAACATCCACCCAATTCAGTCTAGGCATTTCTAACGAAGCTGAGTCGACCCCCGCATGCGCCAGTTTATCTTGAAGCGAATCCTTGTGAATCTGCTCCATTCTCGCCTGGAATAGCGTCGATGCTACGACGGACCGCTCCCATCTCTGATTGCTGATGACCTTAAGCGAGGAAATCCAATCTTCGTTAGCAGCTGCTTCGGAAACATGCACGAGCAGATCGATTTCATATTGTTTAAGAGTTTGTTCAATCGACTTGGAATATTGCGTCTTCTCTCGCTGGTTGCTTTCTTCGGAGAAGTTGGAAGTCGATTCTAGAAAGTGATCTAGCTGGGCATCGCGATCAACCCTCTTCCATTGAATGGATACGTCTTTTGACTCTATCAAGGGATGATTCGCGGGTAGTTTATCCGCATTCACAACACCGATGACGACGTCTTCTTGCTTGTGGAACTGCGCGACTTCAAACATCACCATTCCCATTAAGGGGTATAACAGCAATGGTAAGAAGAAGATCGTGAACATAGTCCTGCGATCTCGTAACTGATCCCGGACCTCTCGTTCAAATATAAGCTTTACGTGAGTCCAATTCACGATACACCTCCTGCGAAGAGCGACTCCATAGGGGCATCACCGCGAAGAAGCAATTGGTAGAAAAGCTCCTCGAAATCGCCTTGATGGTGGCGCTCTGCCAGTTCATCGAGCGTTCCGGTATCGACGATGCGACCTTTGTACATAATGGCGACTCGATCGCACAACCTTTCGACTTCGCGCATGATATGCGTCGAGTAGATGATGCACTTACCTTGATCTCGTAGATCCTTCACAATCAATTGGAGAGCTCTGGCTACCAAGACATCGAGCCCCAATGAAGCTTCGTCAAAAATCAATACGGGTGGATCGTGCACAAGAGCACGCGCTATGGAGACTTTCTGCTTCATCCCGGTCGACATTTTCGCTCCTGGACAGTCTCGAAAATCTCTCATCTGTAGTTGATCGAACATGAAGTGCATGCGTTCTTCCAAAGCATCTTCTTCGATCCCATAGAGCTTCCCAAAGTACTCCACCATTTCCCAAGCTGACATCCGATCGTAGATGGCTGTGTTGTTTGAAACGAAGCCAATGGAATGCCTCACGTAATCAGCTTGTGTGGCAACATCAAAGTGAAATACCTTCGCTTGCCCTGATGTTGGTTTGAGGATGGTCGCCAGAATTCGTAAGGCGGTCGTCTTGCCTGCACCGTTCGGGCCAAGCAATCCAAACACTTCTCCCGCTTTGGCGGAAAACGAAATGCCATCGAGCGCTCGGTATTCGCCCGAGACCGAGTCTGGGTAGATCTTGGTTAGGTTCTGTACTTGTACTAATTCCATGCTCGGCACCAATCGTCGCGAACATTCAAAGATGCAGGCTGCAGCTTTGCACTACAGAGACTTACCTCACTGCCTGCGCAAGGAATCGGGATCAGGAAAGAGATTCAGCCTATTCCTTCTTCCTATGCAGTACAGTCGCTTCAATCGTCAGAGGCCATAGCTCTCGGTGGCGGCTTCCAAGAATGTGAGGATTGTTCGTTAAATCCGCTCAAGTCGATTTGAAATCGAGAAGGCTCGATCTAGGTTTTGGAGGTCGATCTCGCCGACTCGACTTTTAGCCCGTGAAATGCCCCGTATCGAGCAGTGTTTCCTAAGTATGAATAAAGATCCGAAAATCAGAAATCTGGAAGAAGTATTGGCAAATACGCAGCTTCCTGCCCTCCCGACGAGTGCGATGCGGCTGCTGGAGCTGTCGCAGGACACTCGAAACGGTCCTGCCGAATACGCTAAGCCTATCGAGGCGGATGCTGGCCTCATGGGGCAGATTCTTCGTTTTGTGAACTCGTCGTATTTCGGGTTCTCACGCGAAATCGCTTCGATCCAACAAGCTTTATCGCTCTTAGGTGTGCGAACGGTTAAAAACTTTGCCCTTTGGAGCGCCGTTTTCGCGTTAGTGCCAAACCCCAAGTTCGGTCCTTTTGATTTGAAGAGTCTGTGGCAAGATTCGCTGAGACGCGCTGTCTTCGCACGGAGTCTCGGTCGAGTACTCAAGCTTCCAAATGCCGAAGATCTTTTTGCGGCAGCACTCCTGCAGGATATGGCGATTCCGTTGCTTTTAAAGGCGCTTCCTGAAGAATACGAGAGACTGATCGAACGTCGCGCATCCGAAAAAGTACGTTTGTCATCGCTCGAGAAAGAGGTCTTCGGCTGGGACCATGCTCAAGCAGCAGCTGCTCTCTGTCGCAATTGGCGGCTTCCCGAAGAGTTTGCCGTCTTAATTGAACGACATCCTGACGTTGATGAGCTTCTCGCAGGAACCAATCCAAAGAAAGATGCAGCATGCGTAGCTGTCGCATCTTTGCTTCCCTCCTGCAAGGACCAGAATTGGCTCGAGCAAGAGTCCTTCCTGGAAAAACTGGATCAGATCACCGGTGAGATTGAAGTCGATTTGGACGAGCTTATCGAGTCGGTTGACTCTTCCTTCGCCGAGTTTGCTCCTATCCTCAAATTATCGGTTCCAGAACGAACGCTCGCGGATTGGCTTCGCGAAGATGCAAACACCTAATCGTTCAAATCGCTAACGTTTCGATTGAGCACAAATACATTGCGTCTCGATCTATAAATTTGTTTACGCTCTACCAAAGTCCAGCATGGTTGAAACCCAACACACCCTTTCGAATGACCAAATCATTCGCGCGATTGAAGCGGAATATCCAGAGCTTCCGCCGCAACACCAATTGGCGATGGCGATGATCGTTCGGCAGGAGGGGATTATTCGGCAGCAAGAGAACGAACCAGCGTCTGCACCGAGGTTGACCGCAGAGTCGCCGGATCGCTCTTGCATTCAGCAATCCTACATGCGATTGCAATCGCTGATGGAGCAGCAGGCCGCAGTGGCTGAGGAGCTTGATCAACTCGCAGCAGGTTCTCCCTGTGAGTTCGAACCGAACCAAATATGGATCTTGATTCGAGCTATAAAAGCGCAAAGTCGAATCGTCGATCTAGTGATCCACTGACATTCGAGATCGATGTAGCTTGTTGATAGATTTTCGTCAGTCCAGCCGGGACGGTTGGACTAGACAATATCCGGCATTGAAAGATGGGTTGGCTATGCAGGAGTTGCCTGCTTAGTAGCCAACATCTTCTGGATCTCTTGCAGAGAAGTGTGCCCAAGAGCACAAGCTGCAATCCCTTCTTCTTGAAAACCCAAATGGTTTCGCTGTTTTGCGAGCTTTCGGATTTCGTCTGGGTTGTTTGAATACTTCAAAAAGGCCTGCTTCAATGCATCGTCGACGGTGAGCAACTCAAAGATTGCCATCCGTCCGAAGTAACCGCGACCATTGCATTTCTTGCAAATCTCAATTTCGATCGGTTTCCCGTTTGCGTCAACACGTTGCTCCGGGGGAGGTGGGATGGTCGGGTTCCACAGCTTTTGGATTCGACCCGGGGGAACACCAAGCTTCTGCAAGAGCTGCGGGTTTGGTTGGTAGGGTTGCTTGCAACGATCGCAAAGGCGGCGGACCAATCTGGCGTTGATCACGCCCGATACCATCTTCACAATGTTCTTTGCCTGAGAGCGATGCTTTAGCATCAATTGTAAAACCGCATCGACAGCGTCGGTCGCTACCACTCGGGTGACAGCGTGTTTTCCGTGCGTCATCAATTGCTCATAAACCGCTTCTACAATGTCATCATCGATCAGTGAAGGCATCACGAGAACATCGGGTTGTCGAAGCATCAGTTTTGCAAAATGACCGAGAGGAGGATCTCCCACTCCCACCTCGAAGAAGTTCTGCGTAACGTTGATTATCTCAGGGTCCGCTTCAGCCTTGTTCTCGAGCGAAACCCAGTCGCGGACGAACTTATCAGCGTTTTCAAGCGCGACGCGCCAAAGCGTGGGAAGACCATGCGTCGGTGGCGCACTTACTACAACCAATCCGCGGTCGCCATTGAGCATCCCTCGAAAGGACTCGATCATCGAGTCTCTCATCCCAAGATCTGACAGCGTCTTTAGCGTTGGTTTCTTCGTTTCAATCGTAAAGAGAACGCGTTCACCTGTGGGCACACCCGCGCTCATAAAGGAAATAACCCAGTCGATCTCCTTAAAGTTGGTGGCGAATTTTGCTTCTTGCTTGGCTCGCCGTTCCGCTGGGTTCAATCCAAGGATCTTTTTGAAGGCGACGAGTGCACCATCCCCTGTGGCTCGATCCATCGGCGGGAGCGTTTCCCAAACGCCATCGATTCGATAGCGGACAATAGCCCCTTTTGCAGAGAAATCCATATGGATTCGATCCGCTCTCCCAGCAATAGCATTGGCGACCAAAATCAACGCGACGGGATAACCAGGAAGTTGGCGAGCGGCGATCGAAAGCCCCTGCGCCTCATCCCTCGATATTCCAAGCTGCTTGATCTCCAAAGCGGGCAACGTGATCTCGCCACCAGCGGAGACAGCCATCGGATCGGAGGTTGCGGGCTTGGGCTTCTTCTTACCAAAAATCATAGTGAGGGAACTTTAACAGAGGCGAGCTCGAGGAGGAAATGGTAGCTCGCAAGTAATGGAAAAGGATGGAAATCGACCGCAGGCCTTAGCACTGCGGTCGCCGTTGGATCCGAAACTCTAAATGATACCAGGTTGGCTGACATTGATACCCTTGAGCGCCATTTTGAGGGCGTCGGGGTTGGGAGCCACTTCGAACGCGGTTGGGCGATCGATCAACCCATCGTCGATGAGCTGTTTGAGACTCATGGTGAAGTCCTGCATCCCTTCTTCGGCCCCGATCCGAATCGCATCGGCCAGTTTCTGATCTTTTCCTTCCAAGATCAGTTTGCGAATCATCGGGCTGAACGTCATGACTTCGCACGTTGGAACTCGGCTAACGCCCGTCCGAATCGAACGGAGCAACTTTTGGGCGATAATCCCTTTCATGTTGAAAGCCATTGCATTTCGAATGGCACCGTGCAACTCCTCAGGGAACAAGTCAAGGATACGACCGATCGTCGACGGCGCGGTGGAAGCGTGAATGGTACCAAACACCAAGTGCCCCGTTTCCGCCGCATGGATTGCCGTCATAAACGTCTCTTGATCCCGCATTTCACCGACGAGGATGATGTCTGGATCTTCCCGAACCGCGTGCTTCATTGCGATCTCAAAATTCTTGACATCCGTTCCCACCTCGCGTTGATTGATCAAACACTTGTCTTCGGTGTAAACGAATTCGATCGGATCCTCAAGCGTGAGAATATGCTTGCGGTAGTTTCTGTTGATCCAGTTCAACATCGACGCGATGGTTGTACTCTTGCCGGAACCCGTGACCCCCGCGAGCAAAATCATCCCTTGGTCAAACTTGCAGAGCTCTTCCAAGATCGGCGGCAGAAACAAGCCTTCGAAGTTCGGAATGAAGTTATTGATCCGCCGAGCCACGAGCCCCGGCCTGCCAAGCTGCTTGAGCATGTTCACCCGAAATCGCCAGTTCTCGCCATCGACATTGACGGTGTAAGAGAAGTCGGCGCCTCCTTCTTCCTCGAAGATGCGTCGATTTCGGTCGTCAAGCATCGGGATCAGCAATCGAACCATCTCTTCGACTTCGATGGGAGGTCGATTGAGCGGTTTCAAGTCGCCTTTTACCCGTACGATAGGGGGTGTTCCGACTTTGAGGTGCAAGTCGCTACCTTCGAGTTTCACACAAGCTTTAAAGAGCTTGTCCACCTCAAGCTCCGACTTGGTCTGCAATAGGGATGCTGCCAAATCATCGGCGGCGGGTACCGGCTTGTTCGTCTGCGGACGGGCTTCAGCTGTTGCCATAGGGTTCGAGCAGTTTGGAGAACGAGGAGATGTAGAAATCGCGACAAGTGCACAATGGCCTGCGCTTTATTCTAGTCTACTCCAGCCCAAATCCCTAATGCGAGGACCCCAGTCGCACGGGAATTCCATTTTGAGCCATCAGACGCTTGGTTTCCTGTATGGTGAACTCACCAAAATGGAATATGCTGGCCGCTAGAAC
>JALOQZ010000199.1 GCA_025459245.1 Pirellula sp.
TAAGGCTGAAATTTTTGCGAATCTCATCGTTCGCGCGCCATATGTGCAGCGCGTAGTTAAGACGGATCCGATCCTGACTCGGAAAGTGAGTCGGATGAAAGAGTTGTTGCAAAATTTTTCGGCCGACTTGGACGAGAGCTTTTGGAAAAAGGCGAGCAAGGTGAGTAGGTAGCTATCGTCCAACGGTCGCCCTCGACCGTTGCAGCTAATTGTCTAACGGTCGTCCTCGACCGTTTCGCACTGAAGACCACCTCTCTATCGACCAAGCCACCGTTGCGAACGCTGGCTGGGATTGGTTTTGCACACGCGCGAAGCGTCAGGCACTGCTGAACTGTTGAGGACAACAGTTCGACTATGCATCCAAATCAACCAACGGGGTCTCTGCATCTCCGAACGCGGTCGCTTGAACATCCATACGATTCATGATCGAAAGATAGAAACTGCAGAGTTTTCTCTCGTGATCAGACTTCTTGCTGTAATCCAGCACTTGCCCCGTCTTTAGCTTTCCGCCAAGTCCACCGACGGTGAGCAAGGGGACTTTAGTTGAATCATGCTTGCTACCCGACCACATGTTGTTCACGAACATCAAGCAAGTATTATCCAACACGGTTCCTTGCCCCTCCTGCATGCCATCCAGTTTTTGAGCTAGATAAGCGAGCTGGCTGCAATAATACGTTGTGACACGTTCCCATTCGTCGGAGCCGTCGTCGTGCGACGCCAAGTGGTGCGGTTTGCGAACATCTAGGAACGGATAGAACAGACCGGAGATGTCGCGGCATAAGAGAAGCGACGCGACTCGTGTTCGATTGCTTTGAAAGGCAAGGGCGATAATGTCGCACATCAATCGCATGTGCTCTCGAATGTCCTCGGGGAGACCGTTATCGGGTCGATTCATTTGAAAGACCGATTGACCGCTCTGTTCAACTTTTTCTCGAACCTTGTCGATGCCACCACGTTGTCGCTGGATTCGCTTTTCCACTTCACGAATGCTGGTCAGGTACTCATCCAGCTTCGCTTTATCCCGCGCGCTGGCTCGCATCGCCAAGCTCGAAGCATCTTCTTTCACGCGATCGAGGATGCTCTTATTTCGCTGCGTGCCGCGATTCTCGAACAAGCTATCGAAGGCGAGGGAAGGGTAGACTTCCATCGGGACCGGCGATGTCGCGTTTTGCCAAGAAATATGGGAACTGTACGCCATGGAAAAATTCGTCTCGTGATAGCCCGTGGTCGGCTGCTCGCAACCGAGCACCAAGCTCGGAACAACGTCGTCTTGTCCGATGGCGTTGGCAATCGCTTGGTCCACGCTGATTCCACCGCGGAGTTCGGCACCTTTTTGAAGGGCTGCCCCCGATAGAATGTTCCCCGTCTGACCGGGGTGGATCCCCACGCCCGTCGCGTTCTTGTTAAACAAGCCATGGATGACGTTCAGTTTCGACTTCAGTCCGTCCAAAGGTTGTAAGCATCGGCTCAATTCCATTCCATCGTCGGTTGTTTTCGCCCACCAATGGTCGGGATGAACACCGCAAGCCATAAACTGGACTCCGAATCGCTTCGGGAGCACGGGGGCAGATGTGTCTGCCAAAGTATCATCCCCCCAGACGGGAAGCGATTCTAACCAAGGCAAACCGACGAGCACTCCGGCGCCGTGGAGCCATTTCCTCCGGGACAGGGAATAAGCACGTCGATCCAAATTGTTTGATGTCATGGCGAGACTCCTTCGTCCGAAGTGATTACTTGTACTCGTTTGTATCTGAATTGGGGACTTAATACGATTTGCTCAAAGACCTTATCGATCCGATCCCCTTGCTTCTCCAATGTTTGAATCAACTCATCGACCAGCAAATCGTCGGACAGAATCAAAGTCCGTCCTAACGCGAACGCTAAGAGACTTTCGCAAAAGTGTCGACGAAAATCATCCATGCGTTTCCGTCGAATGTAGTCTCGAAGTCCATCGATACCCATCGCCTCCGAGCCATCTGGGAGTGTTGCATCGGTTTGAACGGGCCGCCCCGCTAAATCGTTCTCGCGAGGCCGTCCGATAGGATCGAAACCCTCGAGGAGGAGACCGGCGGAATCAAAGCGATTGTGGCAAGCGGCACAGCTCGCGTGCTCTCGATGGATCGCCAGCGCTTCTCGCAACGTCTTGTCACCAAGTTGTTGGTCTGAATTGGGAAGCTCAGGAACATTGGGAGGTGGTGGTGGGATCAATTCACCGAGCAGTCGTCTCACGACCCAATAGCCCCGCTTGACCGGACTCGTTCGAAGGCCCGGTGAGTTCTGTGTCAGAAACACTGCCATCGACAGCAGTCCACCTCGCTGGTACTGCGAAGCGTTTGAGACTTTGGTCCATCGCTTCTCGTACAACGGTGGAGCATCCTTGACAGCATAATGGTTTGCTAAGCGACCATCGACGATCATAAAGTCGGCGTGAAGGATATCGGCAACGGTTCCTTGATGCCCGATCAAGTAATGAAGAAACTCGATCGGCTCCTGCCACATCGATCGACGCAATTCATCATCGAAGGAAGGGAATTGATTGCGATCGACTGCTTGATGTTGATCGAAACGTCGAAACTCAAGCCAATTGCCGAGGAACTCCAGGAGCATACTTTTCGCTCGCAAATCGCCGAGCATGCGTTTCGTCTGGCTTGCTAAGTTCTCCGGGGTGTTCAAACTCCCGTCTGCCGCCAGTCTCAACAATTCATCGTCCGGAGCGCTCGACCATAGAAAGTAACTCAATCGAGAGGCAAGCTCTAGATTGCTCAGGGGAACCATCGAATCGCTGGTGGTTCCAATGGCTCTCGATTCCGAACGCTCATCGCGCAGATTCGTTGATTGCGACGAAGCATTCGCGATGTCGTTTTTCGAAACCCCTTGCAGATCCCAACGGTAAAGATAACTGGGCGAGACCAAGATGTAGACGAGCGTGTCCTCCATTGCAACACGGTGATCCCCTGACGACTGATCGATACTTGAATGGTAGAAGTCAAGGATCTCCTTTCGTTCCGCTATGGAAAGGGGGCGGCGGAATGCCTTGGTCGCAAACGCGAGCAAGCTTTCTAGCTGTTTGGGCTTTGCCTCGGACCACTGTGCATCGAATGAACGAATCTTGCTATCGCATTCTCGGAAGTGAAATTCGACGGCATCGAGCAGGGTAGTTGAAGCGTTCAATCGACGGAGCTTGGCAATGTAAGCATCCGCAAACTTCTTGATCATTGCGGAGTCAAACGCTGATTTGTCTTCTGCCCGAACAAAATGGAATTCCTCATCGCTGATAAAGTTCCCCTCGGCTCGTTCGAACCAGATGAACCCGCTGTACTGTCGAGTGGGGACGTGGCTTATGAAACTCAATTCATCCCACAAGGAATCGAGCGATTTCCGTTGCTCATCGTTGAGGATCAATTCGCACAGAGGCTGATCATCCCTGAAAAAACCCATCATGCTATGAAAGCCGGCGCTGAGAAGTCGACCTTTGGCTTCGCGGGCGGCCTCTTCCTCCGAGATGTGGGCCCGCCCACGTTCTAGCACCAAGAACGCATCGGGAAAGATCGACCCAAACGATTCGTAGTCCCGTCGGATTGCATTCTTCGTTTCCTCGCTTGCATTTTTCATTGCCTCCAGTTCGCTCTCTGGGAGAACACAGTCCTTCGATTCGGGATTCAGTGCATCGGTATGGATTTGCCGCCGCGAGGAAGCCATTTTGCGGTTCTTCCAGAGAACCAGCGACTGGGAGCCGCCGTTCATACCTCGCACACCGCTCAGATTGGAAACGCGAACTTTAAGCTTCTTGCGTTCGCTGGAGATCCAAGCAGCCAGTTCGCGGCATTCTTTTTCGGCGATTGAGGTTTGCTCGCGATCGCTTGGAAGATTCCGAAATCGCTCCTGCAGCTTTTTACCGGGGCCCCACTGCAATTGGGTATTGTGGAGAAAGTTCCAAACGGTCTTCAGGTACTGGGGGCTGACATTCTTCGAGAGAGCATGTTTCGTCAGTTGCTCTTCGAACTGGGGCAATGAGGTTTGCGCTTGTTCGAACTGAAACTCCCAGGCCGCTAGCAGATACTGATCCAGTGAAGTGGGTTGGGCTCGATAGAAATCGACGATTCTCTGGACGCAGTACTTGTCTCGATCTGTATCCGTGACCACCGGGTGAGGGGCGAAGCGAATCCCGTTGGGCGTGAGCAACATGTGGTCGGCAACGCTTCGCGCCGCATCCAGATACTTGCTGATGAGAGCAGGGGAGATGGTGAGCGATTCTGCCGAGTTATCGAATCCAGCTCGATTCGCCGCATCGATGGGAAAGCTCGCCGTAGGCTGTATATCCACGCCGGTTAAGTCGCGAATGGTGTAGTTGTATTCCGAGTTGCTGAGGCGGCGCGTACTGATGGGCCCTGGATCTCCGGCACGGCGGGCCGCTTCGCTGATTCGGAATTTTTCGGACCATGCTTCCAAGCCCCTTCGCTCCTCGGTGGTAGGTTGGTCGCTCGAGTCGGCGGGGGGCATTTCTCCTTCGTGAACACGCGACAATATCGCTTGCCAACTTCCCCATGCTCCATGGATGTCTGAAGGAGTGCGGAAGACGGAAACATCGAGTTTGGCCTCAGCCGTCGCGGTGTCATGGCAATCCATGCAGTACTTCTGGAAAAACGGAAGCACCGTCGAATCAAAGCTCGCTTTCAAATCTCCGTCGGAAGTAGATTTCGTCGGAGCCGCGTTCGATCCGCCTTCGTACGCGCTCACCGATCGCAATAACGAGGCGGAGCCGAACAGAACGCAAGCAAATGCAATCCGCATTGCAGGGGAAAACGCCAGGGTGGAGGCTCGGAGTTGAAATCCGATTGGCATGGAACGCTCGAAAAAGGTGGGAAGGGAGGGAGGGGCCAGGAAACGCCAATGAGCGAATCCAGCGTCTATCGCATTCTAGTCGATTCTAGTTGGGTTCGCGACCATTGGGCCATGGCGAACGCCTGGGGGAAATGGTGGGGCAAAACGATTGGGAGGGGGGATTCCCAAAATGCCGAGCGGTTTCGAGAGAGAACCAGATCGGGTAGACTTCTTGTTTCGTCGTTTCCCGAGGAGGTTGATGAAATGCAGGGGCATTTCTATCCTCGCTTCCAGGGCCAAATTGATCACGCTTCAGGCTATCACGCTGTAGGTTCCGAATTTCCATGTCGAACGCAAAAGTTCGTGGCATCGTCCACGTTATTGAAGAAACCAAGTCCTTTGGTCAAAAAGGCTTCCGCAAACGAACGGTCGTGCTTGAACAGCAAAATGGCCGCTTTGCAAATTACATTCCTCTCGAATTCACCAATGACGGGTGCGATCTCGTCGATGATCTGCGATTGGGAGACGAGGTCGATATCACCTATCGACTCGGAGGACGAAAATGGCAAAAGGATCCTTCGAGCGAAGTGAAGTACTTTCTCAGTGCGGAAGCGATGGCATTCACCAAAGTCGGTTCGAAGGGAGAAGAGTCGTTTGACGTTGACGATATCAACAACGAATTCTCTCAATCAGGTGCCGACGACGACGCTCCATTCTGAAATCAACGTTATAACCCTCTCCATTTTCCACGCCTGAAACAAATCCTAATGAGAACCGGTGCAGCCGTTTGTTCGGATAGCTGCATGGTACTTGCTGCACGGTACTTTGAGCCTATCCGAAAACCATTAGCCGCTTTGGCGCTAGCCGCGGTTTCCGATGGTTTTCGGATAGGCTCTTACTGACAATCCGATTCTGAAAAGACTGGAAGGCTTCTTATGAATTTTCGCAAATGGGTCAGATTGGGACTGAGCGCCGCGATTGCTTGCGCGACGGCTGGATACGAGAGTGGGGTCGCCGATGAGGGGATGTGGCTCTTTAATTCTGTCCCAAAGGGGCAGCTAAAGAGCAAGTACGGGTTTGAGCCTACCCAAGAATGGCTTGATCATTTGATGCTTTCGAGCGTTCGGTTCAATTCGGGGGGCTCAGCCTCTTTTGTGTCGTCAAATGGATTGGTGCTCACGAATCACCACGTCGCTTCGGACACTCTCTACAAACTTTCGACCGCGGAGCATAACTACAACGAGGATGGGTTTTTGGCCAAATCTCAAGCGGAGGAAATCAAGGCTCCGGATTTGGAATTGAACCAGCTTATTTCGATCGAGGATGTTACCGAACGCGTTAATGCTTCGGTATCGCAAGGGCTCAGCGCACCGGAGGCCGCAAAGGCTCGGCAGGCTGCGATGGCTCAAATCGAAAAAGAGTCGCTCGACAAAACCGGCTTGCGAAGCGACGTAGTGACTCTTTTCGGTGGCGGCAAATACCATCTCTACCGGTATAAGAAGTACACGGACGTTCGACTCGTCTGGGCACCTGAAGCGGGGAGCGCATTTTTTGGTGGAGATGCGGACAACTTTGAATACCCACGTTACTGCCTCGACGTGACCCTGTTTCGAGTCTACGAAGATGGCAAACCTGCCAAGATCGAGCACTTCCTCAAAATGGATCCTAATGGCGCGAAGGAAAACGATCTCGTTTTTGTTTCCGGCAATCCAGGGCGAACTCGGCGGATCTATACTCATGCTGCGGTCGAGTTTCAGCGTGACTATTCCATGCCCCGAACCATGAACTATCTCCGTCGCAAAGAGATTCTCATGCAGCAGTACGGATTGTCTGGCCCAGAACAAAAACGTCGAGCCAAGGACGATCTGTTTGGAATTCAGAATTCTCGGAAAGCAATCGGTGGCATGCTCGCGGGGCTTCAAGATCCGGAGTTCGCCAGCGCGAAGAAGAGCGACGAAGACGCGCTAAGAACGAAGGTCGCGGCGGATCCCAAATTGTCTTCGCTTTCGGGGGCTTGGGATCAAATCGCCCAGGCGCAGGCGAAGCGAAAGGAACTTCTTACGCAAGCGGTCGGCTTGCGCACCAAACTTTACGGCGTCGCGGAAACGATCGTGCTTATGGCGATGGAAGATGCGAAGCCCAGCGCCGAACGTTTTCGTGAATATCGCGACAGCAATCGAGAATCGTTGCTGCAAGAGTTGTATTCGGATGCACCGATGTACGACGATCTTGAACGAGTTCAGTTGGCGGATGAGTTAGCCAGACTTTCCGAAGATCGTGGCGGAAACGATGCCACCGTTCGGAGTGCATTGCAAGGAAAAGGTCCAAAAGAACGAGCGGCGGAATTGATTGCGAATACCGAGCTCTTCTCAGTGGAATCGCGCAAGAAGCTTGCAGCCTTGGGACTGGATGGGCTCAAGAAGTCGACGGATCCCATGATTCAACTTGTACTCTCCATGGAACCCGAGTACCGACGTATTCGCGAGCTCACCGATAGTATCGATGAAACCGAGCGGCAAGCCTACGCGAAGGTCACCGAGGCTAAGTTTGCATCGGGCGGAGATGCTTTGTACCCAGATGCGACCTTCACACTACGGCTATCCTTCGGGCAAGTCAAAGGCTACCAAAGCAATGGAGGAACTGTACCCGCATCCACGACTCTTGGCGGCGCGTTTGATCACGAGGCCAAGCACTTAGCCGAGGAGCCTTGGGTGCTGCCAAAGAGCTGGCAGTCAGCAAAGGGCAAATTTGACGCTTCTACTCCGTTCAACTTTGTTTGTACCGCGGACATCATCGGTGGGAATTCCGGTTCTCCCGTTGTTTCCAAAGAGGGTGCGATGGTTGGGATTATCTTCGACGGAAACATCGAAAGCTTGACCGCCGACTTCTACTATACCGATCAAGTTTCCCGAGCCGTCTCCGTGCACATCGCCGGTGTCCTCGAAGCCATGCGAAAGATTTACAACGCCGGGCATTTGGCAGATGAGATGGGAACGCCGGGCATTTGGCAGATGAGATGGGCAAGTGATGTTTTCGTCGGTAAGGTCCGTTTTCTCCGTTTCCTGCCCATCGCTGACGCTGTGGTTCGTGCTGCTGATGGCATGGGGGCCGGAGTGCCTTTCAACGGAGCAGGTTAGCGAATATCCAAAGAAAATCCCTCTAGCTCATGTAAAGAATTGCATCCAGGTTACCGAAGCGGTTTTCTCAGGCGGGGTTCCCGAGGGGGAGCACGCATTCCAGGAACTTCAAAAGCTCGGTATCAAAACCATCATCAGTGTGGATGGGATGAAACCGGATGTGAGCACGGCAAAACGATATCAGCTTCGATACGTCCATCTTCCG
>JALOQZ010000200.1 GCA_025459245.1 Pirellula sp.
ATTTGTAAAGTTCGTCGATAGTTTCAACAGCCGTTGGGTTGGGATGTATTACGACATCGGCAATCATTGGAAGTATGGTCAACCTCGCGAGTGGCTGCGACAATTTGGCCACCGAGCGGTGAAGCTGGATGTGAAGGGCTTTAGCCGAGCGAAGAACAAATTTGTGGACATCACTTCGGCTGAGGATGATTTGCCTTGGGGAGAAGTGCAAGCAGGGCTCAAAGAGATCGGCTTCGCGGGCTGGGCAACAGCTGAGGTTGGTGGTGGGGATGTCGAGCGATTGACTGTGGTTCGCAAGCAGATGGAGAAGGCCTTCGGTATCGCCGGCTAGTTTTCTCTGCTGACCGTCAAGCTGGGGCGGCTAGACCAGATTTTGTCGGACCGCCCAGATTGCAGCTTGTGTACGATCCCCAGCACCTACTTTTCGAAAGAGGTGCTGGATGTGTTCTTTGACCGTTTCGTAACTGATCCCAAGCGACTGCGCGATTTCGCGGTTCGAGCAACCGATCGCGATTTTTTTAAGAACTTCTGCTTCGCGCGTGGTGATAGGGATATCGGACTCCACGATCGATTTAGCGTTCCCCAGTCCGCTGCTCATTCGCTTGAGCTCCTCTTTTGTCCAAAGTGATTCGCCGTTAGAGGCCATTCGAATCGCGCTCAGGATTTGCTGAGGTGTGGCTGTTTTCGGGATGAGGCCATTGGCGCCAATGGAATAGATGCGAGCGATGTGAGTCGCATTTTCGGTATCGGAGAAGAACAAAATGTTGAGCCGAGGAAGCTCGAGTTTGACTTTCGCTAGCCAGGGGAGCATATCCTCTTTACCGGTTCGGACGTCGGTGAGGATCAGATCGAATTTCGAATTGGCGATATGGTCTTGGGCCTCGGAAATGCTGGTCGCCTCGGAAGCGATTGCGATATCCGAATCGACTACGATGCTGCGCATGCCGAGCCGGGTGATCTCGTGGGCTTCGATAAAGAGAGTTTGGATCGTCATGGGGCGGTCGTGAAGAGGAGAATGTGAGAGCGATAAGGATTCTTCAAGACACGAGTTTAGCCCCAATCGAATCACTCTGCCAAGTAGGTCTCAAGCCATTCGAGGGTGCGGTCCAAGCTGGATTGCGGGACGGTATGTCCAAGGCCGTGGTTGAAGAGAGCCAAACGTTTTCCGGCACCGAATACTTCGTAAGCGGGTTTGGCAGCGGCCAGGTAGGGAGTGCTTTCGACTCCATCTGACGCGTTGCCCCCGATGACTAGAAACGGTCGGGGGGCGATGCACGCGACAAGTTGGTGGTGATCGCGTGGGAAGCCAGGGGCCTTGCAAGGGGAGCCGAGGTACCAGTCGGCCTCCCAGTTGGATTGGGTGATACCGATTCCGCCTTCGCTGCTGACGGCTGCTCGTACTCGGTCGTCAAAGGCCGCTAAGTAGAGAGCTTCTTTCGCTCCGAGCGAATGGCCGACAGCGCCGATGCGTTTCGGGTCGACCCCTTCGATGGAAAGGAGAGCGTCCACGGCGCGGATGGCATCGTAAAGCATGCGCGCCATTCCTTTTCGATCGCCGTTGCGGCTGAGGAACTGTTTCGCTTCCCCGACAGCGTCGAGCTTAGTGTTATTGATCCAAAGGTAGTTTCGAGGAGAGAGTGTGATGAATCCCCGTCTCGCCAGATGCAGTGCATAGGCTTTGCGAAGTTCATCCTCGGTTGGATCGTTTCCTTTGTTTGGATCCCCCAAGCCGACGCATTGCCGGATGGAATGTTGCACGGTGGAGTGAAAGACAACGACGGCGGGGCTGTAGGATGGAAGGTCTTCGCGGGCGAGGATATAGGCCTCCACAAATTGTCCCGGTTCGGTTTCGTAGCGAACGAGACGGCGAAGAAGTCCTTCGTCGACCTTTTCGGTCTCGAGTACCTCCATGGAGGGTGGGGTTCGAGAGGTGGTTAACTCGAAAGCGTTGAGGTAGCGTCGCCAGTCCCTTAGCGTTCGTTCGCGAAAGCTCCCGAAATCGTCCTCCGATGACAGGGACGGAATCGGGGCCAGAGTCGGTAGTGGCTTTGAGCTCGCATTTTGAATGGTGGGTGGAATTGCGACTTGAACGTCGGCCAGCCACGAAACATCCTGGGCGGAAGACGAATTTGTCGGGTTTGTCGCGCAGGAAGCTAGAAGCAGTCCGAGAAGGGCGAAGCGGAGCCTAGCTTTTCTCATTGGTCGCATCTCGTTATGTTTCCGGTGGTGGGTTGATGGTATGCGCTGAACGGGGGCTTGATCGCTCCGGTCACTGGCTGTCGGCTGTGTTGTTTTAGCTACGACAAAATTGAAATCGATTAGAGGGATTCTAACCTAGCGTGGGGGCGAGATTGAAGCGTGTTGTCTTAAAGATCGGCGGATCGATACTTTTTTCCGAGAAGTCCCTTTCTGAACAAGTCGATGCGCTGAATCAAGAATTCTGCGGTTGCCAAGTCTTTGTGGTTGTCGGAGGTGGAGAGGTTATCGAGGCGATGAGGCAGCTCCATCGGTTTCGGCCTGAACTGGATATGGGCTGGATTCATTGGGAGTGTGTGCGATTGTTGGATAGTACCTTTGCTATCAGCCGACAGACTGCGCCCTCGTGGGAGCCTATTGAGACGTCCGATCAGCTGTCAGGTTTGTTGGCGAGTGAAAGAGAGGGTATTTTTCTCGTTCGGGTTCAGTCGTTTTATCATTCGAGCATGGGAAGGGCGTTGATCGACGCAACGAAGCCGGAGACAGCCCAGAACCCGGAGGTGCAGCTGGTGGAGTCGTGGGACACGACCACCGATGCGATAGCTTGGTATTTGGCTTGGAAAATCTCCGCTCAGGAAGTTTATTTGTTGAAAAGCTGTGAGTGGTCTGAAGGGGCTTCGTTGGGGATTGAGGAGCTTGAGAAGCTAGCCGAGGCAGGTGTGGTCGACAGGGAGTTGCCGCGGTTGTCGCGGATCGCACCGGAGATTCGGATTCGGATACGAAGTGCCGCGACATAGCAACTGTTCTCTGAGCCAGGGGGAAACCGCTTTCTGAGCGGTGTCTGTAATAACCGCTCTCGGAGCGGTGTTTTTGTTCGGACCGCTCTCGGAGCGGGAGCTGGGGAACACCGTTTGGAAAACGGTTACTACATAGGAACACCGTTTGGAAAACGGTTAATACAGGCTGACACCGTTTGGGGAACGGTTGATACGGAAGGTGCAGGATCTTGTTTGCTAGCATTCTTTGGCTTGGTTTTTCTTGGATTTCTGCATGGTGCAGCCCGGTGTTTCGGCTTGACCTTGATCGCGACATCGATCACGTTGAGCATGTTGCGGTTGGAGGGGAACCCAGTCCCTGAAAACGATCGGCACTCCAGGATGGAGCTCGCAGATCAAGCAGCGTTTGGAATGAATTACGGACATTGAATTTGGGCAAGGAGGCCTTTCTATGAGTCGTTGCGCACCCAGCCAAGGTATTTCGCTTCGTGAAGTGTTTCCCCATGCTCAGATCTTAGGGGCGTCGGATGTACAGTGCGTTTCTTGTCATGCGGACGGGGAAGCGGTGCAACCCGGGGGCGTATTGTTCGCCGGAACGGGTGATTCCCTCGATTTGGCTCGCGAGGTGCTTGAAGCGGTTGCGCGAGGAGCGTCGGCGATTGTGACCGAGCAGTTTCTTCCTTCGCCGATTCCCCAGGTCATCGTTTCGGATGTTCACGAAGCGCTTTCGCAAGCGGCGCATGCCGTCGCGGGTCATCCCAGTCGCAAGGTGTTGACGATTGGCGTCGTCGGTACCCACGGAAAGACAACAGCAGCATTGCTGACGGCTTCGATGCTCAAGCATGTAGGCAACCGTGTAGGCTATCACTGCACTTTGGGGGGGAGCAATGGCGCCCAGACGGGGCTTTCTTGTTCCCCCAACACAAACGCGATTGATTTAGCTCGGTTCGCTGCAGACTCGGTTGAGAACGGTTGTCCCGCTTTGGTCATCGAGATCACCGACGAGATGCTACTCTCGAGAGGAACGACCGGTTGGGAGTTCGATGTATTGCTCTTTACGAGTCTCCGCAAGAGTCAGCGGTTGGACAAGCTTCGATCTCGCGGTGTTGAGAATGCCCTTCAGCGATTGATGGGGCAGGTCAAGAAGCATGGAGTCATCGTCTACAATGCTGACGATGCCCGTCTCAATCGATGGATCGAACGTTATCAACCGCATGCGATCGGCTACGGTCTCGATGCTGCGTGCGACGTCATGGGCAAACGGATGGAGAGAGCATCCGGTAGTCAGTCGATGATGGTTCAAATGGGGCGATCGATCGCTCCGATCACGACCAAGTTGTTGGGGGATCCCAGCGCTCGCCATATCTTGGGCGCTGCTGCGATCGGTTATGCGTTCGGTTTGGAAGTGGACGAAATCATCGGAGGGATTGAGCGGCTGCAGCGCATTCCCGGTCGGCTGCAACTCGTTCCGAGTTCCCAGCGCAAGATTGCCATCGATTTGGCGGATCAAGCAGATCGATTGGCGGTTTCCATGCACAGCCTTTCGCGTCATTCTGAATCGCCGATTGTTTGCGTGGCCGAGGTTCCAGAAGCGGCTACGGCTGAGCAGCTCATGGCATACGGGAAGGTCTTGGAGCGAGTTGCGTCCAAGGTGATTTTGACGCAATCGCGCGAGTCCACATTGTCGGGGCAGCGATCTCTTTGGCATGTGCTCGACGGCTGCGAGGTTCCATCTGCGATCGAAATCGTTCCCAATCGCGAGACTGCGATCGAATTGGCGATTCGATCGAGCAAGCCGACAGATCAAATATTGCTGGCTGGCTGGGGATCGGCTCGATGGACCACGAATCGCAGCGAAGACACCAAGTGCGACTTCGAGGTTGCTGAGCGGGTACTGCGAGAGATCGGCGACGATCGCGACCCGACGCCGGCCGCGGGAGTGGTAGCCAAAGAGGGATCTGACAGGCCCGCGCTCAAGATTTACGATGCCGCGTAGTTCGCCTTAATTAAGAGCCTATCCGAAGACCATCGGAAACCGCGGCTAGCGCCAGAGCGGCTAATGGTTTTCGGATAGGCTCTAGAGAGTTTTAAACTCGACAGAAACCGCCGCTCTAGTGGAGCGGCTAAGGATGTTCGGTTTCGATGAGTTTGAGGCAGAGTTCTTGAACTTGCCTTGGGTCCGCGTTCTTGTTCTTCTTTCGGGCTTGTCCGATCAGTGCGGCGATTGCCTTTGTGTTCCCAGATTTGACTTTTGAGATCACATCTGGGTTCTCTGCAAGTAGTTCACGGCAAAGCGATTCCAGTTCGCTCGAATCGACGGCGACGACACCGTGGGCTTCGATCAGGGCTGAGACCGACTGCTCTGGTGCATCGAGTAGTTTTGAAAATACTTCTCGAGCGCGAGAGGTATCGAGAGTCCCTTTTTCGATCGCGACAAGGATCATTGCCAGCGAAGGAGCGGGGATGGGGAACTCAGAAACGGAGATCGAGCGGTCGTTCAGGATCCTCAGGACATCTTGGAGCATCCATGCGGACGCTCGTTTTGGGTTAGCCCCAGCATCGACTAGTGCAAAAAGGTATTCCACCGAATCGCGGCCTTGTTGGACCAGGATTTCTGCATCGGCGGGTCGAAGTTCTAGCGGTCCGGTTAGTTTTTCGCGCGCGGAGCGGGGTGTAATCGCCGCTGCAGTTTGTTGGTTTGCGATATCGGCGTCGGAGATTAGGACAGGGACTAGGTCGGGGCAAGGGAAGTATCGATAGTCGGCGGAGTCTTCCTTTTCGCGTTGCATTTCGGTGATGCCTGCGTCGTCGTCCCAGCCACGCGTTTGTTTGGGAGCTTCGCCGATCGTTTTGCCATCGGCGAGGAATTGATCGTATTGTCTTTGGCTTTCGTAGAGGATCGCGCGTTCGACCGAGCGGAAGCTATTGAGATTTTTGATTTCAACGATCGGTGTTGCGATCCATTTTCCATCGCGTTGGATATGGAGGTTAACGTTGGCGTCCGCTCGGAGGGAGCCTTCCTGCATATTTCCGTCGGTGATACCGAGATACATCATCAGGAGACGCATTTCGACCAGATAGTTCTTTGCTTCTTCGGCGCTGCGGAGGTCCGGTTCGGAAACGATTTCAAGCAGCGGAGTACCGGCGCGATTCAGGTCGATTCGGGTGTCCGCTTTGCCGGCTACCTCGTCGTGAAGGCTTTTTCCGGCATCTTCTTCTAAGTGAGCGCGAAGGATGCGGATCTTCTTTAGGCAAGGTGCCCCCATCTCGTCGGTGGATTCGATCTCTAGGTATCCAGGGCCGCAGATAGGTAGATCGAATTGGCTGGTTTGATACCCTTTCGGGAGATCCGGATAGAAGTAATTCTTGCGGTCCCATTTCGTAAAGCGAGCGATTTGGGAATGTAGCCCGATGCCAGCGCGAAGAGCGAAGCGGATCGCTGTCTCGTTTAGGACCGGGAGCGCTCCAGGGAGGCCGAGGCAAACCGGGCAGACTTGGGTATTTGGCGAGGCTCCGAATGTGGTGCGGCACCGACAAAAGAGTTTGGTCTCGGTCTTCAGTTGGACATGGACCTCAAGTCCGATAACGGTTTTGTAAAGATGTGACATCTGGGAAATGCAAACGGGCTCGGTCTGGATGAATTAGGAAAGATGGACGATATAGCCTATCGTGTTGGGGATCAACCCCCTGCCAATTTGGAGTCTCATCGCACGATGCGTTGCAATTTGAAACGGCTGATCGTTGTCTTTTGGTAACGCATTGTTAGTATTTCCATGCACATGAGATGAGGGCGTGTCAAGATTTAACGCTTGGGAAAAGCAGCGAAGTCGAAACACGCATTCTTAAGAAATTTGGATGCTACCTTCCAGGATGGAACGGCACTTGCAACAAGTCCTAAGAGACGGCTTATGCCGGTTGCGGAGAGTGTCGGTTGTGCAGGGATCGTAATGAATGATCCAACACACAGGTTCAAAGCGACGGCTGAAGCGCGGGGGTTGCGTGAAGCTGATCGTCAAGGAGGGCATGTTATGAAACGCGTTATTCGCAAAGCGGTTGCACAAGTACGATTCTTTGTTGCGCCAATGATGGGCATAGTCTGTCTGCTTGCTGGGGCATTGACTTCGCTGGGGCAAGTGGCATTTGATGTGAATCCCGTTGTCGCGGCTCGCGAGCTGGGGCAGATTGGGATCATGTCTCAGATGCCCAATTCCAGAATGGTTGAAGTCCAGCTCGATGTGTCGGCTTTGTTTACTCCTGGCGATTCATCGCGTGTGACGGAATACACCGTCAAGATGGTGAGTCGGCATGAGGATGTTCAAGTAGCCGACTACTCACCTCGTACTGAGCTGCAAAGCGAGATCTTGGGGCCGATGCAGATCACGCAGGATTCCGATCGCGTGCGCGAGGGTGCGATTCGAGGCGTGGGAGGATATCCCGGGGCTGGGACGATCCAGGGCTACGCGTATGGTCACGACAATTCGCATGAGACTGTCGTTTATGCGAGGAAGCCCGCGATGGAGTTGTCGACAGCGTCGGGGACATTGGATCGACGACGCGGGGTTTACTTCAAGGTGAAGCAATCCTCGCAAAGCACGTTGGAAGGAGCGCGTCCATTTCGAATTGTCTTTGAAGTACCGCAAGCGTGGCGGGCTGATTTGCTCGATGTGACCATTGAAGCTGTTGGTTTGGATTCGCCTGTATCGAAACGAGCTCGCGTTTTAGCTGTACAGAAGTTTGTCGTCGCGATGTATCAAGAGTACGACGAGCATGCAGCAGGTGCGGCGACCCACTATGCGAGACAACAACAGAGATTGGC
>JALOQZ010000018.1 GCA_025459245.1 Pirellula sp.
CTCGCTCGCAGGAGGTGCGGAGGAGCCAGCAGCAGGTGCTGAAGAAATCGTGGGTGCTTGGGGTGCCGCATCGGCAGGCGTTTCCGCTGCCGGGGTGCTAGCCTCTTGAGCCGCCGCAAACAACGCGATCGCGCGGAGATCGTCCATGGGGACGACTCCCAGCACTAAGCTCATTGCGATCATCGAAGGTACGAAACGACCCATATCGGTGGGCTTGCCTCTCGCGAAAGGTCCAGATTTGATAGAAACCACGCAGTTTACGGGGAGAAAAAAATAGTCACAAGTCCAGACTGGACGACTTGCTTCACAAGATTCCCCCCGGAGAATGGCAGGCTCGGGGGTTTGCGTTGGGTTTAAGGCACCGCTTCTAAGTTAGAGGTTCTATGCAGATTGCATCTCGTCCATCGATCCGGTTTCTTGTTTCCATGGGGTTGGCTGTCACCGCGGCACTTTCGTCGATGACGTCCTTCTCGTCCTTCGCTCTTCTCGCGAAGGAACCGCTGAATGAGACGGTGAAAGGGGCTTTATCCAGGCTCCAAACCGATATCGAGTACTTGGCCTCCGACGAGCGCAAAGGGCGAGCGGCCGAAACAACAGGACTCCGAGAAGCAGCCGACTACTTGGCCGAACGCTTCACCAACCTTGGCCTGAAAACAGATCTGTTCGAAGGAACTCCGTTCCAAAACTTCTCGCTCGACGGTCCGCTTCAAACACCACCAGAAAAAAATCGTCTTCAAGCTGCTTGGAAGGGCGAATCCCCGACTTCCCTGGAACTGGGGACCGACTATCAGCCGCAAACGTTGGGCAAGAATGGCTCCTTTGACGCCGAGGTCGTTTTTGTCGGATACGGCATCACCTCGACCGACGGAGTCCTCTACGACGATTACGCCGGGATCGATGTGACTGGAAAAGTAGTCGTGGTTCTACGGAAGGAACCGCAAGCCGACGACCCGAAAAGTCCCTTCGACGGCACGGAACCGTCCCAACATGCACTTTTCACCACCAAGGAAATCAACGCGGCCAAGCACGGTGCTGCAGCCCTAATCCTCGTAAACGACGCGAAAAGCGATCAAGATGCCCCGGATACCCTGTTCCCCATCGGAACGGGAGGGGGGCTGATCAAAGACCAAATCCCGACGCTGTTCATGAAACGTTCCCTTCTCGCGAAGTGGATTTCCCAAGCCGGAAAGTCCTTGGAAGATGTCGAGAAGGGGATCGATTCCGATTTGAAGCCTCGCTCGTTCCTAATTCCCGGCCTGCGAATCGCCGGCGAAGTTGCCATCGAGAAGGCAAAAGTACCATCCTTTAATGTTTTGGGACTTCTCCCCGGACAAGGGGACCTTGCCGGCGAGTATGTCGTCATCGGCGCCCACTTTGACCACGTAGGAATGGGAGGCCCCGGCTCTCTCGCGCCTGGAACGATCGCGGTTCACAACGGTGCAGACGACAATGCCTCAGGAACGGTAGCACTTCTTGAAACCGCACTGCGGATGAAAGACGTCTACGACCGGTCGGGAGACAAACCTCGGCGCAACATTTTGTTCATCGCTTTTTCGGGTGAAGAGAGAGGATTGTTGGGGAGCATTTATTATTGCAACCATCCTCGGTTTGAATTGGAAAGAACCGTCGCCATGCTCAACATGGATATGGTAGGTCGACTTCAAAACGACGAGCTGACGATTTACGGGACGGGAACGGCGACTGAGTTCGATAGCATGATCACGAAAGCGAATGAATCGCTAGCATTCCGTCTGGAGCGTTTACCGGAAGGGATGGGCCCGAGCGATCATCAATCTTTCTTCATGAAAAACATACCGGTGCTCCACTTTTTCACCGGTCTTCATGATGACTACCACCGTCCAAGTGACGATTTCGACAAAATCAACCTCATCGGAATCGACCGCATAACCGATATGGTTTCACAATTGGCTGAAGAGATCGCCTTCAACCCCGCGAAACCTTCCTTTGTGAAAGTTCGCGGAAGGGCGAATCCGCAAGCCAACCGACAGCGTGCTCTCCGACTAGGGGTCCGTTTGAACGACACCGTCGTCGAGCGAATCCTTCCGGGTTCGCTTGCAGAAAAAGCTAGCATTCGTGAAGGAGATCGATTGATCAAGATCGGCGACACATCCATTGGCGAACGCGCGGATATCGATCGAGCGCTTCCAACGCTTGCTCGAGGTAAAGAAGCGGTGATCGAGGTGGAGCGAAATGGCGAGAAAGTTCAATTGAAAGTGACCGTACCCGAATAGATCGCTATTTACGCCAATTCCATAAATTGCAAGAATCGCGGATGGACTGGGTAAATCATGGTGACCCTAACATCCGCACCGGCGATCGACGGATCGATTGTCGTATGAAAAAACGTTAGTGAACATTCACAACCACTTAGCAAGGAGTGCTCGAAAGTGCATTTTCGAATTTCTCTCGCGACCGTCGCTCTGATGGGGATTTGCTCAGCCTCCGCAATGGCACAAGCTCCCGCCGCGAACGTCCCTCCATCTCAACCTCCCAAGACGGGCGCAACCTCGGTCGCACTTGTTGATGTGGGCTTTCTTTTGAAAAACCATCCCTCGATGAATGCTGAGATGGAAAAGATCAAAGCCGAGATGCAGGCAGCCCAAGATCAAATCGAGGCCCGCCGTAAAGACTTGCTGAGCCAAAGCGAGGCCATTGGAAAGAATCTCGAATCCTCAAGCCCAGAGTTCAAGCAAAAGCAAGAAGAACTCCTCAACGCCGAAAGCAAGCTCCGCGTCGATTTCATGGGCAAAGAGAAGGAATTCGCAGAACGACAAGCAGGTGTTGTTTACAAGTCTTACCAAGACATCACAACCGCCATCAGCACCGTCGCGAATGCTTATAAGTACGATATGGTTTTGCGCTTCAGCAAAGAGCAAAACGAAATGGATTACAAGAAGCCTCGCACCGTCGACTTCGGCATCCAACGCGACGTGGTCTACCAAGCTCCAGGCATGGACGTGACCGACTACGTTCTGTACGTACTCCGAACCAACGTTCAAGCATCTGCGGGCGGAGCAAAGCCTCCAGTCCCTCAGACTGCGGGTCGTCCTGGTTTCGGGACGCAGAAGTAGTTCTGCTCCTCGGGCATTCGCGCTTCGCAAGGGTTTCGCTGCGAGCTATCCAACTCGCGGCTTGTACCCGATGGTAGGTGAAAGCGACAGGACGTCGCTTGGCGTACTAAACAAATTGTTACCCCTAAGGTTCGAAACGGATTTCGGCCTCGCATGCAGCCACTAAGATTCCAACAAACAATTGAGCACGTCACCCGCGTTAGCGGTCGTGGCTATTGGTCCGGACGTGCCAATAGTTTGACTTTCCTGCCCGCTCCGGCAGGGACCGGGATCGTCTTTCGGCGCGTTGACTTGCCCGGCCATCCCTCGATCGAAGCTCGCGTCGCGCATCGCCGCGAAACGCAGCTTCGTACGACGCTCGAGTTTTCAGGCGCGCATGTCGAGATGGTAGAGCATGTTCTAGCTGCTCTCTACGCTCTCGAGATCGACAACTGTGTTGTTGAGTGCGACTCGCCGGAGATGCCTGGAATGGACGGCAGCTCCTTGGCTTTCGCTCTCGCGATCGAGCAAGCAGGAGTTCGATGCCAGTTTGAACCAACGAAAGCCGTCATCATCGACGAGCCGATCAAACTCGGGGATGATCAACAATGGGTCATGGCGATTCCGTCCTCGGAGCCAGGTTTGACCATTCGATACGAATTGGACTACGGCAGTACCAGCAGCATTCCCAAATCGGATTCTACCCTTCCGATCGACCGAAGCAGCTTCACCCAACACGTGGCTCCCGCTCGTACATTCTTGGAGGAGCATGAAGCCAAGATGCTGCAAACGAAAGGTATTGCAGCTCACGTGACCTACCGAGACCTCGTCGTCTTCGGTGAACAAGGTCCCATCGATAACACGCTCCGTTTTGAAGACGAATGCTCTCGGCACAAACTGCTAGACGTCGTTGGAGACCTATCCCTATGTGGGTGGAGAATTCAAGGCAAGGTAATTGCTCATCGCAGCGGTCATCGCCTGAACGGATTGCTCGCCGAAGCTTTGTTTGAGATGGGACGCGGCCAGCAGTTCCTATCCACAAAAAATCATAAAACACATGTCGCGAGGAACGCAGCTTGATCCGCATTCCAACGCATCATCACGTTTTTCGCACTAGATTGACGCTTAGTCTGGGAAGTGAACCATGCCAACAATCATAGCCCACACCGCTGTGGTAGATCCCCGCGCCGAACTCGATGACGATGTTCGCATCGGCCATCATTGTGTGATCGGCGCGAATGCCAAGATCGGGCGTGGTACGCGTCTCGAGAACAATGTCACCATCACAGGCCACACGACCATTGGTCGAGAGAATCGATTCTTTCCTGGCTGTGTGATAGGCGGTGAACCTCAAGATCTTTCCTATCAAGGATCGCCAACCCAAGTCATTATTGGTGACAGCAACGTCTTTCGTGAGTGCGTCACGGTGAACCGTGGTACAGAAAAGGACGAAGGAATCACTCGCATCGGACACAATTGCTACTTGATGGCCAACTCTCACGTGGCCCATGACTGCATTGTCGAAGACCGCGTGATCATGGCCAATACGGTCATGTTGGGTGGCCACGTTAAAGTGGAACACGACGCGACGCTTAGCGGTGGCGTGGCGGTGCATCATTTTGCTTCGATCGGCTGCTATGCATTCGTGAGCGGTCTCTCGCGCGTCTTGCAAGACATCCCTCCCTTCATGCTTGCCGAAGGCTTTCCTGCACGGCCTCGATGTGTAAACGTCGTCGCGCTCAAGCGAAAGAATTTCTCGACCGCATCCATTCGCGCGATCAGCGAAGCGCACAAACTGCTTTATCGATCGAAAGTGGGTGTGAAGCATGCCCGCGAGATCCTGCAGGGTGAGGGAGGATTGCTTCCTGAACTAGAAACGCTCTTTGCCTTCATCGACGAGTCCAATCTGGGCAAGCATGGCCGTGGCCGGGATCGCCGAAGCTCCTCGAGCGCAGGTGGAGCCAGCGCTGCGGCAGCCTAGAGAGCAGCTGTATTACCTTCAACAAAAAACCAGACAGATGATTATCGCACCGAAACTACCACGTATCGCCGTCGTCGGTGGGGGCCATCTCGGACGTATCCATGCCAAACTGTTGGCCGGAAATGACCAGTGCCATTTCGTAGCGGTAGCCGATCCCTCTGCTGCATCGCGAGATCTAGTTCAGTCCACTTTGAAACTCCCTGTGGTCGAGGACTTTCGCGAGCTTGAGCACCACATCGATGGTGCTGTCATAGCAGCCCCAACATTCCTGCATCATGAAATCGGTTCGTGGTGCCTTGAACGGGGCATCCACGTGTTTATGGAAAAGCCGATTGCAGCGACTACCGAGCAAGCCCATCAGCTGGTGGTTTTGGCCTACGAGAATCACGCCACGTTGCAAGTCGGACATGTCGAGCGATTCAATCCAGCTTGGACCGAGATCCGTTCCTCCACACGCGGGGAATCAGTTCGCTATATCGAAGCTGTCCGCGAAGGTGTGTATACAGGTCGCAGCACCGACATTGGAATCGTGATGGATCTGATGATCCATGACATCGATCTCATTCTTAGTTTGGTCCAATCACCGGTCGAACAAGTTCAAGCATTCGGTTGGCAAGTCCTCGGCGAACATGAGGATTTTGCCGTCGCTCAGTTGCGATTTCGCAGCGGCGCAATGGCACAGTTGCGAGCATCTCGCATTGCAGAAGCCCCAAAGCGTTCGATGAGTCTGTACTGCGACGATGGAGTCAAGCACATCGACTTCGGCACCAGCCAAATCGTGGCGATCGAACCGAAGCAAGATGTAAAGAGCGGCGAGCGTCTCGCAGACCGTCTTTCTGCAGAGGATCGAGCCAAAGTAAAGGATCAACTTTTTGAACAATGGTTGCAACGGACCGAAATCAAACCCGAAGCGCAAAACGCAATCGGGCTTGAGCACGGTGAATTCATTCGATCCATTCAATCTGGCGAACCTGTCACCGTCTCCGGTCATGCAGGAACCGCAGCGTTAAGCATCGCGCGAGAGATCGTCGACGCGATCGAGAGATCTAAGCATGCAGCAACCCAAATTCCAATGCCTATCCGAATCGCCGCTTAAGGTCGGGAGGGGGAATAGGTAATGGAGTCGCCTTTCAGCTCCGCTGAGAGCAAGCGCATCAGCCCTTGGGCGCTAGCCCAGGGTTTCTAAGGCTAACACCAATACGTCTGTTGCGATGGTAAGCTGGTAACCGGACGCTAGCGCGTTCCGGCTGATTTTGTGGCTGATTGAGTCGCGATTCGCTCCCGCGAAATTGGCGATATCCAACCAATGCTTAATTCAAATGCGCTTGCAGCCAGCCTTCGTCGACGACGATCTCGGCCAATTTTAGACCCTTGAGATCTGCGGGCAGTTTCTCGTCGATGCGAAGCGGCTTGTCTAGCAATTCTGCCTTGAACACATCGTCGAACTTCTTCTTCAAGAAGCTGCGAAGGGAAACGGCACGGACCCCTCGTTGCTGCTTTCCAGAAAACTCAATCCGCACGTCGCCGTCCCGAACAAGCTGCAGAGCGCCGTCTACGAGCACAGGCGTATAGGATGCTTCGATCGTGGCGAACTGCTCCAACGCTTGGTCGCCGCGATCCAATTTCGTCGTTCGAATTCGAAAGATGATTTTCGAGTCTTCGAATTGAACTTCGATCGGATTGTTTCCTGCCATCGTGATCGCCCAAGGTTCATCGTTGTCGCGACGAACCGCTCCTTCAGCAAGCTCACCGAATTGCATGCGATACATCTCGGACTCCTCGCTGTTCAAGATGCGGCCAGCGAGAACGGGATCGAGCAAGTTCACAATAGCGGACTCGTGAATTTGCAAGGCAATACCGGTCGTCGGAACAACGTGAGGACAAGCGGAAGGGGCGGCGAGCTGAACATCTTGCTGCACCTTCCATAGCATTGCCAAATAGTGGTCGCTACTCCACGAAGTTCGCATAGGTTTGTCGAGGCCTAATCGGACCAATTCGACAATGGATGGGTTTCCAATCTTTTGATTGGATTCTGCCAACTGCGTCACGAGCTGGTCGTGGAATTGTGTACGGATTCGGTTTTCCATACGTCCCTCAGCGATAGCATCCGCCTGTGGCTTTTGCTTTGCAGCCACCTTGGCAGCTACCTTTTCAATGATCTTTAGCTTGGCATCAATGGCGTGGATGTTCGTTGTAAGATTCGCATCGGTATGGGTATCACCCAAGGCCATCAGCCCGTTTGGCCCAAGAGCGATTGTCTCACCCGCTGAAACGAACGCAGAGCCGGTGGTATACAGCTTGACACCGCGGTTGTATCCAATGTTATTGCTCGAGAAATCTCCGTTCAACTGCAACCGGACCATCGCTTGGGAAGAGGAAGGTATCAGGCGAGGGGTCACAGCACCGCTGAGAATACTATTCCCGAAGATGCGTGTGCCCAGGATCTCTTCGCAAACGGGATTCGGCTCGCATACGCCTCTCCCAAACTTGTTGTGAACATAATCAGCCGAGAGCAAAACACGAGCGTTGGGCCTGGAAAACGCTCCGTGGATCTCGTGCACCAATTCAGGAATCTGATTGGCCTGATCCAAATAGGAAACAGTCAACGCTGCCTCGCGACGCGCATTGTTATCCTTGGACAGGTCCGCGTTTTGAACCAAGTCCGCCAGTTGAGCCAGCCGATTGCGAAGAATTTCAACCGACTTCGCTTGATCGGTTCCAAAACGAAGGGCGATCAAATAATTCTTGATAGCATCGCGCACGGAAGTGAATGGGCTGAGTTCAAGTCCGTTGAAGTTTTGGCGAAACCGCTTTTCCAATTGAAGCAGCGTGTCTTGATTCGGTTGTTCCTTGGCCAGCTCCTCTTTGAGAGAACTCCAACCTAAGAACTGTTTCCAGTTATCGCGATTCTCGGGAGTGCGATCCAAATAATTCTCGAAGGAAGAAATCGCCGCATCGAGCTGCTCGCGGGCCGCCTTCGAAGATGGAAAAGCCTCGGCGTTCAATTTCTCCTGTGCAGACTGGATCTTGGGGAGCCAGCGGAGTTGTGGTGAATCGGGAGCTGGCTTCGCGACGACGGCCGATGGAGCGGCTTGTATTTCCGCGGGTGCGTCAGCGTCTTGAGCCACCGCATCTTGGGCAAGCACCGTCGGGCTCACAAACCATTGAGAGACTGCTGCGGAAGACAAAGTTGCCGTGAGGGACAACCAAAGGCGAAATCCTGCGCGTCGTTGTTGAATCGTATGTACTGGCATAACAAACCTCCTTGATGCTCTTCTGGGTGGCGTCGTACGAAGCCGAAATTGTAGCGGTGGCTGGGGGCAGATCCTAGGACCTATTTCACCCAACTTCTCCAATCGAAATATTCTTCCAGATATCCATAACCTACACCGCACGACAGGGAAGCGGATGTATGGGTAGGAAATTGCTTGTTTTTGTGTAAGATCGTTGCTCGCTTTGCAACATTCCTAGGGCCTCAACAGCAGCACTTCCATGTCGAAAATCCTTCAGTCCCTCCCGGTTGGCCAGAACGTAGGTATCGCCTTCTCCGGCGGCCTCGACACCAGTGCAGCGATCTTCTGGATGCGGCAAAAGGGGGCGATCCCTTATTGCTACACCGCGAACCTTGGCCAACCCGACGAGTCGAACTACGACGACATCCCGAAACGAGCTTTGGAATGCGGTGCTGAAAAAGCTCGCTTAATCGATTGCCGTGAGCAACTGGTCCACGAAGGGCTCGCTGCCCTGCAATGCGGTGCATTCCACATCACCACCGCAGGACTGCCTTACTTCAACACGACCCCCATCGGGCGGGCTGTCACCGGAACAATGCTGGTCCAAGCGATGAAAGAAGATGGTGTCAACATTTGGGGTGACGGCAGCACCTACAAAGGAAACGACATCGAGCGATTCTATCGCTACGGATTGCTCGCCAATCCAGAACTGCAGATCTACAAACCTTGGCTCGACGAGACCTTCAACAAGGAGTTGGGGGGCCGAAAAGAGATGTCGGAGCTCTTGGAAAAAGCGGGCTTGGGCTACCGCATGAGCAAGGAAAAGGCGTACTCGACGGACTCGAACATTTGGGGCGCCACGCACGAAGCCAAGGACTTGGAAAACCTCGATACGGGGATCAAGATCGTCGATCCGATCATGGGTGTCCCCTTCTGGAAATCGGACTGCGTTGTCACTCCCGAAGTCGTAACCGTCACCTTCGAAGCGGGATTGCCTGTCGCCCTCAACGGCCAGTCCTTCAGCTCGAAAGTGGATTTGGTACTGGAAGCCAACGCCATCGGAGGTCGACACGGACTGGGAATGTCCGACCAGATCGAGAATCGAATTATCGAGGCCAAGAGTCGTGGGATTTACGAAGCGCCAGGTATGGCGCTTCTGTTTATCGCGTACGAGCGACTCATCACCGGAATCCACAACGAAGGGACGATGGAACAATACCGAGACATGGGGCGTCGCTTGGGGCGTTTGCTCTACGAAGGTCGATGGTTCGACTCGCAATCGCTCATGCTAAGGGAAGCGATCCAGCACTGGGTAGCCCGGGCGGTAACCGGTGAAGTCACACTCGAGCTGCGCCGAGGAAACGACTACTCGCTTCTTGATACCAAGAGCCCCAATTTGACCTACAAACCGGAACGCCTCACGATGGAAAGTGGAAAGGGCGAATTCACCCCCACCGACCGCATCGGCCAACTCACCATGCGGAACTTGGATATCACCGACTCCCGTGAAAAGCTCACCGTCTATCGCAGCGTCGGCTTGCTAGCAAGTGGAAACAACGACTCGATCAAGCTGCTTGAAGAATAAGAGCAGGATCGATCTGCCGCTACATTTTGCCTAGCCCTCGCGTCGCATAAGATTCGTACGCTGGGGCTTGTCCGTCGATGGAGTTCTCTGGAGTCGCGACGGATAGTCATCCGACATCGAAGAGTACAAGAGACTTATCGAAAAGCAGAAAAGCATTAGCCGCTTTGGCGATAGCCGCGGTTTCCGCTTGTTTTCGGACGGGCTCCAAGAAAAACCGCTCGCGATGAAAGGAGTCAGCGCATGCGCCGTCGCTACCAAATTCTTACTCTGAGTATGGCCTTGTGGAGTGCAGCAGCTAGCTCCTCGGAAAGCTGGGCTCAGTTCGGAAACAGCACAAACTACCCCGTGCTGACCTACCTCGGCAGGTACCATGGCATCGGATACAGCCAAGGCTACCACGCGTGCAAAACAGGGAACTGCATTCCAGTTTCACAACTCTACCAAGCTCCTTCCTCACCAGAAACATTCGGAGCTGTCCTTTCTCCGCCACTCGCTCGAGACCCATGGCCTGAGTTTGGCGGCGGCGTTTGGAACCCGCTCCAAATCCTCGACTCTTCCGCCTCGGGTTTGTCTTCGCTTCACGCTTCTCCCGACGATGCCAAATCTTTGGGAACGCAGAGATCGCTGCTTGGGCCTGAACCGGTGCACAGTACACCCTACCCATCTCGCCCCGCGGTACCGGGTTCACCGAGCGATAGCAATCCGCGAATGCAACGCCAACAAAGCTTCGAACCACTCCCTGCACCGAGTCAGTCAACTCCTCCAATTCCGTCGTCGCCACCAGTGCAGTCGACGAACAAATGGCTGAACCCGGCTGCTACCAGATACCACTATCGATAAGCTGCCGGGTCGCTTGCCCCTCCCAGTCCTTGTTCGCAGCAGGCGAAGCTGGACTCGGGTGCAGTATTTTGCTAATACGAATATCGGTAGATTTCCCAAGCACTCGCTTTAAACAGCATTCGGCGTAAGCCCCAACCCCGACGGCTGTGCCCGGCTGCAGGATGGTCACCAGCGATTGCAAGAATTGATCGCAGCAGGATTCGAGGAGCTTTGAGTCTTCGCGATTCAACTTGTCAGGTGTGATGTTTCGTCCCCCTTCATCCATGAAGACGAGAGGGCAATAGTTCGCGACGAAATGCTCTTGGAAGAACGAATCGGGGGCAGGGAAACGTTTCGCGAATAGCCCCCACAATCTTCGGCCCGAAACTTCCGATTTCTGGCAATCAAATCCTTCGATGGGGCGCTTGGGGTGCTCCTTCAATGGCTTTGCGACCGGTGTTCGAATCTGCAGATAGTCGCGAACCGCTGGTATCTCGCCAAATGGGACCCCCGTTTGCGCCATTCCGAACGGGCCTGGATTCATCCCCAGAAACAAGACCTTACAGCCCGTTTTCGCGTATCGACGAAGATACTCACGATGCGATTGCCACGCATACTGCAAAGGGTTGTAAACCCATTCGACGGGCGTTCGAAAGGAAAGGGCATCCACGCCATCCCGAAATTGTTCGGTCAATTCGACCAATTGATTGGCAATCGACTTCGGCATTCTCAGGCCTGTGGTTTGAGTATCTTTCGGGCCAGCGTTGGATTGTAAGGGGTCCAAGCATCCCGAGTCCGGTCCGCTTCGATCATTCCGCGAATAGAACTCAGCTTCGCGTCCATTTCATCGATGTAGTGGAACGCCATCGCTTCCATGGTCATCGGTACTTTCGGACTCCCATGTTCTAAACAACCGTGATGACTGACGATGATGTGCTTTAACTGCAGCAATTTGTTCTGATCCAGCGTCGCACCTTTCGATTCGATTTCGATCGCTTTGCGATCAATCATCCCCACTCCTTGAACAAGATGGCCGAGCAACTGGCCAGAATCGGTATACGCCAGCTCGCCATCAAAGGCGAGCTCTTCCAGCTTCCCGATATCGTGAAGAAAAGCTCCAGCGAGAAGCATGTCTTTATCCAGCGACGGGTAATGCGAAGCGAGCAATGCAGAAAGTTTCACCAAGGAAACAATATGCTCAAGCAGTCCGCCCGGGTACGCGTGATGGGTTTTGATACCCGCCGGTGCTATCTGTAATGCGGCTTCGACCGACGAGTCGTCGACAAACGCTTGGACGATAGCTCTCAACGTTGGTTCTTGTATGGAGGCGAGCAACTCTCGCAATTCCCCCCAAAGCGAAGGCACATCGACGCGGGTCGCGCTTTCAAACTCCTCGGTATCGATCTGACTCTCGTCGACGCCCAGCATTTGGTGAACGATCAGTTGAAGGACACCATTGTGCAGCTGCGATGCGGCTTGGACTCGCACAAATGCGCCGCGAGGAAACCGATCGGCAAGCCGTTCATCTGCGTTCCAACGCATTCCGGAAATGGTCCCCGTCTTGTCCTGCAACTGCAGTAGCAAATAGTGACTCCCCTGGCGATTTGCACGCAGTTGTCGATCGGCAATCCGAAAGACCTCGTCGATCTGCATTTGCGGTTGGATATCACTGATAAAGGTGCGAGGCATATGCAAAGTTTCCAGTGGAATAGAGATGAAGACGAGGAGAGGAGCGGCTAGCTGCTTGCGCTGGAATAACTGCGCAGAGCGCGTCGAAAGATCCATCGACTGGCCAATAGCGAAACGACCGTCGCGACGAAGGCGAACATGGCCAGCCCCCACTCCCAAGGTTCGCGCGGGGAAAGTGGCTGGGCAAGGATTCTCGCAGGGACATTGACCACGACAAGAACAGGTACCACGAAGGTAAAGATCAACCAAAGAGGATAGCCCCATCCCCCTTCGTAAATCTCCATTGGGTAGCGGGAGAAATTGGTGATGTAAAACCAGAAGTCATAAAGGCTCTGGTTTCGTCCTAACCAAACACTGGTCGCAGCCAGACAGATCATCAAACTGTACAAAAGCAGAACGCCACACGCGACGTAAAACCAGAAGAGGCCAAATGAGATCCAACTCCACTGCCAAGCCGGTGCCGTTCTTTCTTGCAACTGCAACAAGGCATAGATCAAGATGATTAGGCCTAAGACGAAGTTGCTGAGTGAGGACCACTCTACCCGCCGAAAGGAGATCAAAAACTGGGTATCCATCGGCTTGAGCAACACATAATCCAGCCCACCTGTTCGAATGAGCTCGCTGAACTCCTGCGCGTTCGGCATCAAAAACGCTTGGATAATCGAATTGATCAACCAAGTCGTCGCGAGGAAGACAAAAAATTCATTTCGCCCCCATCCCGTTTCCACGCCGATCGATCGGACATGAAAAAAAACGAGAAGGTAGAAACCCAAGTTCATCAAAAGCCACGACAAACTCGAAATGCAGTCCAGAAAGAAATTGCTTCGAAACGTCATGTCGCGAATCAGACTGTTTCGCGCGCCAGCGAGAAAGACCTTAAGGTAGCTCGAAGATGGAGGGCGTCCAAGGCTTTCGCTCATCACCAACCAATCACTTGCTGTTTGACACCGAAAAAGTCCGTAAAAAAAGGCCATGGTTGATACCATGGCCCTGCTCTTCTTTTCGTTCGATCTGCTGACGCGATCGAATCGCAATTACTCGGAAGCGGTCGCTTCGAATGCTGGCTTCGTTGATTTCTTCGCTGTGCGGTCGTTTTGACCGACAAACTCGAGAATGGCGCGGGTACCGTTATCTCCCAATCGTGGCTTGGCCAGCCGCATGATGCGGGTGTAACCGCCATTTCGATCCAAGAATCGGGGGGCAATCTTGTTGAACAAGATCCGAACGCACTCTTTGTCCTTTACGATAGCGAAGACGCGTCGACGGGCCGTAACTCCAGGTGCACGAGCTTCCGCCCATTTCCGCCACGAATCGCTCTTTCGCCACGCTTTCCACTCTTCGGATCCACGCTCGGCAGTGGTTTCGAACTCTTTGGCCTTCTCATCGGCGATCACGCCATGCTTTGCAATGGTGATGCACTTTTCGACCAGAGGACGGATTTCCTTCGCTTTCTCAAGCGTCGTTACAATCCGGCCGGGAACCTTCGGAGCATTCGGCTCCAGTTCGGTTACATCTCGTTCGGTCAAGATGATGGCGGCGACCAAATTCGAAAACAATGCTTTTCGGTGGGACGGGCAACGACCGAGGACCCGACCTTTTCTCAAGTGTCTCATGACTTCTTATCCAAATACAATTTGTAAATTTATGGTGGACGCCCGCGGTGCGAACTAACGCATCGATGGGACTCGCATGCCAAGGTGGAGACCCATTCCGGTCAATCGCTCACGGACTTCGTTGAGAGTCGTCTCACCAAAGTTTCGAACTTCCAGCAACTGGTCTTCTGTTCGCTGAACAAGATCTCGGACCATTCGGATCCCTTCGGCTTCCAAACAGTTGTTGGCGCGAACCGAGAGCTTCAAGTCGGCGATCAAAGTGTTCAACTTGGCTTCTAGTTGTGCCTCGGCGGAACCGGGGCCTCCACGCGCAACCGCGTGAACTTGCTTGCCAAGCTCGCTCGATTGAACGAATGGATTGAGGTGCTTTCGAAGAATCTTCGCTCCTTCGACCAACGCCATCTCTGGTTGCACCGATCCGTCCGTCCAAAGTTCGATAATCAATCGATCGTAATTGGTCTTTTGACCAACTCGGGTTTCTTCGACGAAGTATCGGACACGTACGACAGGGCTATAGACCGCATCGACGGGAATAATACCGATTTCATGGTCGCCAGAGCTGTGCTCGGAAGCCGGAACGTATCCACGCCCGTTCTCGACAACCATTTCCATCATGAAAGGAACGTCGGAAGTCAATGTCGCCAGAACGTGATCCTTGTTGATGATCTCAACGTCGGAATCGGTCTGAACATCGGCTCCCGTGATCACGCCCGCTTTGTCGGCGCTAACGGTGAGAACTCGCGTGTTGTCGCTATGGTTCTTCACCACGAGGGCTTTGACGTTCAAGACGATTTCGGTGACGTCCTCGAGAACGCCAGGAATCGACGAGAACTCGTGCTGAGCGCCTCGAATCTTGATTTGCGTTACTGCGCTTCCCTCGAGGCTCGACAAGAGAACTCGGCGAAGACTGTTACCAATGGTTGCGCCGAAACCTCGTTCGAATGGTTCTGCAACGAACCGACCAAACGTAGAGGTCAATGTCGATCGGTCTACATTAACTTGGCTGGGCAGCTCTAATCCACGCCAACGAACATGCATTCCTAGGGTACTCCAAAAAAGGAATCGTTACTTTGATCTCAAAACCGGCAATTTCAAAACCGGCCGTTACACGCGACGTCGCTTGCGAGGTCGGCAACCGTTGTGCGGAATCGGGGTGATGTCTTCGATTTGCTTCACGCTGATACCAGCAGCTTGCAATGCGGTGATCGCGGACTCACGTCCCGACCCCGGTCCCTTGACTCGGACTTCGATTTCCTTCATCCCGTACTTCAAGGCCTTTTCGGCCGCTTGCTGGGCTGCAGACTGTCCGGCGAACGGGGTGCTCTTTCGCGATCCCTTGAATCCGCTCGTTCCGGCACTCGCCCAGCAAAGAGTATCACCCTTGGTGTCGGTGATCGTTACTGTCGTGTTGTTAAAGGTCGCCTTGATGTGCGCAATTCCTGCCGTCACATTGCGACGAATCTTGCGTCGCTTCACATCACCCGACTTGTTACCAGATGCCTTGGCCACAACAAACCCTTTGAATCGTATCTAAACCGATGAAACTACAGTCTGTGAATCGTACGCTTTGATAACGCTGACTATCTTAGCCAGCCAAGCCGGTTCGAATCAAAAACCGGCTCGCTTTGAACTCTGCCCACCGGATGACTCTCACCCAGTTCGCCTATAACCCCATTCGCAGGCCATTCCCCTTTTCGAGCGAATCGCCCGAGAGAAAAAACCCCCACAAGGGCTATCGCAAGTCCTTAACGCCCTTCTTACCGGCAACCGTCTTACGAGGACCTTTTCGGGTCCGTGCATTGGTCCGGGTTCGCTGACCACGAACTGGGAGCCCCAGCTTGTGTCGCATTCCACGGTAGCACTTGATTTCACGGAGACGACCGATCGCTTGACCGACTTGACGTCGCAGCGGACCTTCGACCGTGTACTCTCGCTCCAACAAGCTAGCCAAACGGCTCAACTCGTCTTCGTCCAGTTCACGAGCCTGTTTGCTAGGGTCGATTTTGGTCTTCACGCAAGCTTCACGGGCGACCGCTGGGCCAACGCCGTAAAGATATTGAAGGGAATATACGACTTGCTTGTCGTTCGGAATGTCAACACCGAGCAGACGCGGCATGCTTGCCTACTCCTAAGCCTAGTGCGGTTCAAGGGTTGTAATCAACTCGGACTCTCCGTCGTCAACGGAGTTGACACTGCGTCGATACGCAGCGTGCCCGAAATGGGAAAGCCCCAGAGTGTAACGAGGAATGGTTCGACCTGACAAGGCTTAATCGTCGCCTTTGGCACGCATTTTTCAGGCTAAACCCTATTCCGCGGGAATTTCCAAGCCTCCCGGGCTGCTCGCTGAGGCTCGTCCAAGCTGTCGTCTTCGGTCGCAGCCCCCCCACAATCGCAATGATTCCCGCAATTTCGATCGCATTAGCGAGACTGATGAGAACCATCCTCCGACGGAGTGCGATAGTCGAAAAACCCCTGGCCGCTCTTCACCCCTAACCGCTGACTGTCAATCAAAGGCTGGAGCTGATCGATGAGCGGCTGCCACTGGGCATCTCCATCCACAAAGCGAGCCGCGGACATGGTCTGGTGTATCAGATCCAGCCCAATCTGATCCATGATCCCGAACGGTCCCAGCTCCATGCCCGTAACTTGCCGCCACGCAAAGTCAATTTCCTCTGGATCCGCAACCCCCTTTGCCTTCAATTGTAAAGCCGATTGCAACAAGGACCTCAAAAGCCAATTGAATACGTAACCGGGATTCTCAACCGTTTGAATCAAACCCTTCTGGCCGATCTCGTGCGCTAGCCTCGCAAGGGTCGCGGCGGTCTGGGGACTGGTCCGCGGTGAACATGCGATGTCGACCAGTCGCGTTCGCCAAACGGGAACGTGAAAGTGCATATGGGCAAATCGCTCTGGCTCCGCGACAAACCGATCAAGCATCGACGGGGTGAAGTAGGAACTATTTGATGCAATCAGCACCCGGCTTGGGTAACGCATCGACGCTGCCTGCAAAACTTTTCGCTTCACCGAGACTTGCTCGGTAACGCTCTCCAAAACCAATCCTACAGAGTCCGAAGCATCCGCCATCTCGGCGATCGGACGAACTCGATCGCACACAGTGGATAGTCGGTCTGCAGGCCAGTAACTCCCCATCTGCGAGTCGGCCGCTTGGCGATGGAGCCACTCCATTCCTGACCGAATGGCCGCCGGTGAAGCATCGAGCCATTCGACCGAAATGCCATGCGACGCGAACTGGCCAACAATCTGCCGCCCCACCCAACCAGCTCCAACGACGAGAACTGTCTCTACCCCTGAAGCCTCGGAAGAGGAAGTAGGCAGTTGTTGTTGGGGACGGTCAGCCATTGCGATTGTTGATGTTCAAGTAACTGCAGGAATCTGGCAGCGTTTTCACGCTCGAAGCCGGCAACATCATACCAATCTTCCGATGAATCCAGGAGCCGCTCGCAAAGATTCGCGCTGCTACCGCCTTCCTTTCGCGCGACTCGCCCATCCCCCTCCTCGACTAATGACTCGCGAAGTGGGAGCGGAGCACATACGCCATACAACGATCGACTTTGATCTACCAGAGGCAGTTCGGTGCAGCCACCTGTTTTTTCAAGGATGGACAATTCTTCAAGCGAGAACGACGAGACTTCGTTCTCTGAATCGCTCGTCCTGCGAGACGCAACCCAGTGAGGGGAATCCGCTCGCCAATGACAGGATGACGCGTGCGAACCGTCCATGTCGCCAGGCACGTCGTGAGAAGGCACGATTGCGTTTAAGCATTCGCTGAAGCGATCGGTGTCGAGCTCAAATAGGGAGGCTCTATCGAAATGGGACTGCAACGAATCCGATTCAGACGACGAACGAACGCTCGCCCTCTGGGAATCGGTTCTCGCGATATTCGTTGCTATTTCCATTTGTCTTTGGGAGGAATGAAGGTGTCGATGGCAGCCAATTCGTCACCTCGTACAGTTGACGCAAATCGGACGCCAAGATCGTGGATCTTGGCCGCTGCCTCTTCTAATGGCTGGCGGTTGTTGAGCTTGAGAGCGACCGACGTGGCAACACCTAGAATCTCTTCTAGAATGGGAACGTTCACCTTGGATTGAGCGGATTTCAGTCGCTCGATCGCTCGGGCCGTTCGCTGGGCGGACGTGATGCCGAAGGTGGCTTTCTCGGTCGCCATCGCTGTTGCTTTCATGCTGAACTCGATGTCGGCAATCAATCCAGCGACGAACAACTGCCGCAACCTACCTGCCGTCTCTTCGGCATTTACTTTCCCATCCGTTCGAACAAAGTTGTGCCGAACCGTTCCTTGCGACCAACTAACAAGCTCAAAATCGAGACTACCGGCATGATGCCCACCGACATTGACCAGCTTTTCATCGGGAACGGTGTGGCATCGGTAGCAACTCTGAGCGAGCAAATAAACGTTGACGGGGTTGCGCATGCCTAGCTCGATACTGCGCGAGAAGCGTTCGATACGATGTTGAGGTGACTCTTGCTGCTTGGTGACGTTGGGACCACCATAATCGTTATGGACGGATACCCAATCGGCGGCCGCGCCATGACAAGATTCGCAGGAGACACCGGCGATCGCCTCCAAGTGTTCGGGGCCTTGAGATGCGGCGGGATCCGCCTTCATGTCCGCCCTCAAGTCCATCGTGTAGTGGCACTGAATGCAATTCGAATCGCTTTTAAAATTGGCGATCCCTAACTTGGTCGCTATCTGCTGCGCTTCGGGTTTTCGATGGAGCGTTACAAAGGTCTCGCTGTGAGGCGTGCGTTTCCAAGTTTGTACTTCAGGAGCGTGGCACTTTTCGCAACTGGCCACGCCGATCACCTTGTGCGGGTCGATCGCGACTTGCCACTTTGTATCTCGTGGGTCCCCTTTCGAAACGGAATGGCTCATACCGATTCCGACAGAAGCAATTCCGCAAGCGAACACGAGGGGGACGATTTTTTGGTATTTCATAGGTCGGGGCTGCTAAGAAGGATGCGACGGGACAAAGCAATCCTCCAAACCTAAGACCAGAATGAACGCTGCATGGTAAAATCCCCCTCCTCGCCAGATCTTCGCAGCCCCCAACGCCCCTACAATCCGCCTATCTCCACTCTTCGGAACAAACGGCTTGAATACTCGCCCCACTCTCTTTCGATTTCCTCCCGCAGTCCCCCTGGAGCAGGTCATCTCCGGCGGTCAAACCGGAGTCGACCGCGCTGCTCTCGATGCTGCCATCGCAGTGGGCATCGAGCACGGCGGTTGGTGTCCGCGAGGTCGTTTCGCCGAAGACGGTGTTATCCCGCCGATTTATCGCCTCCAGGAGCTCCCCTCCTGTGACTACGCGGAAAGAACAAGGCAAAACGTTATGGCTTCCGACGCCACCTTGATCCTCAGCCCATCCCGCCTAACGGGTGGATCTCTTCTTACTTTTCGTATCACAAAAGAATTGCGAAAGCCTTGCTTAACACTCAAACTCCCCGGGATGGCCCACTCGGAGAATCGCAAGCATCCGCCAGGGCAAACGGCCGATAACGAGTTCGAAATGAACGCGATCGCAAAATGGCTCTCGCAACACCCGGTCAAGATCTTGAATGTGGCGGGCCCGCGAGCTAGCAAAGTCCCAGGTGCGTACAACGCGTCGTTTCTGTTGCTGAAGCAGCTCTTCAATGCCTTGCAGTGCCCAGAGCCTTAAAGCGATTGCGTTCTTCGGTAGTTACAAACGCCGGTCTGTGAGAAAAAATACCCCGGCCCGCGCAATGAGGCGGACACTGCAAACGGGCCGCGGGGTACCTTCGCTGTCGGCGAACCGACGCAAACTCCAGTGAATTCAACATTTAGAGGAGAGCCGCCGGAGTGCGGGAAGAAGCCTCATTGCTCCTTCCCAACACCCGATGACTTTTCTTGGGTAGAGGGGAAGCCGCCCGATAATCGTGCGACCTCGCCATGGACTGGAGGAAAAGCAAGAGACGTGCCAAAGAGGGGGTGTGCTAGCGTCAGAAACGCCCTGCCAAGCAGCCTTCTCGGAATAAGTGCCGCGAATCCCAACAAATGGAGACGATTCGGAGCCAAGAACTTTTTCCCATCGAATGCCACAAGCACCCTACCCCAATCCCGAAGCATCGAGAGTTGCCTACTTTGTGGGCAACTCAAAAAGCGCGACAATCCGTCGTTGCCTTGTTCAAGGCAATAGGGCTAACGAGCTTGCAGGCTTCGGTTAACCGCAGCCACGAATCCGAGCAAGGAAGCTTTGGTGATCGATCGATGCTGTCCGACACCAAAGAGCTCTTGCCCGTCCGGGGTGCGAACCAGGATGTACGCAGCGGCGGAGGAATCGCTCCCCGCCTCCATGGCGTGCTCGTGATAATCGAGGATATCACATGCGAGCCCGTATTGGTCCCGCAACGCATGTACGAATGCGTCGATCGGTCCCGATCCCTGGCCTTCGACCTCTGCCTTCTCTCCTTGGTAGGTGACCGTAAATCGATAGCGCTCTTGGTCCTCGGTGCCGCACTCCATGGGGGTGTGAGAATGGTATTGAAGGGTAGCAGGTGGATGGATGTAGGTCTCAACGAATTTATTCGCGACCTCTCGGGCAGGCATCTCCTTACCGGTTTGATCGGTGATCCGCTGGATGACTTGGCTGAATGCAATTTGCAAGCGGCGAGGAAGCTGAAAGCCGAGCTCGCTTTCGACCAAGAATGCCACGCCTCCCTTTCCAGACTGCGAGTTGACTCGAATAACGGGATCGTATTGCCGTCCGATATCAGCCGGGTCGATGGTGAGATAAGGAACCTCAAAGGCTTCTTGCCCCGATTCCTTCATCGCCGCAAACCCCTTCTTGATCGCATCTTGGTGGGAGCCCGAGAATGCGGTGAAGACGAGATCCCCGGCATAAGGCATGCGTTCGTGCACTTTGAGCTCCGTGCAGAATTCGGCGATACGTCGAATCTCTTTCAAATTGGAGAAGTCCAGCTTCGGATCAACCCCTTGCGTGAACATGTTGAGCGCCATGGTCACGATATCCAAATTGCCTGTTCGTTCACCATTACCGAAGAGAGTCCCTTCCACCCGATCGGCGCCGGCCATCAATCCGAGCTCCGATGCCGCGATTCCCGTTCCTCGATCGTTGTGCGTATGGAGAGATATAAGGGTGCTCTCCCGCGGCCGAAACATCCGACAAAAGAGCTCGATCTGATCGGCATAAACATTGGGAGTCGCCAGCTCGACCGTCGATGGAAGATTGATGATGGTTTTGTTCTCAGGGGTCGGTTGCCACACGTCGCAAACCGCCTCGCAGATCTCGACTGCGTAATCGATCTCGGTACCGGTGAAACTTTCCGGGGAATATTGGAATCGAACAAGATCCGATGAGCTGCGTGCCAAGTCTCGAATGTGGGTTGCCCCGTCGATAGCCAGTTGAATGATCTCTTGCTTGGAAGCATTAAAGACCACTCGGCGCTGCAGTGTCGAAGTGGAATTGTACAAGTGAACAATGGCCGACTTGGCGCCACGTATGGCTTCGAACGTTCGATCGATCAAATTTCTGCGCGATTGCACGAGGACTTGAATGGTAACATCGTCGGGGATCAAGTCCTTTTCGATCAGCTCACGCACAAACGCAAAATCGGTTTCGGATGCGGCCGGGAAACCTACTTCGATTTCTTTGAAACCGATTTTGACCAGCGTTCGAAAGAGCTCCATCTTCTTGGCGGGCCCCATCGGATTGATGAGCGCTTGATTCCCATCCCGAAGATCGACGGAACACCATATAGGAGCCGATGTGATTGTCCGGTTCGGCCAAGTCCGATCGGGGAGCTGGATCGGTGGAAACGGTGAATACTTTGCCATCTTCTTGTCTCGGCTGTTGCTATAAAAAAACCCTGACGTTCGCTTCACGAACTCAGGGTTGGTTGGATCTCTTTTGTTGGGAATCAAACGACCAAGCCCCTCAGCTCGCTAGTTGGCGAGGAGTAGCCCAAGGTTTAGCAGTGGTAGCTGTCGTTTGATCATCGCTGGTGTATCGCGGAAAACTGCGGGTTTAACTGGGGATTAGCCTAGCTTGACTGGGCTCAAGCGTCAACGGGAGAAGTCAACGGGAACAAGAGTTGGCTGGTCAAGAAAAGGTTCGCTGGCAACCAGACTCGATCGGGCGTAGCGCAATCCTATTGGGCTACCATCGCTACGGCTCCATCAACCGCTACAACCCGTATGATCGGTATCCCACAGAGCGGGTTCCCGTTCTTCCTCTGGCAAGGAATCCATCCTGCTGGCCTATAAAAACCTACAGTCGCCCAGACGCTCCGGTTCGTTTTGGTTTTTTGTGAGAAGGCAAACATGTCTGTCGCGGCGATACCAACCTCCTATTCTGCTAATGCACCGATTTTCGTCACCGACCGTCGCGACTCGTCTCCGCTGCGTCCAACCGAAACGACCGACCGATCCGATGTGCAACTTCGTTCCGAACGATACGCACTAGCACTCCACGACGCTTTTCAATTACCACAGGACGTGGCGACGGCATTCCTCAATCCCATTGCATTGGAAACGACGGACAACTCCCTCGTTGCCGCCAGCGAAACGATCAGTGAGTTACTGAATCCGAGAAGCATCCATGAATCGATGACGCCCATTCGATTCGAGCACCATCAGCGACTGGTTCGGGGATTAGCCTGCAGCTTGGCGTGGCTCTACGATCGATCACCGTGGCATGAGAACTCGCTCGTCGAGCAATCAGCCTTGCAAGCTCTCATTCCGCTGTATTGGATACCAGCCAATGAGTCTTGGGAAAAGCAGCTGAACCAATCGTTGCACCATTTACGTCGACATGCTTCGTTTCTTCTTTGGAGAGATTCGCTAGAAGACGTTGATATTCAAGCTTGGCTCCGCAGAATGAACGGCAACGAAAGACCTCTCGCCGAGCGAGTCGAAAGCGCTTTTCGGCTTTGCCTCTCCCATCTATCGCAAACATTTTGGAGCCAACTGGCTTCCCAATATCAGAGGTCGCGATTGCCTGGTGCAAACAACCTTTCGCGCGAGCTCGAACGGGAAACATGGGCGCTGGCAACATCCCTACTACGAAAGGGTTCCTCTGTCCAGCTTCCCACCTCGTTTGCTTCGGCGTCGATGGCCATCGACGACATCCGCTCGCACTGGATTCGGTTGCGAGAATCGCTTGCCAACAGAAATGCAATGGGAGCGGATGATACGGAAAATAAGCTAAGAGCACTTCCTCCCGTCGACCATTCTCAGGCGCATCGATTTGTTTCCATCGCCGATAGAAATTCATCTCCTTTGCTCGCGAGTCTGAAGCAAGCATTGGAATCGGAGGAAAATGAGTCGCTAGTATCTCTGGCGGTCGTACGTGCCGCTCAATTGGACTCAACTCGACTCAACAACGCCTCCCCTGCTTGGATAGCCTCGCTCTGTAACGACGAGGAGTTAGCCGTCAAAGGAATGTTCAAAACCGAGGGCCACGATTGGGTGATCGTCTATTCTGGAGTCGATCGCTCCGAGCTTGCTCGCAAAATACGAGAGGTCTTTGAAACGCTGAGCTCACAACGGTCTCGAGAAGAACGATCGCCGTCCGAACAAGCGTTTGTCGCTGGCGTGGCCACCGTGATCGATCCTACGAGCAGCTTTCAAGTCACCGGGTTGGTCGATGGGGCATGGCGATGTCTTGAAGCGGCACAACTGCAGGGCCCCAATGCCGTGAAGACCATTCAAGTCTACTAGGCCCAACTAGCCATTGTCGGTTACAACAAGGGGTGCAGGACTCTAAGAGCCTTTCCGAAATCCATGAGCCGCTCTGGCGCTAGCCGCGGTTTTTGATGGTTTTCGGATACGCTCTAATTCCAACCGCTCTCAAAGTACTGAAAATGAAGGCTTCGGGACGGTTGTTATCTCTTTTGAAATCGGTAGTAACCATGGATGCACGCTCTCTTCAACAAGCTTTCGGGATAGATTCCACTCTTCGATTCGAAACTCACCCAAGCGGACTTGCACAAGGGATTGTCAAAACAAGCGAATGCGAAGCGAGCTTCTTCTTGCACGGCGCTCACATCGCGCATTGGCAACCAGCGCACACCGACAGCCCCGTCTTGTTCATGAGCCAAAAAAGCTACTTCGAACCAGGAAAACCGATTCGAGGTGGAATTCCTATTTGCTTCCCTTGGTTCTCGGCCCATCCCACCGATTCATCCCTTCCCGCACACGGACTGGCTCGGCAAGCTTCTTGGGAACTCATGAAAACGCAACAAAACAATCATGTTGTGTCTGCCGTCTTCGAACTTTCCATCGACAGCTTTGACCTTCGATACACTGTCGATTTCGGAAGCACACTTCAGATCGCTTTGAACATCGTCAACTGCGACTCGCAAGCTCGAGACTGCGAAGTCGCCTTGCACACATATTTCGACATCGGCGCGATCGAGCAAGTCTCGGTGGAGGGACTAGAAGAACTGCCATACCTTGATCAATTGACCAAGCTGAAATGCCCTGCGGAGGGAACTGCCATTCGATTCGAGCGAGAGACCGATAGGATCTATCAAGGAACCGCGGATGAGATCTTGCTTCACGACGGCCAGCGATCAAGAAGGATCGCGATCGAAGCCAATCATGCAAGGTCTACCGTTGTCTGGAATCCTTGGATCGAAAAGTCGAAGCGAATGCCCGATTTCGGCGATGATGAGTACCTGCGAATGTGCTGCATCGAAACAGCGAACATTCGAGAGAATCGTATCCAGCTCGAACCGCGAGCAACTACCACCATCGCCGTACGCTACGCCGTCGCAACCTAAACTTATTTCAGGTCTTTGATGCGGATGTTGCGGAACTCGGTCCACATGGGCTTGCCTGCGTGCAGTTGCAAGGCGATGACTCCCTCGGACAACGCTAATGCGGGATCGTTGTCGGTAAAATCCAAAACCAGTTTGCCATTCATGAAATGCTGGACATTGTTCCCCTTGGCTCGAATGGTCACTTCGTTCCAGTCATTGAGCTTAAACAGCTTTTCGTAAGCAGCCGCTTCGATCAACGTTTCTTGAACTTTCTTACCGTCCTTCTCCCAAGACGCTTTTTCGCCCGTCAAACAAATCCGTCCCCGCTTGCCTCCTTCGTCATAAATGAAACCCGAGACGTTCGGGAACTTCACTTCGTTGCGGAGCTCATGCTGATAACCGCGTACCACCCACTTGTTCTTTGCTGAAGAGTCCGTGATGTGCTTAGAACGATATTGGATGCCCGAGTTGTTGTCGGCGGTGCATCGAAACTCGAGCTTGAGTTCAAAATCTTTCGCGGTTCCACCGGTCCAGATCAAAAACGTATTCCCCTTGGCCGGATTATCGGAAGTCGTTTCGCCATGAATGATCCCATCTTTGACGGACCAATAAGCGGGATCGCCATTCCAACCGGATAGATCTTTTCCATTGAAGAGCGAGCGATAGCCATCGGCCGATTCGCTGGACGATTGTGCAAAAACTGGTTGGCAAAAAGCCGCCAATGCGAGGGCAAGAATGGTTCTACGAATCATGTTTTAGTCCTGTAGGAGAGTTCAGGTGGGATAGTGCAATCGAACGCCCATTGTAATAGACGATCCACGAAAAGGTGCCTGCAACCTGACGCAAATCACTTCGATGACGGAATGATCCACAATTCCGATTCGCCGCGCAGCAACAGTTTGTTCGCCGTAGGCACCAGTGTGGATCGGACCGTCAATTCGGTTTCGATTGTGGCGAGCTGCTCAAACTCGCGACTGGCTCGGAGGACTTGCACCGCTCCTGTGTGGGATACATTCATCAGCAGATCTCCGAGAATCACTGGGGAGCCGGAATAGTCTCCTCCGATGCGTTTGTTCCAAAGCACTTCGCCGTTGGTACTGTCGACGCACGAAACAATGCCGGCATCGCTCCAAAGGAACAGCGTATCACCCGTCGACAATGGGGATGGAACGTAAGGAGCCGATCGTGTAACCCGAAACCGCTCTTTCTTTTGTACCAAGTCAAATGCCACCAAGCGGTTATCGCGCCCGCCGCCGGACCCGTGCGTGCCGAGCAGCAAGTCGCCAGCGAT
>JALOQZ010000201.1 GCA_025459245.1 Pirellula sp.
GCAAATCGCTGACTGCAAAATCGTTGCTGCGAACTCGGTTCGCAAGATCCGCCAACGCATACGCAATGTCAGGAATCGACATGCGATCTGCATTTTTCAGGGTAGGAACTACGAGCCCGCGATCGCTGTCAACGGCGATTCCAAGGTTGACGTAGTCTTTGTAAATGATCTGTTCGTTTTCCATATCAAGCGTCGCATTGAGCGCTGGATGGTGCTTCAAAGCGGTTGCCACAGCCTTGATCAAGAACGGCATTGTGGTGAGCTTAATGCCTCGCGACGCGTAATCATCCTTGCTGGTTTGCCGGAAAGCCTCGAGTTCGGTGACGTCGGCGTCGTCAAAGTTCACGACGCGGGGGACCGACTCCCACGATCGATGCATTTGATTGGCAATCGTTTTTCGAATCTTGGTCATGCGATCGACGCGGATCGGACCATAATCGTCTTGGGAAGGCGTTCCCGGCAGATTGGCTGCCGGGCTCTTCGACGCGCTCTTGGATTCGCTAATCCCAGACGCTGGAGCGGGGGCGGCAGGGGCGGGCGTACGGGCTGCCTGGCTGGCATGACGGACCACTGCCATCACATCTTCACGTGTGATACGACCACCTTCTCCTGTTCCAACGACACTGGCCAGATCAACTCCGACTTCACGGGCCAATCGACGAATGGCTGGGCCTGCGGGAATGACATCATCAGCAAACGGAGTCCCTTCGTCTTCTGCTGGCGCCGAAACCGGCGCTGTAGCGACGGGTGCTGCTGGGACAGCTACGGGACGAGCTGGAGCAACTGGAGCAGGGCGGATTGGTTCTGCTTTTGGTGCCACCGGTGCAGCAGCTTGTTGAGGAACCGATGCGGGAGCCGGTGGTGCAGCAGGTTGTTGCGCCGGTGCCGCAGCTGCCGGTGCCGCAGCTGCCGGTGCCGCAGGGGCCGGAGCCTTGGCTGGTGCTGGAGCGGCTGCCCCAGATGCTTCGATCGTCGCGATAACAGACCCGACGGGAACGCTTTGACCCTCCTTGACCGTGATGCTCAGAATCTTGCCGGCTACCGGTGAAGGAACCGAAACGGTCGCCTTGTCGGTTTCCATCTCGATGAGCGATTGTTCTTTCTTGACGACGTCACCAACGTTCACGAGGATTTCGAGAACGTCGCCAGATTCGATGCCTTCGCCAAGGGAGGGAAGCTTGATTTCCATGTCAGGATTCTGTTGAGTGAAGCGAACGAGTTTTGAAAATGTCCGAGTTCGGTACCGAACTCGGGAAGGGAAGCCGATGGTGAACTAAGCGAACAGAGGATTCGGTTTCTCGGGATCGAGCCCGAGGTCTCGAATTGCTTGGGCAACGACCGCAGGTGCGATCTTTCCTTGTTTGCTCAATCGATACAGAGCTGCAACGGTGATTGAGACCGCGTCGACTTCAAAGTGACGTCGAAGAGCTGGTCGCGTTTCGCTGCGTCCCATACCATCGCATCCGAGTACGTAGTAGTCGTGGCTGAGGTAAGGGAGCAATTGCTCGCCGACAGCTCGAACATTGTCGCTCGCCGAAATGATCGGGCCATCGACTCCTTCCAAGACGGTTTGAATGTACGACTTCATCTCCGGTTGGTCCGGATGAAGCATGTTCCAACGCTCACAGGTCTGCGCGTCGCGGCGAAGTTGCGTGTAGCTGGTTACGCTCCAAGCATCGCTGGCGATTCCATACTTTTCAGCCAGGATCTGTTGAGCTTCGAGCACGTGTCGCAAGATCGCCCCAGAACCAAACAGTTGCACCCGAGCTTTAGCCCCGTCGACCTCTTGGGATTTGAAGCGATAGATGCCCTTGATGATCCCGTCTTCGACACCTTCTGGCATCGCAGGCATATCATAGTCTTCGTTGTGGACCGTTACGTAATAGATAGCGGTCTCCCCTTCTTGGTAAAGCCGTCGCATGCCATCGAGGACGATGACGACGGTTTCGTAGGCCCAAGCAGGATCGTAGGCGCGAACGGTCGGGAAGGCGATGGCGTTGAGGTGGCTGTGACCGTCTTGGTGCTGAAGGCCTTCCCCGTTGAGGGTGGTCCGGCCAGCCGTACCACCGATGAGGAATCCCTTCGCTCGCATGTCCGCGGCAGCCCAGATCGAATCGCCGATTCGCTGGAATCCGAACATCGAGTAGTAGATGTAGAACGGAATCATGTTGATCCCGTGAGCCGAGTAAGCGGTACCGGCAGCGACGAAGCTGCTGATCGAGCCGCATTCGGTAATCCCCTCTTCGAGGATCTGACCGTCTTTCGCCTCTTTATAGTATGCCAACTGATCGGAATCGACCGGTTCGTATAACTGGCCTGCGTGGGCGTAGATACCGATTTCGCGGAACAAGCCTTCCATGCCGAAGGTTCGAGACTCATCGGGCACGATCGGAACGATTTGCGAACCGATCTGCTTGTCTTTCACCAGTCGCCCAAGCAAACGAACGAATCCGTTCGTGGTACTGATGTTCTTGCCTTCCAGTTGAGTACCGATGAATTTGCGGTAATCGTCGAGAGAAGGTGTAGCGGTCTTCGGGTGAGTCGTGGGGCGACTCGGGAGGGATCCACCAAGCTGCTTGCGGCGATCCTTGAGATACTTGATCTCGTTGCTCGACTCGGGTGGCTTGTAGAAAGGAGCGTTCGCAACTTCCTCGTCGGAAATGGGAATACCGAACCGGCTGCGGAACTCGAGGAGCTCCTTCTCGTTCATTTCCTTTTGGTTGTGAGCGATGTTTCTGCCTTCGCCCGCCTCTCCCAATCCATAGCCTTTGATGGTTTTGGCCAAGATGACGGTGGGCTGGCCCTTGTGCTCGACCGCTGCTTTGTAGGCGGCGAAGACCTTTTCAGGGTCGTGGCCACCTCGCTTCATCTTCTCCAGCCGCTCGTCGGAATAGTTTTCGACCAGCTTGAGTAGCTCGGGGTATTTCCCGAAGAAGTGCTCGCGAATGTAGGAACCAGGCATTCCGGTGTACTTTTGGTACTGTCCGTCAACGACTTCGGTCATGCGCTGAACGAGCAGGCCCGATTCGTCTTTTTGGAGCAACGCATCCCAATCGCTCCCCCAAACCACTTTGATGACGTTCCAGCCGGCTCCTCGGAAGACCGCTTCGAGCTCTTGCATGATCTTTCCGTTCCCGCGGACCGGTCCATCGAGCCGCTGCAGGTTGCAGTTCACGACGAAGATCAAATTGTCGAGCTTTTCGCGGGAAGCAAGGGTGATCGCCCCCAGGGTTTCGGGCTCGTCGCACTCGCCGTCACCGAGGAATGCCCATACTTTCTGGCCTCGCGTGTCCTTGAGACCGCGGTCATTGAGGTATTCGTTGAAACGGGCTTGGTAGATCGCCATGATCGGTCCGAGACCCATCGAAACGGTGGGATATTCCCAGAAATCAGGCATCAACCAAGGGTGGGGGTAGCTGCTGAGCCCCCCTTCTGGTTGCAATTCGCGACGGAAGTTTTCTAGCTTCGACTCTGGCAATCGGCCTTCGACATACGCTCGGGAGTACATCCCTGGGGACGCGTGGCCTTGGAAATAGACAATGTCGCCGCCGTAACCCGACTCCCCTCGACCTTTGAAAAAATGGTTGAAGGCGACTTCGTACAGGGTGGCCGAGCTGGCGAAGGTGCTGATGTGGCCCCCTTGCCCTTTGTTTTTCTTGTTTGCGCGAACGACCATGGCCATGGCGTTCCAGCGGATAATGCTCTTGATCCGCCGTTCTAGTTCCCGGTTTCCTGGGTACGGAGGCTGCTTGGATGCCGGAATGGTGTTGATGTAAGGAGTCGTGGTTTCGAAAGGGATATCGACCCCCTCGGACCGAGCCCGGTTCTCTAAAGCCTTGATCAGATAGCGAACGCGTTCCTCACCCTTGCTCTTGCGAACATAATCCAAGGAACCGAGCCACTCGCTCGTTTCCGCTGGGTCCACATCGATAGGCGCCGCGACTTGGCCCGCCGCTGCCAACACCGAAGGGTCGACTTCACCCAAGACTTCTGCGTCCGACATATTCCGTCTTTCTCAATGATCCAAAACGAGTTAGCAAAGGCAGTCTCCTGCCCTGCTAGGATAATTGCAAAACCTGGCATTGTCGCGAAATTGGTAACCTACGTAAAGATCCGAAAAGCTTATGGAGCACGGATCTCCTCAGACTGGCTGCAGTACAAGTGCGGCTAATGCTAGGGTGGGCGACGATTCCGCCTTATTAGGGAAAATGGGCTTGGTACCACAAGACGGCTCGCACCAATTCATTACAGTAAGTTGGCAAGGGGGGAGGACGCGAGGCCAGCAAGCCCGAGCAAACCCCTTGGAAAGTATGTCAGGTTGAAAACGCATGGTTTGGGATTGGGAAATCGACGGTTGGATCGTCCTGGCCGGGGCGTTGGCGGCAGCTTGCGCGGCGGTTCTAGGATCGTTTCTGCTGCTTCGCCGATTAAGTCTGCTTGGGGATGCCATCAGCCATTCGGTCCTCCCCGGAATCGCAGCGGCGTTTCTCTTTACCGGTGAAAGGGCTTCCTGGAGCATTTTCATCGGGGCGGCCATCACCGGTTTAGCAACAGTCTGGCTAATTGAGTCAATTCGCCGTCACGGCAATGTCGAGGAATCCGCTTCCATCGGCATTGTTTTCACATCGATGTTCGCATTGGGGTTGGTGATGATTGTTCGCGCGGGGGACAACGTCGATTTGGATCCCTCCTGCATCTTGTACGGGAATTTGGAGACATCGATTCTCGATGTCGTCGCTACCCCGATGGGAGAAATTCCTCGCGTGGTGCTTACCTTGAGCGGAGTCTTCTTGTTGAACTTGTTGGCGGTTACGGTGTTTTACAAGGAGTGGAAGGTGACGACTTTCGATGCTGCTTATGCGCAATCGCAAGGAATCCCGAGTCGTTTCTTCCATTACCTGTTAGCGTCCTTAGTTGCGATAACTTGCATCGCTGCTTTCGAAGCGGTCGGAAATATTCTTGTGATTGCAGTCTTGATTGTCCCTGCGGCGATTTCGTTTCTTTGGACAGGGAGGCTTTCGACAATGCTCGCAGTCTCCGTCGCGACAGCCATCGTGATTGCCGTGACTGGACATATGGCAGCTATTTGGCTTCCGCCGTTGGCAGGGCTCCGTTCGGTCAACTCGGCAGCCATGATGTCGGTGGCAGCGGGGCTTTTCTTGGCCGTCACCATCTTGGTCAGTCCTCGGGGCGGTTGGCTGTACCAACGTTGGCAGCAATTCGTTATTGCAAGAAAAATTCTACAAGACGATGTGCTCGCCTATCTGTATCGGCTTCAAGAGCAATCGGATGCACCTGAGAATCCATCGGTCTCAAGGGAGGTTTCCGGCTCCGCTACTCCGCTTCGATTCCGACGAAGTGAGATTGCGAGAAAGCTGCATGCTTCGAAAGCTCGAATGGAGCAAGCGATTCAGCAGTTGGTTTCTCGCAAAGCAATTGTCGTGCAAGGAGACGAGGTTCAATTGACCGACTTGGGGCTTGGTGAAGCTCAGAATTTGGTCCGATCCCACCGTCTTTGGGAACAGTATTTGTCATTGGAAACAAACTTGCCCGATGACAAGGTTCATCCTCATGCCGAGTCGTGGGAGCACTTTACCAACTCCTCGATGCGAGGAGCGCTTGATCAACGAACTGGTAGCGCGCCGACCGATCCCCACGGAAGGGCGATCCCTCCCGAATCTGCTGGCTAATGCATCATTTAACGGTCGTCCTCGCCCTTTTCTTACTGTCCAGCGGTCGTCCTCGACCGCTGAGCACGCTAGATTAACTCTCTATCGACCAAACCACTTCTGCCAATAGAGTTCGAGGAAGGATTCTGCACACGCGCGATGCGCCAGGCACTGCTGAACTGTTGAGGACAACAGTTCGACTATGCATCGTCTGACGGTCGTCCTCGACCGTCGCTATGCGTAGAGCCAGAAGGGGCGAAGCTCCTGCCGGAATTCGGCTTCTTCACGTTCCCATTGCTGAGCAATCTCTATCCAAGGTACACCGGCTTCGATGGCGATCCGTTCGCGATTGGAGCCGAACAGCAAATCGATCGCGATAGGATTTTCAACAAACTCGTAGATCTCCGTTCGCCATTGAAATCGGTCGATCGATTGACGTCGCATCGAGTCTATTAAAGCCAATCCGACTCGAACAGGTCGGAATCGCTCGCGATCGAGCACGTGGATCTGTACTCCGCCGCAATCGACGTTGGCATGCTTCTGAAAGGTGGGGCGAAAGTAGAGGGGTCGGAAATAGACCCCAGGGATGCCTTGCGAATTCAAGTCATTCGCCAATCGCTGCGCATCGATCCAGGGGGCGCCGCTGATTTCAAAAGGCCTTGTGGTGCCTCGTCCTTCGCTCAGCAATGTCCCTTCGAGCAAACATTGCCCTGGGTACACCAAAGCGGTATCCAGCGTTGGCATATTCGGAGATGGCATCACCCAGGGCATGCAAGTTTCATCGCCATAACGATCTCGCTCCCAACCTTGGCAAGGTACGATGGTTAACAAATCGCTTGGCAATCCAAGCCGGCTTGCGTAAAGGTTCGCGAGCTCGCCGATCGTCATACCATGGCGCACCGGGATGTTATGCGCCCCGACGAAGCTCTCGTAACCAGATTGCAGCGCAGGGCCTTCGATCTCGATTCCACCTAATGGATTGGGGCGATCCAATACCATCACCGGCAACCCCAGCGGTAAAGCGACTTGCATGCAGTACAGCATGGTGGCCTGGAACGTATAGAATCGAGTCCCGATATCTTGCAAGTCAATCACCAAGACGTCGAGACCTTCGAGAGACTTTGGCGTTGGATGAAGGCTTTGGAAGTCTTTGCCATAAAGGCTTATCACACGAGCGATCGATTTCGATTCCTCTTCCGAGACGCCGATCAAGTCTTGTGCTTGACCATGCAGTCCATGCTCCGGGCCAAAGATCGCACTGAGAGTGAGCGGCGCTTCGGAGAATCGTTCCAATGCGCTTCTTAGATGGCGATCGACAGCGGCGGGGTGGGTGACCAATCCCACTCGCTGTCCTCGCAATGGTTGGAATCCATCATCGATCAATACATCCAGGCCGCATTTGACTTGACCCATTGGTTTCCAATTTCTATCAAGGGAATGAAATAACGCTGAATTGTATCGGAACGAGGACTCTCGCGAATTTGCCGATAGCAAAGGATCGCTACTTGCCGACTCGGGAAGCGTAAAACGAGAGCACGATGCGAATCGTCTCGTAATCGACGGATCCGTTCAGATGATCGAAAATGGGCTTGAGTCGATCCGCTTGCGTTGCTTTGGCCGCCTCGAGAATTTTGGTTTGCAAATCGGGGCTGACCCAAGGATCGATGCTATCGCAGGGTTCGGCTTCCAGCCATTCTACGAAGTACTTTGCGATCGTACTTCTCGATAGATTCATTTTTTCGGCAACACTGTCAATTGAAGCCTTTGCTCTGAAGAGCTTTCTCGCTTCTTGCTGTCTTCCGGGGACAAAGTCGCGGGGCGTGTTTTGTGAACCGGAAACGCCATCGCGAGACTCGCGTCTGCCGGAATCGGGCAATACTTTTACATCGCGAGCCAAACCCCTTTCTATGGAGACTCGTTCGATGCATGCGAACAAAGGTACGCCATAGGCTTTGCAGCGTGCATCACCCATCCCATGAATGGACTTCAAGCCATCGATGGAACTCGGACGAACGGCGGCCATCTCGAGCAGTGTTCGGTCGTTCACAATCACATAGGG
>JALOQZ010000202.1 GCA_025459245.1 Pirellula sp.
AGAGCTCGGTAGTAGGCCAAGTGGGCGTTGGCCATGGCGTAGCAAGCTTCGGGGCTAGTCCACCCGAAGGAGTGATTGATCTGCGGCTCCAATCGGGCCAGCAAGGTAGCCAGGCAAACGGCGAGCCCTGAATCACGCAGTTCAGGAAGGCTCAGGGTATTGGTCTTGCGGCCCGCTTCGTGCATTTGCAAGGCCGTTTCCTGTGCCCTTATGTCATCGACCGTTTGACGGAGGTCGCGATTCCAATCGACTCCGTTGAGAGCTAGGTCCAGGTGTGCGTCGAATAGCATATCGGAGGATTCTTACGAGAGTTGGTTGTACGAGGGGGATGGAGAGGACATCGGTTCACCGATTCGTTTCGGATGTAGTTCGGGCAAAAAAGATCGGGAAGCGAAAGTTGCGGCTGCGATCTGTAATTGTCTTGACTTCACCGGGATGGACTGAATAGTTTAATACAAAGTGTGTCTGTCTGTTTGGTAGAAATGGGAGCGACTTTCTATGCAGTTTGAAAGCGATGCCTCCGGTTCGAGCGGCAAACTGCTTGAACGATTCTTTACTGGTTTGTCTGAATACGCCTTCTATTCTCAGTTGGGCGTGACCGATACCGAGTTGGTTTCCTATGTGAGTAATTTGCTGATTCGCTTCACGAAAACCGACGCGTTGCATCGCATTCGCCAGCTCAACGGCCGACGTGCTACCGAGGTGGTTACGATGATGGCGGAAGCCCAGCATCGCGTCGGTATTGCCAAACGGGAGGTGCATCGTCATATCGGCGATTTCACTTTGTTTTGGACTGGGCTTTATCCGGAATCGTTACGAGGCTTGCAAACGGACAAGTCGGATCACTTCGTCAGTTACTGCTTCGAGGGGAAAAAGGCTTATGAAATCGCGAGCGAGATCGAGGCCGATGACGATCAGACGGCATCCAGCGAATTGCTGCATCGTTTGAGCGAGCAATTCGAAATGTGTGCGTACGGGCTGAGAGAGATCCGTCGCCAATGGGAAGAGAAGCCTTCCGGCGACGAGCCAATTTTGTTCTGAGAAAGCCCCCAATTTCTCCCGTGAGCGTCAGCCCGTGGGTGCTAGCCCCTGGTGAACGGAACTGGCACAGGCCCCGAGTGAACGGAATGGTCGCGAACCCGAGTGAACGGAACGGGCGCGAGCCCTCCGGTAACCCTCTCCATATTCGCCCCTGAACAACCGGACGCTAGCGCGTTGCGGCTGATGGGACAACCGGACGCTAGCGCGTTGCGGCTGATGGGGCAACCGGACGCTAGCGCGTTGCGGCTGATGGGGCAACCGGACGCTAGCGCGTTGCGGATGATGGGGCAACCGGACGCTAGCGAGATTGCGGATGATAGTGTCGCCCGAAACCTCGCCGGATTCCTAGAAACAAACCGATGCACCATTGCAGTGTCGTCAACCAGAGATAGGTCGCATGTGCGTCATAAAAGTCATCCGCGACGGATTCGACCGCGGTGTCGATCCTCGGGACCAGTAGAGTGTGTTGGTATATCAGCGCTGCGGCAGTGCCGCCCAGCAGGATGCCACCCACCCACTGTTTCGGTCTCTCGTTGATGATCCCTTCGACGATGGCCAGTATTGCAACGAACATTGCCAACGCATTGAGATAGCGAGTCACCTGCAGCGTCACGAGACCTTGGCCGAAGCTACCAAATTGTTCGGTTCCCACGGGGACGACGATGGCTGCGTAAAAGGTCAAGCCGCCCCACCAAATTGCCCATCCCCATTGCATCGCCAGCGAGAAGCCGATTGGAATCCAGTGCCGCCATGTATTCACCGGCCTTGGATGCGATGAAGAGGCTGTTTCGTGCAAGGTTTGGTCCATGAGTTGGCTCCTCAAGCTTCGGTGCGATCAGTTGTCTGATTCGAAACCGACACCTTGCGTCCAGCGTCGCAAGATCCAACGGTTGAGGAGTTGAACGCAGGATAGCAGAACCAGGCCTAAGAGCGTGCACGCGATAACCGCTCCGATCATCGAGGCCGTCTTCAGATTCCCTTGTCGGGCCGTAATGATCGTCCCCAGCCCTTCGTAAGCCCCGCGATCACCGACAAAGAATTCTCCTACAATAGCGCCGATCACGGCCAGCCCGCAGCTTACTCGCAGTCCCAAGATCAGTTGAGGAATCGCAGCTGGAATTCGAAGTTTCATAAGGGTTTGCCAACGGTTGGCTGACTGCATTCGAAAAAGGTCTCGCAAGTTTTCGTTGATCGAAAGGAGTCCACTCGTGACATTCGAGATGATAGGAAAGATACTGATAATGCAGGAAACCAAAACGACTGTTCGGAATTCATTTCCAAACCAAAGAATGAGCAGTGGTGCGATAGCAACAATCGGGACCGTTTGCAAGAATATCACGTAGGGGTAGAACGATAAGCGAAGCCAGGACGATTGACTAAAGAACATCGCGATCAAGCTTCCGATTATCGCGCTGCACAACAACCCTGCCGCCGCGGACTGGAGGGTGATCCATGCGCCGCGAAGAAGCGTCCAACGCTCGCGAACGATCTCCGATGCGACGTCGCTCGGGGGGGGCAAGATGACTTTGTGAATCCCCAGCCATCTCACCAGCATCTCCCAAGTCAGCAGTACTACGAGAAATACGACGATCGGCAATAAGAACTTAGGCCAGACCGCAGGCTGTTTGTTTGCAGTTGTGCTACTCATCAGACGTTACGTTTCGAAAGAGAGAAGCAGAAGCGGTGGCGTAGTAGCGAGAAAAATCTGGCGAGCTGCGAAGCTCTTTGGTTCTTGGTTCCGTGAATCGAATCTCTAATCTCTCCGATAGCTTTCCTTGATCCATGATGGCGATGGAGTCGCTCATGTATACCGCTTCGGTGATGTTGTGTGTTACGAATACGACAGTGCATTTTTCTTCAGCAACGATCTTGAGCAATAAGTCGTTCAATCGTGAGCGGAGCACATCGTCCAGTGCCGCGAAGGGTTCGTCCATGAGCAGAATTCTCGGGCGAGTCGTCATGGCCCGAGCGATCGAAGCCCTCATCTTCATTCCGCCTGAAAGTTGTCCTGGTTTTTTCGACCAATCCTTTGGAGAAAGGCCAACCATTGCGAGCCAATGCTCGATCGATTCCTTGGCATCCGCCGTCTTCTGCTTTCTTCGCAATTGAAGTGGGAGCGATACGTTTTCCCAGACTGTTCGCCAAGGGAGTAGCGCGGGTTCTTGGAAGACAAAGGAAAGCCGATCCTTCAAGGTGCGGCCTCCTTGTTGGAACGATTGCCCTTGCACGAGCACGTCGCCCTTCGTCGGGCTTAGAAGCCCTGCCAAGATTCGCAGCAGAGTACTTTTGCCGCATCCGCTTGGGCCTAGAAGCGTCAAGATCTCACCCGAGGAGACGCGAAGATTGAGATCCTTTAGCACCTGCTCCGCGAAGCCGCGAGAGTTGATGAACTCCATGGCAACATCGCGGCACTCCAGTTCTGGTTGTGCCGCGTTTGGTTTTGTCGACGGAGTCGGCTGGTCATGTGGCGAAACGCTCATGAATGAGGCTTGGCGTCCGGAAAAGCGTCAGAAATCAAACGGTCTATTTTCGCTGCGAGGATAAAGTCATTTTCGCTGAGGCCACCGACAGCGTGTGTTGTTAGATCGATGGTGAGGATCCTGTAGCCCGTCAGATGGAGATCGGGATGGTGCTGCTCTTGTTCGGCAAGCTCCGCAATGCGATTGAGAGCCCCCAAGGCTTGAACGAAATTTCGAAATCGCAGCGATCGTCGGATCGATTTACCAGATTCGTCGAGTTGCCAATTTGCTAAGTGGGCGATCTGCTCTCGAGCCAAATCGAGCGAGCAAGGGAGAACGCCCCCCTCGCACGCGGCGCATTTTCGCTGAATAAGTTCGTCTGACGTCGCGACTTGTGTCATTCCGTTTCGATTCCGTTTCGCCCCAAGGGTTTTTGTCGTCTAAAATGCCTTATGTCGGGGATTTCCTGCCGAGAGATGAGGACATTCCCGCATGTAGTTTACCTTGTTGGCAAAGTGTCTACTTCCGTGTTCCCTACCTGGAGCCTTGATTTTACCCATGCGAGGGTTTGTTTCCTGCTTATTCCTGGCCGCGTCGTATTTTGCCTTCGCGGCAACTCCCGCGGTCCTCGGGATCGACTGGGCGAAAAAGGACAAAGAATTCGCTGCCGCCATTCAGCCGATTTTGAAGCAAGCTTGCTTGGACTGCCACAGCGGGGCCGAGGCTGACGGTGGATTGGCATTGAGCCATTTTCAGACGGCGAAATCGATTTTGAAGGAGCGAACGACTTGGCAAAAGGTCCTGCAGCGAATTGAGCTCGGGGATATGCCTCCTCAAGATGCGACTCCTCTCGAGAAGGAGGCCAAGCAAAAGCTCACCGATTGGATCCGTTCGACGATCAACGATATCGAATGCGGCTTAACTCCCAATCCGGGGAGTGTCACTTTGCGCAGGCTCAATCGCGTCGAATACCAGAACACGATTCGCGATTTGTTGGGTGTGGACTATAAACCAGCGTCGGGGTTCCCAGGGGACGATGTGGGATATGGTTTCGATAACATCGGAGATGTTCTCGCGTTACCCCCTGTTCTCATGGAGAAATATGTCCGGGCTGCAGAAGAGATCTCCGAACAAGCGATCATGGCTCCGGAACCAGGGCCAGTTTATGAGTCCATCATCAAACTCTCTGACCTCGAACCCCAAGGGGGAGGGAAATACGATGGCAGGCAGATTCTGTTCTACTCGAATGGCAAGATCGCGTTCCAGGAGTCGTTGCCATGGCGAGGGGCTTTTCGGATTGAGATGGGGCTGAGCGGTACTCCCGCGGGCGATGCCCCACCCAAGCTTCGTGTCTTGGTCGATGACAAGAAGGTTGAAGAGGTCGATGTTGTCACAGAACCGAAAGGAACGGTTCAAACTTATAGCGTCACCATCAAAGGTACGGGCAAGAAGACAAACACGATTACCCTCGAGTTCTTCAATGATTTCTATGTTGCAGCGAAGGATGGCAAGCCTGCGCAAGACCGAAATCTTTCCATTCACGATGTGAAGGTGCTTGGACAAAAAGCTCCGACACCCTTGGTCGATGCGACGCTCTCGGAGACGCATAAACGGCTGGTCCGTTCCAAGCCTGATGTCGCAACGAGTGTAACAAAAGCGGCCGAAGATTGTTTGAGACCGATCGCGAGCCGAGCCTATCGCCGACCTGTTAAGCCCGATGAGCTTGCGCGGTTAGGCAAACTCGTCGCCGACACTGTCGAGTCTGGTGAAAGTTTTGAAGGTGCGCTGCGCGTCGGTTTGCAAGCCATCTTGGTGTCGCCGCATTTCTTGTTCAAAGTGGAGTCCCCGCCCGTGAAGAAGGGGAATGAGTATCCGTTGCTCAACGACTTTGAATTAGCGACTCGGCTGAGTTACTTCTTATGGAGTTCTATGCCGGATGCCGAATTGCTGGCGACGGCGAATCAGGGAAAGCTGCGCGATCCAGCGGTCTTGAAAAAGCAGATACAACGGATGATCGCCGATCGACGCGCTGCCGAATTCGTCGAGAACTTTGCAGGACAGTGGTTGAACCTAAGAAAGCTAGAGCAGTTTCAGCCAAACCAAAATTTGTTTCCGCAGTGGAACGATGAAATTAGAACCTTGGCAAGGAATGAGACTTATCACTTCGTATTGCACTTGCTGCGAAACGACGAAAGTGTCCTCCGATTACTGGATGCCGACTATACATTCTTGAACGAAAAGCTTGCGCGGTTCTATAGTATTCCAGGTGTCGAAGGTGATAAGTTTCGCATGGTCTCAACCAAGGGACAGAAGCGGATGGGGATCCTTACGCACGCTTCTGTGCTAGCGGTGACGAGCAATCCGACGCGAACTAGCCCCGTCAAACGGGGGAAATGGATCCTCGACAATCTCCTGGGAACGCCACCGCCACCTGCTCCCCCAGGTGTCCCGGAGCTAGAAAAGACGGAGCTAACAGGTACTCTTCGTCAACGCATGGAACAACATCGCGCGGACCCTAGTTGCGCGGGTTGTCACAAGCTTATGGACCCGCTCGGGTTGGCCTTGGAAAACTACGATGCCGTCGGGCGATGGCGGACGAATGAACGAGGGGTAGCGATCGATACAACCGGAGAACTCCCCAACGGCGATATCGTGAAGGGGCCCGGTGATTTGATAAGAAACTTGAAAGAGAAAAACGGGCCAACTTTTGCGCGATGCGTCACGGAAAAGCTGTTGACGTACGCGCTCGGACGCGGATTGGAATATTACGACCGCTGTGCTGTAGACAAGATCATGGTCACGGCTGGAAAGAATGACTACCGATTCACGACACTGATTTTTGAGATCGTCACAAGCGATCCATTTCAACGCAAAGGGGACAGGGACGAGCTATGAGCCGAAAAGCGATTTCTAGACGGACGGTGATTCGCGGCATTGGTACCGCGATCAGTCTCCCGTTGCTCGATGCAATGGTCCCGACATTGAAGGCTTCCACCGCGGTCGAGATTCCAAAGCGAATGCTATTCTTTATGGTTCCTAACGGTGCTCATATGCCCGCTTGGACTCCTGCGGAGGAAGGGACCGATTACAAACTTTCCCCCATTCTGGAGCCCTTGGCGAAGCATCGGGAGTACGTATCCGTCTTTAGTGGGCTAACGCTGGACGGTGCCCGCGATCACGGCGACGGGGCTGGTGATCACGCGCGAAGCGGGGCGGCTTTCTTGACCGGGGCTCACCCGAAAAAGACGGACGGTGCCGACATACGAAATGGGATTTCGGTCGATCAGTTCGCCGGTGCAGCGATTGGTAATAAAACGCGTTTCGCGACGCTGGAATTAGGTACGGAGGGATCAGCCCAATCGGGGAGCTGCGACTCGGGGTATTCGTGCGCTTACTCCAGCAATCTGGCTTGGCGAACAGAGAACAGCCCGATCGCCAAAGAACATGACCCTGCCTCGCTGTTCGAGCGCATGTTTGGAACTGGGGAGAAAGTCAGCGATGGAAAGAACCATGCCGAGAAGGCGGTGCGCAGAAAAAGTGTGCTCGACTTTGCATTAGAGGACGCCAAGTCATTGCAACGGCAGCTGGGTGTGGCTGACAAGAGAAAGTTAGATGAGTATTTGTACGCCATTCGAGATGTCGAGAACCGTTTGGTTCGCAGCGATCGGTTGCAAGTGGGCGAGAATGGTGTTCCTCAGTATCCGCGTCCGGCCGGGATTCCACGCGATTGGAGCGAGCATTGCAAACTGATGATGGACCTTACGGCGCTCGCGATTCGAAGCGACGCGACACGGATCTTGAGCTTCATGTTCCGTAATGAAGGAAGCAACGCAGGCTATCCTGACATTGGAGTTCCAGAGGGGCATCACGATCTTTCGCACCATGGCAAGAGCGCTGAAAAGCAAGAGAAGATTCAAAAGATCAATACCTTCCATATGGGGCACTTTGCGTATTTGCTTGATCATTTGTCGGGTGTGGAAGAAGCCGATGGTACGCTCTTGGACCATTGCATGATGGTCTATGGAAGTGGAATTTCCGACGGGGACCGCCACAATCACGATGATTTGCCGATTGTCTTTGTCGGTAAAGCGGGAGGGAAGATTCGCAAAGGCGGTCATTGGCGATATCCCAAGAATACACCTCTGTGCAATCTTTATTTATGGATGCTTCAACAGTCGGGCGTGGAAACCGATC
>JALOQZ010000019.1 GCA_025459245.1 Pirellula sp.
GCAAACGGTGGTAACCCAAAAACGATGGCTGAGGTGACTGGGAAATAAGCGAGTCATTTCATATGGATTCGCCGAGAGGAACTGATCCCTCGCCTCCTCGTCTTCGAACATCACGGCTTGAGCGGCCTCGAGCAGCCCGTATTGCACTGAGAATTCAAGGGCCCCATGGAGCAAATGCCGGCGACCGACCGGGTCGACCCCGATCGCTTCGAAAAACCATATCTGCTTTCCGTAGCTGAAATCCGATTCTTCAGAGAAGTCCACGCAGCGTAGGTTTTCGACTCGAGATTGTTCGGGGCAGAACTCCCGTCGAAGCAAACAACCGTGGGCATGTTCCGAAACGGTTTGCCAGATCTGGCGAGAAAATTGTGTGTTGTGAGCTTCCGGTGTCATGCCTCGATTCCTTCGATTACAGGCGTCCCTTACGCCTCAGAGCTGCCTCAACTGGCGATTACGCTTCATTATAGATTTGTCACCCAGGGGTGGTCAGTGCGGGCAAGACAACTTTTATCGAAATTTCGGTAAATCGCCGAGTACACGCTCGACGCCTGCCCCGAAGGTTCGGCTTCAAGATTCAACAAGGAAGGGGAGAGTAGTTAGAGGCGAGACGGCAAATAAAAAACGACTGGTTTGCTTGGAGCATACCAGTCGTTCTTGTGATTTGATCGCGAGGCGGTCCCAATTCGCGCGATGGGATTCTTAGACCATGTCCTTGAGTTTCTTCAAGGCGCGAACCTTAACGGTGGTCGATGCAGGCTTGGGATCTGCCCACTTCATTTCGCCGGTCTGTGGGTTGCGAACTTGTCGCTTTGGAAGGGCCTTCTTCTGGTGACGGAGGATCTTGCAAAGGTCGGGAATAACGAAGGAGCCGACACCCTTCTTGCCGAGGGAGCTGGCGATTTCAGCCTTCAAAGCGTCGAAAACTTCGGCAATTTGCTTCTTGGAAAGACCGGTCGCTTCGGCGATGTTGGTGTAGATTTGGACTTTGGTGAGTGGCTTTTCTGCCTTGGCAGCTGCTTTTGCCATGTGACGAATCCCTTTCAAACGATCACTTTTCTTATCCATGTCCAACTGAGAACATGACTGTTGGCTGAATTAAAGGATGCGGGGGGCAAAATGCAACTGGGATACCGCCTTAAACCCACAAAAACATTGGAAAACAGGCGATTTTGTCCAAAAAACATTGAAAAACCGAGGGTTCAGGGGCCTTCGACTGGGTATTTCTGGGCGTTTTTCCCCATTTTTTGATGCAACGAGCGAGCGATATCCAGTTCCAAGACGCTCGCGAGCCGGAGCAGGTAGGAAAGAACGTCGACGAGCTCTTCTGCAATAGCCCCCTTCGCCGCGGGATCCAGCTCCCCTGGCAGCGGATCGTGCCACTGAAAATGTTCCATTAATTCGGCCGCTTCAATTGCAGCCGACATCGCCAAATTCTTGGGACGATGGAACTTTTCCCATCGGCGTTCGGCGGCAAAGCGGTCCACCCAACCCTTGATTTCTGCAAGCGTCGTTGTTCCGTCGTATGCAAAGGAATCATGGTCGGTATCCATTCTGCGGAGCCTTGACGAAAAGAGGACATTGGCGAGCATATGAGTGCGAGAATCGAATTCGTTCAATCTCGCGGGCCAATATTAGAGCATCACAATCGACTGGAGAAATGGAAGATGGCAGTTCTCGTTACCAAACCCGCACCTGATTTCAAAGCCCAAGCCGTTATGAAGGACGGTTCCTTCTCGGAGATCTCCCTCAGTCAGTACAAGGGCAAGAAGTACGTTCTGCTATTCTTCTACCCGCTCGACTTCACCTTCGTCTGCCCCACCGAGATCATCGCCTTTTCGGATCGAGTAAGCGAGTTCAATGCCCTCGATGTCGAAGTCATCGGCGTGTCCGTAGATAGCCACTACTCCCACCTCGCTTGGCGAAACACCCCTCGTACTCAAGGCGGTATCGGACAGATTGATTACCCGCTCGTCGCAGACTTGAACAAGCAAATTGCTCGCGACTATGACGTGTTGGTAAACGATGCTGTCGCTCTTCGAGGATTGTTCTTGATCGACAAGCATGGAGTCGTTCGCCATCAAGTCGTGAACGATCTCCCACTCGGCCGCAGCGTGGATGAAGCTCTCCGCATGGTGAAGGCACTCCAATTCTTTGAAAAGAACGGAGAAGTCTGCCCTGCAAACTGGCAAGAAGGAAAGCGATCGATCAAGCCTACCGTCAACGATAGCAAGTCGTTCTTTGACGCCGAGTATTCTGCAAAGGCATAACGCGACCAGCCTCTCGATAACAATGACCTAACCCGCAGAGCCAGACCGGAACTGCGGGTTTTTTGTTTTGCCCCCTTGCCTCGAACTATCCGCCATCGCGTCGCTAGGGTGGATACGATAAAAAGGGAAGCTGAACAAGCCAATCCCGTCCCATGCGTGGAGCTTTTCTGTTGGATCCTGAATCCTCACCATCCATAAGACCGACCGCTGGACCATCTCGCCTCACGCACGTCAACGAGCAAGGGGCCGCGCACATGGTCGATGTCGCGGGGAAAGCTGTCACCGAACGCGTTGCCCTCGCACGGAGCCGGGTCCTCTTGTCCCCCCAAGCCGCGCAAGCCATCCGCGACAACGCTCTCAAAAAGGGGGACTGCCTCCAAGTCGCTCGCTTGGCAGCCATCCAAGCCACGAAATGGACAAGCCATCTGGTCCCCCTATGCCATGCAATTCCGATCGAATCGGTATCCGTCGAATCATTTTGGATCGGAGAATCGGTTCTGGAATGGCAAGTTGCGGTTAAGTCGACGGGAAAAACGGGGGTAGAGATGGAAGCGATCACCGCGGCGAGCATCGCAGCAGTGACCGTTTACGACATGTGCAAGGGGATCGATCCCGCGATTACCCTCAGCGATATTTGCTTGCTCCAGAAGACGGGAGGAAGCAAAGGGGAATTCATCAGAAACGAAACCGATCATGCACGCACATCAGCACCCTAGAGAAAAAGCCAAAGTCGACGGATTTTCGAAATTCGTTGGCGCGGCATCTACGGTGCGCGACACTTTGATAGCCGGCGAAAATCAGGAAGCAACCACTCCTGGGATAACGACCAAGCCCTCGGTTTGGCGATCGCGGTCGGAGGCGGGAGTGGGAGGCGTTCGATCCGCGGAGCCGATCCCCTTTCACCCAACCGCCGAAGCCGCTAATTACCAGTGGGTTCTCCGAAACGCGATGTCGTTGATCGAACAGGACTTAGCGAAAGTAGAAACCTGCATTCAGCGAGGGCTCGCTGCTAGCGACTCGTCCGTGCAACCTATGCTGGATCACGTGCGTACGCTCGGGGGCAAGCGGCTGCGCCCCTGTTTAACACTCCTCGCTGCAAGAGCTTGCGGAGGAGTGACCGAGGAAACAATTCGATTGGCTGCTGCCATCGAGCTGGTCCACACCGCCACACTGGTTCACGACGACATATTAGATAACGCATCGGAACGCCGCCATCGTCCGACCACTCACACGCTGTGGGGCGTTCAGGATGCGGTCCTGCTAGGTGACTGGCTTTTTACTCACGCTTACGAACTCGCCAATCAAGGGGATTCGACCTACCCGGGTCGATGCATCGCACGGGCCGCCAAACTGGTCTGCGAAGGAGAGATTCGGCAGGGCAGATCGATCGGCAATTTTGACCTCAACGAAGAGACTTACTTCGACATCCTGGGGGCCAAAACGGGTGCTCTGTGCGAAGTGAGCTGTCGTCTGGGTGCGTGGTCCGCAAATGCTCCAGATAGCGTATCCGAGCGGTTCGCGCAGTACGGATACGCATTGGGGATTGCTTTCCAAATCTACGATGACTGGCTCGATGTTTGGGGCGATTCCTCGACGACCGGGAAAACCCTCGGCACGGACTTGGCGTCAGGAAAACCGACCTTGCCTACCATCTTCACACTGGCGCAATCGTGCGGGGAACAGGCTCGCGAGCTCTTGAACTCCGACCGTCCAGACCGATTCGATCGGGCGCTCGCGTGCTTCAATGCGGTCGGCGCGTCCGAATACACGATGGACGTGGCGCACCAATGGGGAAAACGAGCCATCCATCAGCTATCGAGAACGGATGGTTTGTTCCACATCGACCACGACTCGGTCCACTCGCTACAGCTTTTGGCGTACGCCGCAACACATCGGGCGGGCTAAGGTCGTAATTGACCCCAAAGACTCGGGCGGTTATTCTGTTTTCAACGGTCGTTCTATCTTCGGATGGAACCGCTACTTTCCCATCACCGTCACCCGCCGTCCCAGTCCCCCCTGAACGTGCCAATCTAGCTCGTGGTAAATTCTGTGCATTAAAAAGTAAATTGCGCAGAACAAACTGGTGAGCCAAAGAGGAGTTGGATCCTTTATGCGCGCATTGTCGTGTCATAGCATCCTTCGATGCTGGAGTATCGTCCTAGCGATAGGCCTATCGGTTGCTCCCCGAACAATCCAGTCCGCGCCGTCGGATGAAGTTCAATCTCAGCCGAGAGTCAGCTTCTCAAAGCAAGTCTTGCCTATTTTTCGAGACCAATGCTTCGGTTGCCATCAGCCGGCAAAGGCAAACGGCTTGTACAGCATGACCGAATTCGACTCCTTGCTCCTCGCCGGGGAATCGGGCGAACCGGCAATCGTTCCCGGTCAGTCCTCCAAAAGTGCGTTGATGGCGCAGATCGACGTCAACGAAGGAAAAGCCGAGATGCCCAAGGGCAAACCACCTTTGAGCGAGTCGGATCGAGAGATCATTCGACGTTGGATCGATGAAGGAGCGGTCAATGATTCACCTGCCGCCTCGCGCAAGTTTAGTTCTGAGAATCCCCCAACCTACACTCGCCCACCCAACCTCAACAGCATTCGCTTCACGCCCGACGGCAAAGAAATTGTTTTGTCCGGGTTCCATGAGGTTTTGGTTTTCTCAGCCGAATCTTGGGATCTGAAAAGTCGACTCGTCGGCATGAGCCCGCGGATCGAGTCGATCGCTTGCTCACCCGATGGCCGGTGGATCGCCGTTGCAGCGGGTGAACCGGGCGTTCGTGGCGAGTTGCAAATCTGGAATCTTCAAAGCAAGACGCTGCACCAAAGCTTTAGCGTCGGCACGGATACTCTTTTTGGTGTCAATTGGTCCCCCGATTCATCGCTCATATCCTTTGGTTGCTCGGATAATTCCGTTCGCGCCGTCACTTTGGACGGTGAACAAAAGTTCTTCTCTCGAGTCCATGAAGATTGGCCGCGGTCCACGGCATTTACCGTCGATGGCAAGCATTTGATTTCCGTTTCACGCGACATGACGGTGAAGCTAACGGAGGTGGAGACCGAAAGATTTGTCGACAATGTGACTTCGATCACGCCCGGCGCTCTTCGGGGCGGGGTGCAAGCGTTGGCGGGCCATCCGGAAAGAAATGAAATACTCGTTGGCGGCGCAGACGGTTCGCCAAAGATCTATCGCATTTTTCGCCAGACCGCGAGAGTGATCGGTGACGATGCCAATTTGATAAGGCAGCTCGAACCTCTTCCCGGCCGAATTTTCGATGTGGCGATCAGTCCCGATGGAAAATATTTGGCAGCCTGTGCCACCCTCGATTCCAAGAGCTGGATCAAAGTTTGGTCCTACGATGTCGATAGTCAGATGCCGGAAGAGATCAAAAAGATTCAGTCGAAACGAAGCTTGAATCGAACCAAAGAAGAGAAAGACAAACTGGAAGCGTACGTCACCGCGCAGCCAGCCGTTCTCGCCTCTTGGGAAATTCCGGACGCCGCGATCTACTCCCTCACAATGGACTCTACCGGTCGCGTAGTTGCGGGGGGAGCCGACGGCAAGCTGCGTGCATGGCAAATAAGCGACCAAAAGCTAATAGCGGAAGTCGACGCAACTCCTGCGAAATCGCAACCATCCGCGGTTGACTCCACACTCGCCGAGCTCAAGCGATCTCGACTCGACAATCTTCGCGACTCCCAACTAGCTGAGCGTTCAGACTCCTTGGCCTCGGGAGCTTGGAAGGCACCCACGATTCCAAATCCAATTTCCTTGCTGGTGGAACCGGCTGCCATCCAACTCAACCGTTGGAATGACGCCGTGCAATTCACGGTAAGGGTGAAAGACGCGACGGGCAAAGAATATGACGTGTCGAGCCTCGCAAGGTATAGCGTTGCCGATGCGAATGCAGCATGGATCAGCCCGCGCGGCTCGGTCATTCCTTTAGCGAATGCGAAAACAACTGTCCGCATTGATTTTGCGGATCTCACTCGCGACGTCCCCGTGGAGATCAATACCGATCCAGCGGCATCCATGGACTTCATCAGGGACATCAATCCGGTTCTTTCCAAGCTTGGTTGCAATCAGGGGACCTGTCATGGTGCGCAAGCAGGGAAGAGTGGATTCAAGCTTTCGCTTCGAGGCTATGATCCTGTCTTTGATATACGATCGCTCGCCGATGACTTGGCCGGTCGACGACTAAACCCAGCGTCTCCGCTCGACAGCTTGATTCTGACCAAACCGTTGGGTCTGGTGCCGCACGTCGGCGGCAAACTGTTTCACGAAGGGGATGTGCACGCCCTAGCGCTTCGACAATGGATTTCAGAAGGTGCATCGGTTCGTTTCGAAACGCCCAAGGTTGTTTCGATCGCGATCAGTCCAACCAACCCAATTGCGGACGATGTGCAACAGTTAACCCAGTTTCGAGTCGTCGCGACGTACGCTGACGGAATGGTTCGGGATGTGACACGCGAGTCGTTCATCGAGTCGAGCAACGCGGAGGTTGCAGCGGTTATGGATGGCGGTCGTGTTCTGTCAGTTCGCCGAGGAGAAGCCCCGATCCTAGCACGTTACGAGGGCGCTTATGCAGCGACAACGCTCACGGTCATGGGAAAGCGAGAAGGGTATGACTGGAAACCTAACCAGTCCTCCAATCCGATCGATAGCATCGTTTCGCAGAAGTGGGAACGACTTAAGATCGCACCTTCGGATATCTGTACCGATGCCGAGTTTCTGCGCCGCGTTTACATTGACTTAACTGGTCTTCCTCCTTCTGCCGATCAAGTTCGAGCATTCCTCAAGGATCCGTCTCCGACCAAAGAAAAACGCGAGAAAGTGGTCGATCAATTGGTGGGGAGCGAGGCTTACATCGAGCACTGGACCAGCAAATGGTCCGACCTGCTCCAAGTGAACTCGAAATTCTTAGGGAAAGAGGGTGCCACAAGTTTCCGAAACTGGATTCGCGAAAGTATCGCTACTAACAAACCGTACAACCAGTTCGTAAGCGAGATCGTAAACTCGACCGGCTCCAACCGGGAATCCCCCCCTGCATCGTATTACAAGATCCTGAGAACGCCCGAAGACACTGTCGAAAACACGACGCACTTGTTTTTAGGAATACGCTTCAATTGCAACAAATGCCACGACCACCCCTTCGAAAAGTGGACACAGGATCAGTACTACCAAACCGCGGCTTTCTTTTCCCAAGTAGAACTGAAAAAAGATCCTGCGTCCGAAAACAAAACGATCGGTGGCACCGCGGTCGAGGGGGCCAAGCCACTCTATGAGATCGTTTCCGATACGGGAACGACTGAAATCAAGCATCAAAGAACACAACAAGCCGTTGCACCGCAGTTCCCTTTCGAATCCGAGCATGCAGTCCCCGAAGGTGCCAGCCGACGCGCCAAGTTTGCTGCTTGGTTGACCAGCGACAAGAACCCATACTTCGCAAAAAGCTATGTTAACCGCATGTGGGGTTATATGCTCGGCAAGGGATTGATCGAACCTATCGATGACATTCGTGCAGGAAACCCAGCGAGCATCCCTGAGTTGCTCGCGTTGCTCGAGCAGTCATTTGTCCAGCAGCAATTCGATACCCAAAAGCTGTTGAAGATGATTTGCAAGTCGGAGACCTATCAGCGGTCGATTGAGACGAACGACTGGAATGCGGACGACGATCGAAACTATTCGCATGCGTTGCCCAGGCGATTGCCGGCAGAAGTTCTTTTCGATGCCATTCATATGGTGACTGGATCTCAGGCCAAGATTCCTGGCCAAGCTCCAGGGACGCGTGCAGCCTCTTTGGCGGATGCGGACGCGGGATTGCCTGATGGATTCCTCAATAACTTGGGGCGTCCTCCGCGCGAGAGCGCTTGCGAATGCGAACGCTCTAGCGAACTCCGGCTTGGATCGGTCATGGCTCTCGTCAGCGGCCCCACCCTCGGGACCGCCATTTCGGACCAAAACAACTCGATTCGCCAGTTGGTCCGCGAAATCGATTCCGATCAAGAGCTGGTTGAAGAACTGTTCCTTCGCGTGCTCAATCGACCAGCAACCGAAAAAGAGATCGAATCGGCTCTAACGGTTCTTCAGCAAATTGATTTGGACCATCAAGAGTTGACGCGAACGCTTGCCGAGAAGGAAGCTTGGTGGGCCGAAGAAAAGCCCAAGCGGCAAGCGAAGTTGGATGACGAAAAAGCGGCTACGTTGAAACTTCTTTCAGATCGCGAGTCAGCCATTCGGCCTGAGCGGGAGGCAGCGGAGAAGGCGAGGGTCGAAAGACTGGAGTCCGCAAAGTCTGAATTGCAAAAATTTGATGCTTCTTTGCCGGAGAAGCTTGAGGCTTTCTTGGCATCGCATAGGAACGGTCCCGAGTGGCTGACACTGACGCCCAAGTCGCTCAAGGCTTCGAATAAAGGCACCTTGTCCGCATTGTCCGACCGCTCCATTGTGGGAAGCAAAGTCGAGGAGAAGGGGGTTTACACGATCGACACGCGTCCTCCGGCAATTCCGATTCATGCAGTCCGACTCGAAGCGCTCACACTAGAAGGATCGACCGACAAAGGTCCAGGAGTCTCTGAGAACGGCAATTTTGTTTTGACCGAAATCGAACTTTTCGCAGGCGATCCTTCCAAGCCCAAGCAAATGCGTAAACTGAAGCTTGCAAAGGGCCTTACCGACTACGATCAATCCGGCTTCTCTGCTGCGGCAGCGATCGACGATAAACTCAACGATCAAGGTGGTTGGGCCATTGCAGGAGCCACCGGTACGGAGCATTGGGCCGTTTTTCAACTGGCCGAGCCACTTCAACTCGCCAAGGGAGAGGTACTCCAATGGCGGTTACATCAGTTCCACAATGCAGCCAAACATCGCCTGGGCCGATTCCGCCTGAGTGTCGCCTCGATGGAAGGAGAACTATCCTTGAGTTTGCCCGAGACGCTGCAGGCGTATGCAAATGCTCCAAAAGAGACGAAGTATGAAGCGCTTTCAAAAGTTGCTCACCATTACTTCAAAACCAGTTCCGCCGAACGAGTGAAGCTGCAAGAAAAGGTTCAGCTCGAGAGCCGTCCGTTACCAGATGATGCACTGGTGGTTTCGTACAAGAAGACCATCGAGCGAAAGTCTATCCCTTTGGCGGACGATCCCTCTTTGGTAAGACTTCGTGAAGACGTTAAGGAAAGCGAAAAGCAGAAGTCCCAGATGCGGATCACTGCAGCGGAAGACATCACTTGGGCGTTGATCAACAGCCCTGCGTTTCTGTTCAATCATTAAGATAAAGTTGCGAAGGAGTCATTATGTTTCGCTTAATCGGTAGATCGGGACGCGATTTGTGTGATCAAAGCATGTTTCCTACACGCCGCGATGTACTGCGTGTAGGCGCGAGCGGGATGCTGGGTATCTCGCTCCCGACGTTGCTGCAGCTGCAGTCGGCTCAAGGAAGCGACGGAGGTGGAGCCCCTGGCTGGAATCGTGCGAAACGCATGATCATGGTCTATCTGCAAGGAGGCCCCAGTCACATCGACCTCTGGGATCCTAAAGAAAACGTACCCGATAAGGTTCGTAGCGTTTTCAAGCCGATCTCGACAAAGATTCCCGGTATCCAATTCACGGAGAATTTGCCAAAGCTGAGCCAGGTTAACGACAAGTTCACTATGATTCGCTCGATGAGCTACACGCCAAATGGCTTGTTCAACCATACCGCCGCGATCTATCAGATGATGACAGGCTACACGACCGACAAGGTGAGTCCGTCGGGCCAGCTAGAGCCCCCTTCGCCAAAAGATTTCCCCAACTTTGGATCGAACATCATCCGGTTGAGACCAGCCGATGAGCCGATGCTCCCATTCGTTATGTTGCCGAGACCGTTGCAAGAATCCAACGTCGTAGGAAAGGGTGGGGCTGCTGGTTTTCTCGGGAAGGCATTCGATCCCTATACCCTTTATCCAGAAGGGGACGACATGGATCTCAATAAGATGGACAAGATCAACGTGAGCGATTTGCAGCTCCGGCCCGAGGTGTTTGCGGTACGCCTGAAGCGACGTGCCCATTTACGGGACTTAATCAATGCCCAGATGCCGACCATCAACGCGGCAGTGGAAAACCAACAGCTCGATGAATATTTCGATCAAGCTCTCTCGTTGGTCGTCTCAGGCAAGGCCCGCGAGGCATTTGATTTGTCTCAAGAGTCTGAAATGCTTCGAGAAGCGTACGGCCGCAATACCTTTGGACAGAGCTGCTTGCTCGCCCGCCGGCTCATCGAGGCAGGGACTCGCGTGGTCGAGGTCATTTGGCCGAAGGTTGCAAATAGCGACAATCATTCATGGGATCACCACGTCGATCTCTCCAAACGCATGAAGAATCAATCGGCGCCGATGCTGGACGCTGGACTCTCAACCTTGGTTGAGGACTTGGAACAAAGAGGATTGCTAGAAGACACTCTCGTCGTCGCGGTCGGAGAATTCGGCCGCTCTCCCGAACGAGGAGTGAGCACGAGTGGTAACGGTAACTCGGATGACGGGCGCGATCACTGGCCTTACTGTTACACATCGGTGTTGGCAGGTGCTGGGATTAAACGCGGTTACGTTCATGGAGCCAGCGACAAGACCGCTAGCTCACCGGTCGACAAGCCGGTCCATCCCGCGCAGTTGCTTGCTACCATTTACCACGCCTTTGGAATCGATCCCGAAACGATCGTCTACAACCACTTGAACCAACCCCGCGAGTTGGTGAAGGCGCAAGCCGTTACGGAGCTTTTTGCTTAGAGCTATCGCTAGTTTCCGATTCCCACTTCCATGATAGAAGCAGAACACTGTTGAAGGGCGGGCCCGCCGTTTCCAGGAGACCCGTTCGAGATTCTGTGTTACCATGTTGACCGAGGGCAGTTGCCCCTCCGCTTCTTCATGAAGCGGTTGTGTCGGTATTAGACGATTCGGTTTCATCTCGGGCCCATTGGGATGAGGACCCGAGATTCCAGGGAAAGGGATATGCTCAAGTGACGACCAGTCGGAAGATCGTTCAATTGGCAATGGTGCAGATGACTTGCTCCTCGTCTCAGTCGGAGAATAGAGACAAAGCGGTAGACTGCATCGAAAAGGCGGCGAGTCGTGGAGCAAACATCGTCTGCCTTCAAGAGCTTTTCAATGCCCCTTACCCGTGTCAAACCGAAGATCATGACCGGTTCCAATGGGCGGAATCGATTCCTGGCCCGACCAGTATCGCCATGCGAGATGCAGCGAAAAAGTGGGGAGTCGTCGTCACCGGATCGATCTTTGAGCGTCGAGCCCATGGTCTCTACCACAACACGGCTGTCGTGTATGACACAGACGGGACTCTTAAGGGCTTTTACCGGAAGATGCACATTCCGGACGATCCTCTTTACTACGAAAAATTCTACTTCACCCCGGGTGATACCGGATTTACCATCGCCGATACTCAATTTGGAAAGATAGGCGTCGGTGTCTGTTGGGATCAATGGTATCCGGAGGCGGCTCGCCTTTTCGCGTTGAGAGGTGCAGAGATCCTCTTGTATCCTACCGCCATCGGTTGGCTCGAATGCGACAAAGCGGAGTTTGGTAAAAGCCAACACGAGTCATGGGAGACCATGATGCGATCGCATGCGATCGCCAATGGAGTGTTTGTCGGCGCGGCCAATCGCGTGGGTCGCGAGGATTCACTTGAATTCTGGGGCGGGTCCTTTGTCTATAACCCTGCCGGTGTTCTGCTCCATCGCGCCTCGCACGACTCAGAAGAAATCGTTGTCGTCGAATGCGACTTGGGAGCAATCGATGTGCAGAGAACACACTGGCCTTTCCTACGAGACCGTCGCGTAGATGCGTACGGCGATTTGACCAAACGCTTCATCGATGGAACAGGATTTGGAGCATGATGACTCGATACGCCAAGGATGCAGGGTTTCGATGGGTCGCAGAATGGGAACCGCACGACGCGACCTGGATATCATGGCCCCACAACGAAGAGACTTGGCCCGGGCTCCACGCGTTCATTCCGCCGGTAACCGAGCAGATGATTCGCATCTTAGCAGAGGTAGAGCATGTACACGTTTTAGGGGGCCCCGACGAAAGCTTCCGACAAGCCTCAAAACAGCTTGCCGGGTGTAAAAATGTCACCGTGCATCCCATCCCCACCAACGACTGCTGGGTTCGTGATTATGGCCCGACCTTTGTCATTAACCAAGAGAATCAGCAATTAGGCGCCGTCCTTTGGCAGTTCAATGCTTGGGGAAATAAGTATCATCCGCACGATTTCGATGCTTCCGCCAACCGAGCTGTTTGCGACGCGCTGGATGCAACGACCTCGTTCGGTCCCCAGCGGTTTCCTTCCAAACTCACTTGCGAAGGCGGAGGCCTGGAAACCGACGGCGAAGGGACCCTGTTGACAACCAGCAGTTGCCTTCTCTCCTATGCACGAAATCCAGACTGGGATCGGGCACGAATCGAACACGAGCTTTCAGAGATGCTCTCGATTGATAAAGTGTTATGGATCGACGGTGGAGAGCTTGCCGGCGATGATACCGACAGCCACATCGATCAGCTGGTCAGGTTTATCAAGCCAGGCGTGGTAGTCGCGGCCGTCTCCTACAGTTTTGAAGATAGCAATGCCGAGAAGCTGGCCAAACAGTATGAGTTACTTAAACAATCGACCGATGCGAAAGGACGATCGTTTGAGATCATTCCACTGGTGACACCTCCTCCCAGGTACATCCAAGGCAAACGTGTTCCTGAGAGTTATTGCAATTTCTACATCGCGAATGAAATCGTCATCGTGCCCGTCTTCGGTTATCGCGAAACAGATGACGCAGCCGTTCGTCTTCTAGGTGAACTCTTCCCCGATCGCAGGATCGTCCCACTGGACGCCTCCAATTTCATTTGGGGACTTGGTGCTTTTCATTGCGCAACGCAACAGCAGCCTCGCATCACAATCTAAAAATGGAAACGACATTGGTATCGAATACGGAAGCGGAGCGGACATCGAAGCAGCCAAGTGGCAAAATCGTTGCATTGTTTCGCATCGCAGGAATCCTCGAAGGGATCTCGTATCTCCTCCTTCTATTTGTCGCGATGCCGGTCAAGTATCTTCTTGGCGAGCCAATTCTGGTGGAATTCACAGGTGCAGCCCACGGCTTCCTGTTTGTGGCCTACGCACTCTTGGCGACTTTGGCAACTTGGTGGATGAGGTGGCCAATCTGGGTCCCCGTTCAAGCGTTCGTCGCGTCGCTACTCCCTTTCGGTACTTTTTGGATGGATCGCCGAATCGCCAGTCGCCTTACGACGACCTGAACGGATTGAATCCGCCCATAACCGCAGTCAGAATTAATACCCTAAAACGATTCGGGCTCGCCGTTTCCGGCGAGCCCGAATTTCTTTTCATTTCCTAAGGCGACAGTCTATAGCCACGACGAGTCGGAGAAGAGTTCGTCGATCTGCGTGTCGGCTTCATCGTCCTCTGCGATCCACATCGCAAGGTAGTCTTCCAAAGACTCTCCCGAGACTCCTTCACCTTCGGCTAGCGGCCCGTAAAGGAGGGACTCAATGCCGAGGTCGGACTCTTCGAGGTTCAAGATTTCCAACTCAATGGTCGCTTGTTTCTCGCGAGCCAACTCCAAATAGCGTTGGTTCGACATGATCTCGACGTCGATCGGTGCCCACAAGGCAGGAGCCTCACCTTCTGCACCCGCCCCGGTGTTGCTTCGATTATTGATGAAGTTGATGACGTCGAGCACGTCAAGCGGATCCGTACCGCCACTTCCGTTCACATCCAAGTATGGTGGTTGCCCAAAGTTGTCCGGCAGCGGACGGGCACCATTGAAATTGATATCGTTAACGATCAAGAGAACGTCGATCGGTGAAACGAATCCGTCATCGTCGACGTCAAACCGGTTAGTCGGATTCTGGTGTAGCGACGAGACTACCCGCAGAGTGACGGTTGCCAAATTGCTTGGCTGACCAGTTCTGTCTGAAACGAAGTACTGGAACGTTGCCACTCCGGTAAATCCTGTTGGAGGCGTGTAAACCACGTCACCATTGGATTGAACGAAAGCACCTCCGACATCAGGTCCTGACGCGATCGTGACCGTGGACGGGTCCAAGCCACCGGCTGCGTCGGGATCGAAATCGTTCCTCAGTACATTGATCGTCGTTTGGCGATTGCGAACGATCGTCAAAGTATCATCGACTGCCACCGGCGGAGTACTCGAGTTGACCGTGACGGTCGCTTCATTGGAGAAGGCACCAAGAGCATCGCGGAATCGATAGGTAAAACTATCAGCTCCCACGTAACCTGCATTCGGACGATACTCCACCCGCCCGGTTGAAAGCACGGTCACGGAACCATTCACAGGAAGCCGACCGATCTCAATCGTGCGTACATCGATACTGGAATCGATATCCGTGTCGTTTGCCAGCACGTTCAGCGATGTAGCCTGGCCGGCTGCGATCGAGAACGAATCGTTCACTGCCACTGGGTTATCGTTTACACCCGTTACCGTCAGCGAAACGGTCCCCAGATTGCTCGTGAGGCCGGAGGAATCGCGGATGGTATAGGTAAAGGTATCCACGGCAGCTTCCCCAACGGTCAATCGCTGCAATTGCTGAGCCCCGCGTGGATCGTACACAAAGCTTCCGTTCGCATTGAGCGTAACAGTCGCACCGAGTGCCGTGGTGACCGAGCCGGTTGGCAGAACCACCGTCAAGGTATCGTTTGGCAAATCGACGTCGCGATCGTTCTCGATAATTCCTGGAGCCGAAACGGTGAGAACGGAGTCTTCAGACGTTGTGTACCGATCGTTCACGGCGAACGGTGCATCGTTCAACGGTTGAAGATCAATGATAAAGGTCTTTGGAGCCGAGCGGTTCACGTTGGGTGAAGAGCTCGGTCCGTTGTCGACTCCCACAACAAAGACTTGCACCGCTCCGAACGCATCGGCAGCTGGTGTGAAGGTCAGTCGACCGGTTGGGTCGATCGCTGGCTGAACCAAGAACAACCGGTTGTTGCTGTTGGTCACCTCGAATGTCACGCTTTGTCCTACTTCGTCGGTACCTGTCGGCGGGGTCGAATTCATCCCTTCAGCTCCGACAATTCGGTCTACGAATGGACCGCTGTAGGCTCCCAAATCTTCGTCATAAACGATTGTTGGCCCCAGCTCAAAACCGGGCGCGTCATTCAACGAACCAACGGTAATTGTCAATCGATGTGGAGAGGATGTATTGACGTTATCGCCACCCGTTGCCCCGTTATCGACCGCGACGATGTCAACGGTCACGACGCCATTCACATCTCGAGCGAGAGTGAAGGTAAGGACCCCATTCGAGTCGACTGCAGGTTGAACCGAAAAGAACGCTGGGTTCGACGCTGTCGCTGTGAAGGAGACTTGTTGTGCTGTAGGACCACTCCATTCGTCTGGTGCATTGATCGGACCAGCCAAAATGTCTGTCGCCCAGGGCTGACTGTAGGGTGCGGCATCTTCCAAGACGCTGACATCCGCTCCAGGAGCAAACTGCGGAGGATCATTGACGCCAGCGGTCCGAATAATGATTGTTCCGGTCGCGCTACGCTCTGGAGAACCATTGTCGGTCACAACATAGCGAATGATGTCGTCTCCGACCAAGTTCGATGGAGGGGTGTACTGGAATGAAGTGATCACTCCGTCGGTGAAGACCGGCACAACCGCACCACCCCGCTCACTCGTGCGTTCGATCTGGGTCATTCGAACGGTTTGTGCCTCGACGACTCGCTCATCTTCCGGCCCCGGTTCATCGCGGTTGAGGACATCCGCAGCTTGAACCGTTACCACTCGGTCCTCTGTTCCTGCGACGACGAAGACGTCTGGAATCGGCGGATCGTTGACCGGAGCGATGTTCAGTGTGAACTGTCGAATGATGGAAAGGTTACTGTTCGGAGATGGCCCTGCGACCCCGCCGTCTTGCAACTGGAACGCGACAACGCGACTGATGTTCGCCGTGTTGGAGTTCACATTCAACCGAGTGCGGAACGACAACGTACCGTCGGCCTGCAACGTCGGAGGGATGTCGAACACGTTGGAGTCGAATTGCACCAAATTGAAGGCGAGAGTTTGACGACCTTCATCTGCTGCCGTCGTAGGTCCTGGCCGAATCGCTGTTGCAAACCCGGGAATCGATACGACACCTTGATCCTCCACGACGTCCAAAGTGCTGGGGAGCGTGAACTCCGGTGCATCATTGATCGCGTTCGCAACAATCGTAAACGTTACAATCGGCCCAAGGTTGGTATTAGGAGCAGGTGAATTCGCACCATCATCGATGAGGCGAGCTGTGACGACCGAAGTTCCATTTTGATCCGGAGCCGTTTGGAATGTGAGTCGGCCCGTTGCATCGATCTGAGGCGGCTGGGCGAACAATGCGGGATTGCTAAAGTTCATCACAAAGGTGAGCGTTTGAGTCGCTTCATCCAGAGCTGTGATCTGACCAGCGACCGTATTGGTTGCGGGTCGAACATCCACTGCAAAGTTTGGAATCGAAACCAGGCCTGCATCTTCGATCACTTCGACGCGATTCGTGCTCAACGCAGCGAAAGGTGCATCGTTTACCGGAGTAACGTTGACCACCAATGTCTTGGACGTCGACTTGGGAGCTGGCACTCCTGCTTCTCGTCCGTCGTCTGTTGCGGTGACGATGATATTGAGCAACCCAGGAACGCCGCGAAGCGCCGCGAAATTGCTGTTCACGTCTTGTCGATACTGGAATTCCAAATCGCCGTTCGCATTGAGCCGTGGCAGTACGGCATAAAGGTCAACAGCTTCAGGAGGTACGCTAACCGTTCGAGTCACCGTCTGGCCTGTTGCTGCGGGCAACAGTTCATCCACCGCAGTCGCTGGACCTGCCAATTCATTCAAGTAGAACGATGGGAACGTTTGCAAAGGCGCATCTTCCTCAATCGTCAACGTGCTGAACGACAAATCAAACAGAGGTGGATCATTCACTTCGGTGACCCGAATGGTTATGACCTGCCTTGCGGACCGATTGACGTTCGCTGGAGGAGTGGAGAACGGACCATTATCCACCGCATATACTTCTACCAAGATGTCGCCGTTCGAATTCACTCGGTTGACATCGGGAGCAAGTTGATATTCGAAAACTCGGTCCGCACCGTTCCCGACAATTCTTGGATTGACAGTAAAGCGACCGGGTGCCGAGAGAACTACGAAATCAAAGTTTACCGATTGCGATAACAACTCATCGAGAGCGGTGGACCGCGCCGACGCGACACCATTCACGATCGGATAAGTTCGCAGCGCTGGGGTCGGATCTTCTGGATGCTCAAGCAGCGTTTGCGAGAGGTTAAACACGGGCGCATCGTTCACCGGATTCGCGGTGATCGTCAGCGTATGCACCGAGGATCTGTTTACGTGGTTAACTGCCCCACCTACAGGTCCATTATCAATAGCCACGACTTCCACAATGGCAGAACCGTTGGCGTCTTGCGACAATGTAAAGCTAAGGGTTCCATCTGGCGCAATCGCCGGAGCAACAGCGAAGAAGTTCGGGAAAGTAGCAGGAGGCGTAACCTGCACTTCAAATCGAACGGTTTGCGTCGATTCGTTAGCGGGTCCAGGTGAAACATTTGTCGCCCAGGCCTGCGAGTACGCTGCCGCATCTTCTAGAACGACGACGTTCGCACCTGGATTAAAGGTCGGCGCGTCGTTGACTTCGACAACGGTCAAGCTGATTGTGCCAGTTTGACTTCGCTGCGGTGTGCCATTATCAGTGACCGTATAGGTCAAGGAATCAGGACCGTTGTAATTGGCCGGAGGCGTATAGTTGAACGAAAGAATTCGATCGGTTGCCCCATCGAACACCGGTACAACGATCCCTCCTTGCGCCGTTACCAAATCCACGCGAGTCATTCGCAATTGTTGGAGCTCGATGAGGTCCTCATCGATTGGCCCCGAACGATCCCCAACCAAAACGTCGCTCGCTTGAATGGTGACGACAACGTCTTCTGGGACTTCTGTGGTATGAACATTCGGCACAGGCGTGTCATTCACAGGCGTCACAACCACCTGGAACGATTTGCGCACGGAACGATGGACATTGCTTCCACCCTGCGGGCCATTGTCCACCAACTCGATTTCGATGTTTGGATTAACTGCCGGCGTTACAGCAGGATTGCCAACAGGTGCGTTGTAATTGCTGTTCAAGTCCGGTCGAACTTGATAGGTCAACGTTCCGTTCGCACTGATCGTCGGGATGGAAACGAACAAGTTCGGATCCCAACCGACGACCTCAAATTGAACTGTTTGATCGCGGTTCTCGTCAACCGAAGTAATCGTACCCGGACGAATTCCCGTGATGAATCCAGGCACCGTGACCAGACCTGCATCCTCCAGAGACGTGTGGGTCGCTGGGACAGTAAACTCCGGTGCATCGTTCACAGGCTGAATCTGAATCGTCACGCGTTGAACAACGGAACGATTGACGTTGCCAGCAGCGTCGTTCAATCCGCTATCAACTGCGACCAACTCGAGAACGATGTTCCCTTGTCCATTGGTGTTCAAGAAATCGCCACCAGCATTGGCCCAGTTGATGTCCGGAGCCAAGGTGTACTGCAGCGAACGCGAGGTTCCCGTTCCGACAACAGCGGGTGCTACCGAGAACAAGCTAGCTGGATTGGGATGATTCGCAATCACGTTGACTTCAAAGCTAGAAACGGTCTGAGCCGTCGCGCCGGTCAATTCATCGATTGCTAATGCTGGCCCGGGGACAACATTCTTAACAATGTCATACGAACGGGCTGCAGGGGTGGGATCCTCGACCTCCGAGATCAAACCGGTATCAAGCGTGAACAACGGACGATCGTTGAGAGGATTGATCGTTATCGTCAGCAAACTGGTCGACGTCAAAGGATTCGGATTGATCAGCGGATTGACTTCCGAAAGCTCTGCCGACCGTATAACCCCGGTGCTTCCATCATCCTCAATGGTCAACGCAATAACGACTTTCCCATCGATCAAATCGTTGTAGTGGTCGCCAGGATTGAAGGTAATGGTGTTGTTAACTGTATCAACACTGATCCCATCCCCCGACTTGCGTGGCGTGACGAACGAGGCTGCGATCACTCGAAGATTTTGCGAAGCTTCATTCGTTGCGACTGTCCCATCGCTGTGCCGACCTCGGATATCGTTCGCAGTGAAGAGCGAAGAGTTCCAAGTTACAGTTCGCGTTGGATTGGTCTCGACGTCTGCAACGTCTTCGCTGATGGTGACTTGATCATCGACACCTACGGGTGCGTCGTTCACCGGCAACACATTGATAGTTACGGTTGCAGGTGTATTCGAGATCATGCGAGCATCGCGAACTTGATACACGAATGTATCGGTTCCAAAGAAATTGCGGTTCGGTGTGTATCGGAACGCCCCTTTGAACTCGCCAGCGTCCGGCCCCGATGTTTCAGGCAAGAATTCCAAAGTGCCGTTTTGCGGTGCACGTACCGGATCAATGCTTGATGTAAACGGATCGACATCAAATACCCAAATCTCATCGGCATCGGTGTCATTCGCGAGAACACCATCCGCTCGTACCACGTTGAGAACGGAGTCCTCCAAGACTCGATACTCGCGAGCTGGCGTGCTCGGATCATTGACCGCGACCGGTGGCAAACCAGGTAATACTTCAATGATGTGATCTTCGACTTCACCCCCGAGAGCCAAACCGGTTGGGGTCAGACCACCCGTTGTACTCAAACGGAATCGCGCTGTCGTGTAACCAATCGCTGCACCGGCAGGTGTCGCAAAATTGCTAAAGACATTTGCTCCTGCGATTACAGGGACAGAATCAAGCATCTGTTCGCCTGGATCATTGAAATCGTTATCCTGGTTCCAGTCGACCCATACGTCGAGGAACCCAGCACCGGAGGAAGTCACGGTTGCAACCACTGGTGTTGCCGCTGGATTAAAGAATCCTTGGAACCTGACTCCGTCTTCATCATCGGCGAGAATCCGCAACTCCGTCCCTGTCAGAGTAACGGCGGGGAGATTCAATCGACGAGCGGTGATCGTCGTATTGATTGCATCTCGGAAGGCGGCCGCGATGACCGCATCCGAGTCGGTCAGCAAATTGACGCGAACCGCTACATTTCCCGCTCCGAGAGACGTTGGCGTACCAGCGGAGGTGTCGATCAATTGGAAGGCAACGGTATTTCCGGAACCATCGGCAATCGTCAGCGTTTGCCCATCAACGAGGTTCGTGACACCATTGGTCTTTTGCACAACGACCGAAAGAGTCCCAGTGTTATCACGACGAATCAGACCGGCGACATTGGACAAGTCAAAGCTGTGGTTCAATGTTCCATCGAGCGAAACAATGTTTCCGCTTCGACGCGCAACCATGTTGAACAGCCGACCTGTTTCGATCGCTTGGGTATAAATCGCTGCTCGCAACGACTCGGCGATGGTATCGGCAGAATCTGCCGCCAGCACAGTGACGCCGATCTCTCCTGCACCGAGTGTCACAGTTCCGTCGGTGAACCGGAATACGACAGTATTGTTCACGTTATCTCGTATCGTGATCGATCGACCGACCAGTGCGGCTCCACTGGCTGTCGTTACAAGCCGAGCAGGACCCGATGATCCGATAGCGAATGGCATTCCTGATGAGAACACCACGCTGGAATCATTATCATCAGCATCGACGCCAGGGCTTGTCGTTCCGTTCGCATCAGAATCGACATACTGTCCGAGAACCAAAAGAGGCTCATCGATCGGGTAAATCGCGTGGCGTGCTCCGTTCAAAGCAAGGAGCGTGGCGCTGTTTGCTCCGGTTCCAGCTCGTTCGATCGCATCGCCGTAGTCGATCGCGACTTCTGGCATCGCTATCGTAAACTGCGTCAACGAGTTGGCTCGGTTCGCACGCAAATCGTTGCCAGCGAGATCCCGAATCGGTGCAACGGCGACGACGGAAAGAGGTGTAGTTACACTCGCTGCCCCGGTGATCATCAGTGTATCGCCCGCCAAGGCGAAGGTATTGATACCGGCACTGACGATATTGGCTGCCGAAAGGGCTTGCATGATGCGGCCAGCGAGAACAATCGCACTGGTCGTGTTGGTGAAGGGAATCGCCGTGGCTCCAGCGGCAACCCCATTACCGGAATCGAACTCAAGCACAAACGTATTAGCACCTCGGACCACTCGAATCTGTTGGCCATCGGTGATTGCGCTACCCGCTGGAACAGTGAGGTGGTGCGAAGCCTGATTAACCAAGGTCACTTCGTAGACGCTATCGCGACGCCAGAAACCACCCAGCGGTGTCAGCCGTATGGTGCGGCTGTTAACACTATACCCGAACTCGTAGTCACTGCCCGGAATCAATCGGCGGCCATTCTCGGTCACCACAACTGTCGCTGCTAAGTTAGCAGTGACGGGATCAACTCCAGTCCCCGAACTCTCGTCGAGAAGGATTTCGAAGAAATCATAGGTCCCGGAACGAAGAATCAAGTTGGTTGGAGACAAATCGCCATCGTTATTCGCAGCGTCGTTATCCAATGGATTGAGCAGCACGGCCGACGGACCAACGAAGTCTACGCGATCAATTGCACCGCGATCGATAAAGACGTTTTGACCCAAACCCGCAGGTGTATTCACCAAGGGATCATCGCTTCGGCGCAAGCCATTCACGTCCAAAGTGGGAGCGAGAATAGAACTGGTCGGCAACCCGATCGCAGCCTTGACTTGCTCGATACTCGATCTGTTTTCCAGAGAAGCGACCGATGAGTCAATCGCTTGCGACAAAGACTGCAAGTAGAAGCGGCCATTCGCTGGATCATTGAAAAGTGGATCGGTCGCACCCAAGTTGATTGCAAATGACTGCACCAAACCTGCGGTTGCATTGGTACCGTTCAGTTTGTAGATGTTACCGCCAACTTCGGTCCCATTCAAACTGTTAGCCGTGACCGAGATCCCAACCCCAAAGTTCGAAATAGCGTTATTGAGGATGGTCGGGAGCGCCCCATCGTTCACGTTGATACCGGTACCAGCACCAGTGCCATACAGGGTGTTGTTCAAAATGCGAGCGACGGTTCGAGGCGGTTCACCATTATTGTTTGCGCCTGTATCGCCACTGACTGTGATTCCACCTGCTACGTTACCGTACAGTACGTTGTTCATCACAACGACACCAGGAGCGACGTTGGATGAATTGAAGTTCACTAGATTGCGAACGGCCCCCGGATACGGCCTTACTCCCGTGGTTCCCGACCAAAGCGATTGTTGTTGAGCTGCAGCATCGACATTGATTCCGAAATTCTGAGAGTTTCGAACAACGCTCGACGAAATGATGAATTGTCCTTGATCACGAACCGTGTTCGAGTCGCCGAGATCCTCACCGAATCCGGTCTCTCGCCCGAACTGAATGAAGGATAGCTGTGCGCCTCCGCTTGTGAATCCGAGAATTCCACCCGCGGTGTCGGCAGCTGCAGAACCATTCAAGAAAATAACCAGGGAACGAGCTGGGTATTCGCCCCCAATGCCGTTCATATCGCCTCCAGTGGATGCGGTGATTTTCAACACGGATTGAGCCACAGGGCTATTTATCGCATCTCGAATCGCGCGAACGATCTCGACCGCGGTTGCATTCGGCGAAATGGTGATCGGAATGCTACCCGAGGTTACACCCGACGCAGGGTCGGCAGTGGAAGTGATTACATTGAACTCGAACCGAGCGGTGTTCGATCCATCGCTCAAAGTGAAGAAGGCACCGTCTCGCAATTGGCTCGCAGAATTGAACTGGAGAGCATACCCTTTGCTTAAGCGGTCATTCGTGTTAAACGAGCGCCCATTCAACCCGTTCAGTAGCAATTGTGTTCCAGGGGGAGTTGTTCCGTAGTCGGCAGCCGCCCGAATCTCCAGCTGGTATGTCCCGGTTTCAACTTCGTTCGCACGCAACCGAGTGGCGGAGTCCAAGATCGGCTCGTAGAACGGCGTAGGAACAAACGTCGAGTTATTCGTAGGCGCGTTGTAGATCACCTCTCCACGTTCTGCGAACCCGATGATGATGTCATCGATCTGCAGCCCTTCGACATTATTCTGCTGAGCACGGAACGATGAGGTAAATCGAGGATTCGGGGTATCCGCCGCTCCAAAGCGATCGCCGATTCGTCCATCCGTAATAATCAATCGGCTTGAATTCGAGACGGCGGTTTGAAGTGTATTGTGGAAGAGGATGGTGTTTCCTCGAACACGATAAATATCGATGTTGTTTTCTTGTCCCGCGATGTTAAATGCTCTCGCCATCGAGACTCGAACAGCATCCCGGACCTGAACCGCCGTCATCGCGTTCGTGATATTGACGGGTTGAGCTCCAGGCGTAACCACTCCTGGCTCGCCAATGATGATTGCCTTGTCCGCTCCGAGAATGTCGTAGTCTCCAACGGCTGTAGGAGCTGGCAGTGGGTTCCCTGCCCGCTCGGTCACATTCAATACGTTTCGCGTGGTGGGATGCCGAGCTACGGTATATCCGTTCGCGGTCAAGACATTCAAAACGTTCGTTGCAACTTGTTCTGGCGTTTGAGCCGCATTGAACGCAATGTTCTGAGGACCTGCAGCGTTCGAGAACGTAAAGAGCTGGGACCCGATCTTGATTTGATCCCCCGTCTTGAGGCTTGCACCGCTCGGTAGGTTAAGCACTAATCCAAGATCGAATTCGAACACTGTCCCCGCGAGCGTGAAGGTGTTCACATTGGCTCCGACCACCCCATCCACGCCACCGTCGAAGAAGCGATCGCCTGCCACTGCCGTAATTTCGATCCCATTGCGAGTCGCGTCGGGCTCGAGGTTGGTGTTCAAAGTTCGGAACTCGCCACCTGTCGCAAACTCGAAACGGAGCTTGACGTCCCGCAGTCCAGCCACGGTTGCCAAGCTAACGCGGGCTTGTCGCCATCCCTGGTTATCGAAGAACTCCGACGTGATTGGAGGTTTTCCAAACGGATCCACGTTTGGAAAGTTCACACCTGTATTGCTGACGTCAAACTCATCCGAGCCGTTGGTGAGAGCATTGTCGGCAAAGTCGATACGAGTACTGTTGTTCTGGGGGGCATTGTTAGTCCCCAACAGCGTCCACTGACCATCCTCTGCAGACACATAGACACGGAATGTGTCCAGCGCGGCTTGATTGTCTCCAATACCACTGTTGCTGTTTTGTGTGTCAAGACGGTAATTGAAGTACAAATAGGGCTGATCGTTGGCGGAGTACTCGCGCAAATCGATCAAGGCACTTTCAATGGCACCGCGTGCTCCGCCCGGCGCAGCGACCGTATTGTACAACGCAGGCGTATTGTAAATTCCGTTGTAGTTGCCCGATTGGGTACGTTGGTTCGCATTGGGATCTGCATAACCGAATCGGAGAGAAACATTGGTACCCGTTTGTAGATCGCTGGACTCGTTGAAGATGGCTTGTCGACCATGTCCAGCCTCCGCAGAGTTGCGTTCGGTCAAGTGCCATAAATTGGTATCAAGCGACGAGAAGCTAATCCCGGAAACGTTTGCTAAACCCGTCGATTCAACATAGCTCCTTGCTCCTGGGAAAATATTCTGCAGCACACCATTGGTATTGAATGCGTACATTCGACCATTGGCCCCAACACCAAAGAGAAGTTGCGAGTAGTTGATCGCTCCTTCAACGAGGTTGCGCGGTCCTGAGGTCAAGCTCGTGAATTGGATCGGCAGGTTAGTATCGGGATCGTTGATTACAAAATAAGTATCGGAGAAAACGTGCCGCTGTGTTAACGAAGGACTCATCCCCATCAACTCGCCTTGATCGGTTACCGCGAAAAGGCGGGTCCCAATGGATGCAAGTCCAGTAACGTCACCGAGTGCCTCTTGTGCGATCACGACATTGTTGTTGATATCGGTTGATCCACCTCCTCGGATAAAAAATCCCGAGGCCATCTGATTCGTTCCAGCCCCCCAGCCTCGTTGGGCCGCATTCAAGGCATTGCTTCCGGAAGGATTGATCGCTGCCCCCAACGTCCCGTCGTACGAGCTCAATCGGTAAAGAATATTTCTGGAGACGACAGGCTGTCCGATACCAACCGCGGTCGGCGTCCCATTGACGATTCCAATGATTGGCTGGAAACCTCCTCCGTTCCGAGAGGCAACTCCCCAAAACGAGGCAGCCTGCGCTCCACCACCCAGATCGGTCGCGCCTAGGGTTGAAAACGCAAGACCATCAAATGTCAAACCAACCCCGTTGTTACCACCATTGTTCGGAACTTGAACTACTTCGAAAGTAGGAGGGTTTGAGTTTGGTGTGACCCGAGTCGTGGTCGTCGTAAGGCCACTATTCCCCACTGCAGGCGCACCGTTGCCGATATCAAGTCCGATGAAATTGCCCGAGTTGGCGTCGGTCAACACACCACCGGTTGCTTGTTGATACGCGATGCCTTGCCCAGCAGGAGTAACAGCCATGTCCAACATCGTGGTATTTGCACCGTAGTTCACGGCGCTCGTACCATTCGTACTGTAAGTGGCCTCAATTACACCAGTTAACGGATTGTTGAAATTCACATTTCTTCCGGTCGCCGTGAACAAGGTCACGTCCGAGAAGTTGAA
>JALOQZ010000203.1 GCA_025459245.1 Pirellula sp.
CCCACCTGCGATTTCGCGTTGGGTTACGTGTCGACCATGTTGCGGGGGGACCATTCGGTGCAAAACAACAGGGATAGGATTCGTGTGAACCACGACCTCCCGTCCATTTACCACTTTCTTGTACTGGCGAGCTTCAACGCTGGAAACGTTCACGCTCAAACCGGCGATCAAGGTTGCTGCTATCGTGAAATATTTCAAGTTCTTCATGATGTTTCGAAGTTGGGAGTGGGGAAGAAAAAAGCTCTGCCACAACCTGCCACACGATCGGATGCTAGCTTATCGGGATTGAGCAGAATGTCCAGCGAAACAGCGTCGTCTCGCACGGGAATCGTCCGAATGTGTCGATTGTTCGGATGAATCCTGGAGGGCTCCGCAGGAATGGGAGAGACTGCCTGAAGAATGCTTGAGTTCGCGATCTGCTTCGAGGAGTCTGGAAGCACGGAGGAAATTCCTTACTCTCTCGAATCTTACTGCTATGCACTCCAGTTGGCTTGTTGAAATCGCTAGTGTTTGGGCTTACCACGCATCCGCTCGCGTCGAGGAAGACCTCCCGTTTCCCGCCGAAGCGGTGCATGAGTATTGGGTTCAAAATCGCACACGGTTCAACGGTTGGAACGCTATGCTCACCGCGCATCAGCGGCGGATGGAATCGCTCAGCATGGGGAGCCGCATCCAGGCTTGGCAGAAACTCAAATCGCTCATCGAAGAGATCCTTCTTGCCGAACCGCTCGCACGGGTGTCGGTCGCAATTGCCGCGCGGCTTGAATCGCGACGGATCGATGACGACACCCGATCTATCTTGCACAATGTTTATGGGACTCACCAAGAAGTCCGAAACCGCTGCCTGAAAATCATTTCGCAGGGAATCTCGGCAGGAAATCCTGAAGCGGATGAGCTCAACTCCCTTCGGCACTACCTCGAACATTGGACCGATTTGCTTCTTGGCTATTTTGCGAATCACTCCGAGGCGATGCAGTACGCGCACAATCCTGCTCGGGTAGCTGAGTTTTCGGAGGAATACAGCGATCGAATGCTTGGGGAACAATCGAAGTTGGTTTGGTCCCTTTTGATCGCCAGCTGTCGCGCTTGGCTAAACAAGCATGTGGAACACCGCCCCGTATCTCCGCGACTCAATCAGCTCGTCTCGGAGGCAGCCCTCGGTATGATTCACCCCAATTTGTTCGATTCGATGGGCCTGATGCGATCCCATCTTTTGCATCGCATTGAGAAGGGGCTGGATCAAGCGGGTGAAACGATCCAACGACTCGAGGACGGCTCTTGGGAAACGATGTCGAGCGTAGTCGCTGCCCCGGCGAAAACATCCAGCAATCGGCTACCCGCTTGATGTGGGATCCCAACCAAGACGAAGCCAAAGGTTCAGTAGATTGAGCCCGTTAAAGACCATATGGATAGCGATGCAGGTCACAAGACTTTGCCTCCATTGGTAGATTCGTCCCAGAGCAATTCCAAAGAGAACCAGCGGGACCCAGCTCATTCCATAGCTCAAGTGGGCAAGGCCGAATAGGGCGCCGCTCACGATCGATGGCCACCAAGGTGGTTGGTATGCGTTCGCTGGGCTTTCATCTTCCAACTCCACGGCCTTGGTAACCGGGTACCATCCATTCCATATGGAGCGAGGCCTATCGCCGAAGTGAATCGACTCCATCCAACCGATCAGCATGGTGCGGAAAAAGAACTCTTCGGTGATCGGTGCAACAATCACCGCCATCCAGGCGACCAAACCGAACAACCAAGGATAAGTCTGCATCGTATCGATGACGGGGTGCTCGTACTGAACACCGCTCAAGACATTCACTGCGTACGAGAGCCCGAACAAGACCGGGAGTAAAAGAAAGAGTATCCAAACTCCATAGAGAACATCTTCGCCGATCAACTTCGATCTCCACCCCAGAAAAGAAGGATGGCACGCGGTCCTCAGTCGGATCAGCACCACTACAAATCCCATAGCGACCAACTGGAAGCTCGTCCCGATTCCGCTCGCGATGATCCGGTCCGGTGTCACCTTGCCCCAAGGCCGATTCTGCTTTTGCTCGCTCTCCGCCGATGCGTCTTCACTCGTCGATTGTTCTGTCGCGACGACTTCTATCGATTTCTCTGCATCGATCGCTTCCCGCGCAATCGTACCGCGATCCGCAAGAAAACTTCTTCGAAAGACTTCGACCGAAAACTGAAAGAAGATGACCAAGGCAACCATCAGGACGCAATCTACCAAGCCAACGGTTGCTAGTGGTCCCTTCGCGATCGCGAAGCTCTTTCGCAGGGTCGGGACGTTCGAAAAAGCGGTCCAAGCGGCAACGATCCCCACGAACATAGCGATCAGAACGAAACCTTGCACCGAAGCACAGAATGCTTGATCAGGTGTCAAATCATCGATGTTCATCCGCGAGGCTTTCTGGACACGAGCAATACGTACTCTATGCCGGAAACGACAGTGAGGACCATCGCAAGGTAAACGACGACTTGGGTGGCGATGCGATAGACGTTACTAACCTCTTCTTGGTGGAAAAGGAACAAAACCATGGCAACGGCGGCACACTGAAGAACCATTTTCCATTTGCCGAGCTGTTTGGCAGAAAAATCTCCGCCGCGACCTTCTACCATGGCTCGCAAACTGGTGACGAGCAATTCGCGACCGACGACGAGGGTTGCCATCCAAGGACGCAGCGGGCTGTCCGGAACTGCGGCAATTGCGATCATGGCACCACAGATGATGATCTTATCCACAAAGGGATCGAGGATTCTCCCCAACTTGGTGACCTGATTGAATCGGCGAGCCCACCAACCGTCGATCCAATCGGTGCTTGCCGCGATAAGAAAACAAATCATCGCTGCCAAATATCCGCCTGACTCGATCAGGTAGAAGACGCCGAAGGAAAGAAGCAACCGAACGGCGGAGAGGGCGTTGGGTACGTTCCAGTTCGATGCAGCTTGGGGCTCGGCGTTCACACTCACGGAGCTTCTCCTATTGCGGCGCCGATCAAGTCATAATCTTTGTATGAGACAATCTCGCACTCGACGAGATCGCCAATATGAATTCGGCGGGATGCGTCCCCAGTGACGAAAACCGTCGAGTCGACGTCGGGAGCATCGGCATACGATCGTCCGAGCCAAACGTTCTGGGATTCATCGACCGCTTTATCAATCAAGATCGGGAGTCGCTTGCCAATTTGCTTTTCGCACCATGCGAATGCATTTTGTTGCTGAATTGCCATGAGTCGATTGCGGCGTTCTTTCTTCACTCTCTCAGGCAAGTGGTCTTGGAGTTTCGCTGCCGGGGTATCTGGTTCGATCGAATAGGCGAAGACACCGAGTCGCTCAAACTGCATTTCTTCGACGAAGTTCTCCAGGTCTTCAAACTGCTCTTCCGTCTCTCCAGGAAAACCCGCGATCATGGTCGTTCGAAGGACTAGATTCGGGATATTGCGACGGAGCTTTGTGATCAGTGCATGTGTTTGTTCTTGAGTGACGCGCCGCGACATCCGCTTGAGCATCTGATCGTTAATGTGCTGCAGTGGGATATCGATGTAAGGAAGGATTCGCTTTGCTGTTGCGATCGTTTCGATCAAATGATCATCGATGTACATCGGATAGAAATACATCAAACGGATCCAGTCGATCCCGTCAACTTGATCCAGTTGCTTGAGGAGTTCAGCCAGTCGTGCTTCCCCAAACATATCCATTCCATAGTACGTCGTGTCCTGCGCGACGATGATAAGTTCACGTACGCCTTGGCTAGAGAGTTTGTTTGCCTCTTCGATGATTTTGTCCATCGGTTTGCTGGCGTGCTTGCCGCGCATTTTGGGGATGGCGCAGAAAGTGCACAATCGATCGCACCCCTCCGAGATCTTTAGATAGGCAAAGTGAGGCGGAGTGACTTGAAGTCGAAAATCATCCGCGAGGGCTCGGATGGGAGCGGGGCGAAAAATGCTGCGTTGTTCATCGAGGCCGTCCATGAATCGATTGACGATGGTCGTGATATCATCACGCCCGAACACACCTACCATCCCATCGATTTCAGGCCGAGCTTCCAAAAGCTTTTCTTGCTGTCGTTCTGCAAGGCAACCGGTGACGATTACCCCTCGAATTTTTCCTTGTCGCTTCAGCTCCAGCATTTGGTCAATTGCATCAAACGACTCTTTCCTCGCGTTATCGATGAACCCGCAAGTATTGATGACGACGAAGTCGCTGTTTTCGGGTTCTGCCACAAGCCTATAGCCATCTTTTTGGAGCAGGCCAAGCATTTGCTCACTATCGACCAAATTCTTAGGGCAACCCAGACTGATGAAGGAGTAGGAGCCTCTTCCCGAGTCGGTGGATGACTGCGAAACACCAGGGCCTGGTTGGTCCAAGTTGACGATAGGTAGAGCGCGCATGCGATCGAAAAATCCGGTGCAAAACTGGTTAGAAGGGCCATTAGCCTGGGCTGTGCAGCTGCGGCTCCCTAGCCGCTTGCTCAACTAAACGCCTGAATCACTCCGATGATAACAGGCCACCCACAACCTGCCAGTGGATAAATTTTGCTTAAATTGGAGCATCCCTGCGGAATAAACGGGCTAGCCGCGTGAGGGAGAGTCTACCGGTTGGGCTGGGATCGCCAGATTGTCCGATCCTTCAGTTCCTGCTGTTCTACCTGTGCGGATTGTGACTTGCCGCACCGGAATTTTGCACGGAGAACTGATTACCTTGTTGCTTGACGTGCAAGCGGATTTCCGATGTTCGAACACGTGAGAGAGCACGCCTTTGGATGAGGTGAGCTTCTGCATGGTCCGACGCGGAATGTTGGACCAAGTCGTGGGGAATGGATGCCACGTCTAAGGAAAGACGTTTTAAGCAAGGAGCTTTGCGGTGAAGAAAACTTGGTTTCATGGGCTGGCACTGTCCCTGGGGATATCGACGCTGCCCTCGTTCGTACATGCCCAATACGGGGCCCCCGGCGGCGGGTTGAGCCCCAGTTCATTTCAATTGCCTCCCCTGCCTGGTCAGTCGGCCCCCGTGACTGCACCTAAAACCCAGCCGGCGCCGACTCCTCAAAACACCATTCCTCCAAACACCATGGTCTCCTACGCCCAACAGGGGGGGACTATCGGAAGCGGTGCTCTCGACCCGTACTCCCACGTACCACTCCCACCACCGCCTCCCGTAACAGCACCTGGCCAGCTTCCGATGCCGAACGCATCCCAGGAGCCCTACGTGCTCGGTCAACCTCGCCCCTACGAGCTGTCTCCAGCCCCTCAACAGCTCTCTCCCCCCCAATATCAAGGGGAAGTGGTGCAGCCCGGCGCAATCCACTCGCACACCGGCGAAATGTACCCAAGCAGCCCTGCAACGAACTGCCCAACGTGTGCTACAGGGAACTGCTCGGTGCACGGTGCGAACGCGTCCTTGCTCAGCCCATCCTACAGCCAAGGGGCCGTCGGTGAGTCGTGTGGAACTACTTCAATGGGCTACTACGAATCAAGCCAATGTGCTGCACCTTCCGTTGTCGCCCCAAATCCTTGGATCTTCGGAGCGAGCGCCTTGATCTTCACGCGTGTTGATGACACGCCTGTCCGATTAACGAGCGATAGCAATATGCCCACGTATCCCTTGCTGACAACAGGAGATGCTCGAATGCAGACTTCTGGGGGCGTCCAAGGCTCCGTGGGGCGGTACTTTGGTTGCGGTCGATTCGCGCTGGTCGGGACCTACTGGGGAATTTATGACGAAGAGCAATCGATGGTGATCACGCCACCTCCCGGCGGAAACCTGAGATCGGACCTTCCGTTCACACTCCGACGCCCCGGCGATACCGCGATACCAGGCTCCCCCTACGGTATCACCATGCCGGCACAAAACGTCTACGACTGGTACGACATGGCTGCGGCTCATCGCATTCGTCGGGATTCGGAGTTTCATAACGTCGAGCTGAATTTGTTCTCGTTCGCCTTGGGAGGCGGGGCTCGCCAAGCCTATGCGGGTTGTGGTTCTGGCGGACATTGCGGCCTGCTCGGACGTGGAGGCCACGGTGCCGGTGCTTGTGGTGACGCCTGTGGCGACACTTGTGAAACCTCCTGTGCTCCTGCGACTGGACCGACCGGCCCTTGTGCCCCTTGGTACGGCGCTCAGTGCAGCCGGCTCCGCCTGAGCATGTTCGGCGGTGTTCGATGGTTCCGGTTCGGGGATGAGCTTGAATACGCGACCAGCGAAAACGACACAACCTTTGGATTCGGCGGCAACGACGACTTTTTCTATGTCAACGATGTAACCAACGATTTGGTCGGATTCCAGTTCGGTACGATGGCTACTTGGTGCACCGGCAAGCGAGTGAACCTTTTCGGCAGCACGGCCTTCGGTATCTACAACAACCATATCCGAACTTACACATACGCTGGCACGGAAACCCAAGCCGCTACGGTGATGTCGGCTTCATCGGTCTACAACGGCCGGGACTATGTTTACAACAATTCCACGAACGATGTGGCTTTCCTTGGCGAAGGTACTCTCGGTACCGGAATCTGCTTGTGGAGAGGTTGGACTGCGAATGTGGGATACCGAGTTGTAGCCGTCTCGGGCGTTGCCACAGCCGTCGGTCAAATCCCACGAGATTTCTCCAACGGTCTTGAGATCAACAAGATCAGCAACGATCGCAGCTTGATCCTGCACGGCGCTGTTCTCGGAGTGAACTACAACTTCTAAAAATCGACTCGCCCGGATCGGTTCGATTGGCGAATGCAGCGACAGCCGGATGCTTCTCAGCTCCGGCTGTTTGCATTTCCGCGTCGGTTACTTGAGCCCGCGGTCCTGCGGTTCCCTCGTATTCACTTGAAGGAACCCTTGATCATGAGTACAAAACTGCCCAATCGATATCCCGCTCTCGGGTTGGGAGAACGGTCCCTGCCCAATACGTTCGGGTCGTTCGAATTCCCGCTCCCCTTCAAGCAAGTATCTCATTTGCGATCGCTATCTTGTCTACCGACGTATCCAGCTGAGCTAGCTGGTGAGAGCGCGTTGAGGATTGGGGCCGTCTCCTATCTCAACTCGAAACCACTCATCGAGGACTTGGCTCTTTCCCTCGGCGAAAATGGACGCCTCTCGACCGACTTGCCGAGCCGGCTAGCGGACCAATTGCATCGAAACGAAATCGACCTCGGGCTGATTCCTGTTTTTGAGTACTTTCAAAACGAATCCTTTCGCTTGGTCTCCACCTCGGGCATTGCCTGCCGAGGGCCGGTTTGGTCCGTGCGATTGTTCTTTCGTTGCCCTCCATCGCAAGTCAAAACTCTCGCGCTCGACGAAGGGTCGCGGACGAGCGCAGCGCTCTCAAAAGTTCTCTTGCACGAGGAGCTTGGTCGAATTCCCGAAACAAGACTGCTCCCGATCGATTCGGCCCCTGAATCGATCGATGCAGACGCTGTTCTACTGATCGGCGACCGGGCCATGCATCCCGAACGTTACGAGAACACCTTCATCGCCAATTGGGACCTCGGACAAGTATGGTGGGAGCGAACCGGACTTCCCTTTGTCTTTGCTGCTTGGGTGGCGCGCCCAGGAATATCGCACTCGCATCTTCTTGGGAAATGGCTCGACCAAGTGAGGGAGTACGGCAAGGAGCGTATATCCGAAATCTCAACCCGACTGTCTCCGTCGTACGAACTGACTCCGGAGCAGTGTGTTGATTACTTGACTCATTACATCCATTTCGAGATCGACCAAGAAGCCCGAGCGGGACTTGAAGAATTTCGACGCAAATGTCACGATCTTGGATTGGTCCGCACCGAAAACACCTAGCCACGAGCAACGTGAAATGATCGCTACCTCACACACTGTCGATACTATCTTGAACCGGGTTCTCGATGGTGAACGCTTATCGAATGCGGACGCCCT
>JALOQZ010000204.1 GCA_025459245.1 Pirellula sp.
CCATCGACTCCGTCTTCGATGCTGATCCAACTATCGAAACCGACTCGCTTCAACTCGGTGAAGATCTGATCGTAGTCGTTTAGTCCCTTTCCAATCTCACCATGGCGAAGTCGTTTTGCGTAACCCGCAGCACCCGACTCTTCGCGGCGCAAATCCTCCAACGTTCCTTCAATCAGATATCGATCGCTGGCGTGCATCGTTACCACGCGGTGCGATACGCGTTTAAGCAGTTCGATTGGATCGTCCCCGGCGATGTAAGCATTGCTTGGATCGTAATTCACGCCGAAGTTAGGATGTTGAACAGCGTCGACCAACGCGCAAAAGACGTCCATCTTTTGAGCAAACTCAGGGTACTCCCAGAAATCGTCCTTGTAATGGTTCTCGAGTATGAGGGTGACCCCGTTCGCGGCTGCGTAGGGCAAGCACTCGTAGATGCAGTCTGCAGCGAGCTTTACACCTTCCTGCATCGTCAACGTTGGTCGTCGTTGACCGCTGAGGACGCGGCAATACTTTCCCCCTAAAGCGGCCGTCATATCGATCCAGTACCGCTGCTTATCGATCTCTTTGTTGCGAAACGCGGGATCAGGGTGGGTGAAGTCGGGGGAGCAGCACATCATTGGGATCTCAAGACCCATCGATTCAACTTGCATTCGAATGGCAGGCCAATTACCCGGATCCTGCATTTCCAAAAAGCCCGCGTAGAACTCGACGCCATCGACACCAAGACCGCTGGCCAGCTCGAACCATTCCGACAGCTTCATCGATCCATCTTTGCAAAGTGCGTGCATGTAGGCTTTCGGAAACGCGGCAATCTTTGGCATGCTCAATCTTTCGTACAGGTGGGATAGTGATAGGTGGGATTTACTCGAGCCAGTTTCGAACTTCGTAGGCGATCGTTTCGTGCTCGATCTCGTCGTGGGCATCCAGCATATCGCTGACGGCTGCGACGGCAGCCCACCAGCGATCTTGCGATAGGAGTTGGTACAGTTTAGCAACAATGCCCTCCATTCGGCGGAGGCACTCGCGATCCGACGGACAGGCGGGCCGGCAAAGTTCCCAAGCCTGTTTCCAATCGTGAGCCCACTCGGGAACAAATCCTGGATGAAAGGGTTCTGAACGGATAATCATCTCGGCTACTGGACCGGCAAGAGCGACCGAAATTTGGTCGATGCGATTCGATCGACGAGGCCAGCGGATGTCGACCAAGCCATGGAAACCGTCTTCCTCAGGTTCGACCGACGCCCTCTCCACCAACGCGCCGCTAACAACAGCCATGACACAATGTCCTGCCTCATGATAAAGCGTCCGTTCTCTTTCGATTTCTTCGTCCATGGTTTTTTGATTCGCCCTCCGATTTCGTTTATACTCGCTAGATTCAACTACCTACCTGTCTGTTCATCCTTCCCATCAGAATAGGGCTTGATCGTGAAGCAATCCTCTCGTCGTGACTTCGTCAAATCCACCGCCATGGCAGGCGTTGCCATCGCAGCTACATCTTCTACTCGCTCATCGTTTGGTATGTCCAACGACGAGGTGAGGCTCGGTTTCATCGGTTGCGGTGGCAGAGCCGGCGAGCATATGGGGACCTTCTCGAAAATTCAAGGTGCCAAGATCGCAGCGGTGTGCGATCCCGATCAAGGCAAGATCGACAACGCAAAAAAATCATTCAGCCCCAGCGCGAAGGGTTACGTCGATCTTCGCCAACTCATTGACGATAAAGAAATTGATGCCGTGGTTATCGCAGCTTGCAATCACTGGCATTGCTTGGCAGCAATCTGGGCGATGCAAGCCGGGAAGGATGTTTATGTCGAGAAGCCACTCTCCCACAGCCAATGGGAAGGTGAGCAAACCATTCTCGCAGCTCGCAAGTACAATCGAGTTTGCCAAGTCGGAACGCAGCAACGATCCGATCCAATGCAGGCGGAGATCAAAAAGTTTTTGCACGAAGAGAAGGCTCTCGGCAAGATCCTATCCGCCCGAGTCAATCGCTACGGTGTACGCGCCACGATCGGAAAGCGTTCGACCCCGCTCACCGTCGACCCAAAGATCGATTACAACTTGTGGCTCGGACCTGCCCAAGACCGTCCCATGTTCCGCGAGAAGTTCCATTATGATTGGCACTGGGATTTCAACACCGGCTCAGGTGAGATGGGGAACTGGGGTGTTCACGTTTTGGATGACCTGAGAAATAACATCTTCAGAGACTCGGTCGCTTTACCCAAACGCATCTTCGGTGGCGGGGGACGCGTCGTATGGAACGATGCTGGCGAAACCCCCAACGTTCACTTCGTTTACTTTGACACCGGAAGCATTCCCGTCGTCATCGGATTGTCGAATCTCCCAGGCGAACCTGGCGGCAACAAATCGCCGAAAGTACCTGGCCCTGGCAGCGGTTACATCGCCTATTGCGAAGGTGGACGTTTTGAAGGGCAAAGAGGTTCCGCCTCGGCCTTTGATAAGGATGGAAAGCTTATCAAGAAGTTCTCGGGTAACAGCGGTAATAAACTACACCAAGAGAATTTCTTGAACGCAGTACGAGCACGAGATCCCAAGATGCTCAATACAGATGTCCAGGTAGGACACGATTCCACCGGTTGGTGCAATCTCGCCAACATCGCTTTCCAAACCGGTAAGGCGTTTAGCAAAGAGGATACGAAGGGGGTTCAAGTTCCCGAGTGGACCGCTCTCGTCGAAGAGATGGAGTCCCATCTCAAAGCCCATTCATTGGATATTTCCAAAGCGGACCTCAAGCTCAGTCAGATGCTGACGATCGATCCAAAGACGCAGCGATTTATCGGCGAGGGGGCGGAAGCGGCTAACAAGTTTATGAAGCGTGAGTACCGAGCGCCCTTCGTGGTTCCGGAACAAGTCTAATCGCCGAAGCTGCAGCTTGAGTGTAGAGCCTATCCGAAAACCATTAGCCGCTCCGGCGCTCGCCGCGGCTTCCTATGGCTTTCGGATAGACCATAGACAAACTTCTAATAAAACAAGCCTCCTGATGCAATCGATCAGGAGGCTTGTTCTTTTCTCAGATCGCGGTCAATCCTCTGAACCGCAATCGGTTTGATGCTGAATGATTTGGATACGGGAAGCAGTGTTTACTTGGCTGCGTATTGCTCGACGACGAATGGGTTGACAACCACTTTCGGTTCAATGGGTAAGGCCGTCGAAACGACATCCGACTTGCCCTTCTCTGCGGAGACTTCCACTTTGGGGGGCTGATGGTTCGGAACATGATGATTCCAGACAACCCGTGGATTCACCAGATGGCCTTCCATGGGAACGGCGTGGTAGGACGGATCCGACCGCAAAAGGGGCCAAGACGCGAATGGACTTTCCCCATAAGGTCTCGCGTATCGCTGCCCGTAGTACACGGGAGGAAATACCGAAAAGTAAGGTGGGGCGGGTAATCGGTTTCGGAAGCTATTTTGTATACCGAGTGAATATCCAAATTGGAACTCGAAAGGGCCTTGACCGTAGCACCAGTTCGAACCGCTTCCCATCGCCAGCAAAGATGCCAACCCAAACACCAGTTTCTTTACCATCGCTCACGCTCCTTTGGAAATAGATTCTTTCCAGAGTAATTCGTAGCTTCGGTGATTCAAGATGTTTAGCTCTCGGAAAGCTACGGCTCTTAGACCTTCAAGTAGATTCGCCGACGATCCAGCCAAATCGCGATTGCCCCATAGAGGGCGAGCCAGGCGAGACTGTAGAGAAGCGAGCTGAGACGCGGGTCCATCCCATCCCAAACAAAGAATGTCTTGTAAATCCAGGGGAGCGGGGACGTCCAAGCAGCGGGGGCAGACTGGGAGGTCACTTGCCATCTCACGAGCCCGAAGGCCCTCGGGACCAGCCCGCTGAGCACGAAAAGAAACAACGGATTCTTTCCGAAAGCCTCGAAAAATCGGAACGGGAATGCGAGCAGACGCTGGAATCCGAACCCCATTTTGTGATGGATTGCCGTTCCTGGCGACCTTGCGATCTCGCCCCAGTAGATCAAAAGGCTGAGGGCAAAAAGGGCCAGTGCGCTGGTGTGCAGCACAAAGGTAGAGCTCCAGATTTTCTTATTCATAGGGAATTCAAGCTGCCAGATCGATGCGATCAGCAGCCAATGGACAGCGACGATGAGAAGCCGTCCCAGAATTCCTTCGTCTTTGCGAGCTCGTTGAAGTGTAACTCCTGCCCACCATCCTAAAAGGACTTGGGCGATCGCTGGGAGCGTGCTCAGGAGTCCTTCAGGGTCAAACGGCACCCCCTCGCCGCGGTAAAGGTGGGACTCTCCCAGGAGCATTCGGTCCAGCGACGTTCCAATGAAGCCCTCAAGGCTATAAGGGTCGGGAGCTTTTCCGAATACCCGGCAAAGGATCCAATAGCCCACCAACAGGAAAGCTGCGAAGATGCCAACGCGGTGCGTTGCTCCATCGCGAGCCAACAACCGAACAGCAATCGCCGCGCAGCCGAAAGCTAACGCGATCCGCTGAAGTACTCCCATGATCCGGAGGTTTTCAACAGACTTCAACTCCAACTGCTGTTCCGCATTCCAAGCGACAAAGGGGAATGCGTTAAGAAATAGTCCTATTCCAAATAGGAGCAAAGTCCGGCGTAGGATCTTGTTGTAAACCGTGAAATTCGACTGCGATTGCTGTCGTTGGGATACCCAAGCAAGTGCATTCCCAACCGCGAAGAGAAAGAATGGGAACACCCAGTCCGTAGGGGTGACACCATGCCATTTCGCATGTTGTAACGGGCCATACATAGCCGACCAAGAGCCTGGATTATTGGCAAGAATCATCCCTGCGACGGTCGCGCCACGAAAGATATCTAGCGATCGATATCGCTCAGGTTTGGGAGGTGCCTCTAGTTGTTCTGAATTCACTCAGCTGTCTTCGTGCAAAGTGGAACGTGTCTTGGGCTTGAGACAGCCGGATCAAGGGCTGGACGCTAATGGGAGTTTGTAGCAGGCCGCCTGTTGGCTGTTTCGAAGATAGATACGGTCATTGACGACGACCGGATGGTTCCAAGTCTTCGATTCGATAGCCGGTATCCGAGCGACTTCATCCAGTTTCTCTTGAGAAGCACGTAGCAGCACCAGTTCACCACTTTCGGCTGCGACCAACATTTGCCCTGAATCGGAGAGCAGCAAAACTTGCCCGGCGCCATAGCGCCCCTTCTTCCAGAGCCTCTTTCCGGTATCCATCGAGATAGCTCCGAAGATGGTCGCATCAAAACCGTACAAAGCACCTTGGTAGGAGACCATATCGTTGAAATCGGGTTTCAGATCGCGCGAGGTCCAGTCGGTTTCGACCTTCCAAGCTCCGTCTTCAAACGAAACATTGAGTTTGCGAATGCCGTTACCCATGCTTGAAGCGACATAAACAGTGTTACCCGTTACGACTGTTTGAACGGCTCGGTACGTTGCGATCTTCCATTCGTGGTTCCAAATCGTCGATCCATCTTTCGGATTCAGGAACTGAAGGCCTTCGTTCGTCGCCATCAAGATTCCTGAGACATCTCCGAAAGTCGTATTTTGAGGAGAGCTGTAGCTGTGATCACCCGATGCGACTTGCCAACGTATCGAGCCGTCCGTTTGGCTGTAGGCAAATACTCCTTTGTCGTCTGCTCCCCCAGCATGAACGACGACAAGATCGTCGACGATGAGGGGCGAGCTGGAAAAGCCCCAAGTTGGGGGGGCACGCTCGGCATCCTTCTTGAGTTCACGTCGCCACTTCTCCTTGCCATTACCTGCGTCGAGACAGACGACCATCCCATCTGCTCCGACCGCAAAAATCTGTCCGGCATGGTAGGTCGGAGTGGCGCGAGGACCGATCCCACCCATCTCTTCTGCGAATCGTCCCTTGGCTGAAAAGGTCCAGAGAGTTTCACCTGTATCGGCATCCATACAGATGACCGCTTCCTCGTCGCCGATTTGCTCTTGGGTGAACAGATGGTTTTCGGCAACGGCAAAGGAAGACCATCCTGGTCCAATCGCTCGTTTCCAAAGCAATTCAGGAGGGGTTTGCTCCCAATCTTCGCTGACAACGACACCAGCTATGGCTCCATCTCGATTGGGGCCTCGGAATTCCGGCCACGGCGCGTTATCGGTTTCAAGCGAGGGGGATTTCTGAGAGCTGTCGAGTTCGCTGTTCTGCGATCGGGACATTTCAGCCTTTCGTGAAGAAAGATAGCTCTCTTCCGCCGGTACGGACCAACGCGGTTTGAACTCGACGACAAAGTCCCCAGTTACACCCTCCGACCGCACTAGATTCCATCCGCCAAAACCAAGAGCCGCGCCCGCCAAACCCAGCCACACTCGATAGCTTGGGTAATGGGATGCTACGACCAGTGGAATTGCAAAGGCAGCCATCCCAACCGGGATCGTCCAGAGAATCATGGCCATTCCTCGCATCGAGGAATCCCATGTCATGCTGGTAAGGGCAATGATTCCTGCCAGTCCAGCAATCCCAATCCCCTTTTCTCGCCAACTCGCTCCGCTCAGAAAAAGCCACCACAATACGATGACAGAGCTGAAGAATGCGGGGCCGAGGAACCCGAGAAGAAGCAGTGGAAAGCTGGAGCCATCGGTCCAACTCGGTATGAACCGAACGACCACAGATAGCGCGAGGAGAATGGCGGCGGGCCACCATCGCAGGCTCCTAGAAGGCCGAAATAAAGCCGCGTCACCTCGGTCGCTAACGACCGCGGTGTTGGAGTCTGCGTTCATGGGTTACATCCTGAGGAGATTGCACCTCGCTCAAACCGTGGTCAACGGCTCGGAGGCATCGCCAAATTGTTCTGGATGAAGATCGAACTTGTCAAGAACGGAAAGGAACAATCGACACATTTGTCGATTGGGATCGTTGCGATAATCGAGGACTTTGCCGGTTTCGATTCTGCCGCCACCTTTTCCTAGCATCACGACGGGTAACTGGCTCGCGTCGTGCCCACCGTTCATCATGCTCGAACAGAACAGAAGCATCGAATTATCGAGCAATGTCCCATCCCCTTCCTGGATCTTTTGCATCCTTTGCGCAATGTACGCCAGTTGTTCGACGAAGAACTGATTGACTTTCAGCCAGTCTTCTGTGTCGGAATGGGAGAGCAAGTGGTGGATCATGTAGTCGACTCCCAAGTTGGGAAATCGAAGGGATGAATGATCGTTGTTCAGTTTCAACGTAGTCACTCGAGTGGTATCGGTCTGAAAACCGAGCAGCAAAATATCGCACATCAATCGCATGTGTTCGCCGATGTCCTGCGGAATGCCATCCGCTGGACGTTCGCGATCCGGCTTCTCTAGCGTGGGACGCCAGCCCTGCAACTCGCCCCGCTTTCCAGCTTGCGCGATTCTGTCTTCGACATCCCGCACTGAATCCAAGTACTCGTCTAGTTTGCGGCGATCCGCTTGACTCACATGGCGTCGGAGATCGGCTGCATCACCGAGAACCGCATCCAGGACGCTCTGGTCTTGCTGATGCACCTCTTCTTTAAACAAGCGATCGAATGCGAGCGCAGGGTATATCTCCAAAGGAGTTGGTGTCGTCGGTGATGACCAAGAGATGTGCGAGCT
>JALOQZ010000205.1 GCA_025459245.1 Pirellula sp.
TGAGATGCAAGCAGCCCGCGTCCTCGGCAACGCAACCTCCACCGTGAAACATCGAACGCTTGAGAATCTCAAGCTGTTGATTTGCCAACCTCTGACAGCGGATGGCAAATCGCCCGATGGCGCTCCCCTGGTCGCGGTGGATCGATTCGGTGCAGGTGCAGGCGAGCTTGTAATGCTCACCAGCGACGGAAGCGCTGTGAAAGAAATGTTTTCAGTTGAGAACAGTCCCATCCGTTGGGCGGTTCTCGGAATCCTCGACGAATAACCATCCCAAACGACCCGTGACACCCAACGCGACCGAAATAGAAAAGCTCGTCCGCCAAGCCCTCCAGGCTTGGACCGGAAGCGTTGCGGCTTCACCGGTCGCGACAACTTCTACACCCGTCCCATCAACGCTCCTTCTGGCCGACTCGGTTATCAGCACGGAAACGTTGCGAGGACGTCTAGCGGGTATCAACACCCTTCAGGTTTCGGATCGAGCCATCGTCACACCGGCCGTGAAAGATCTTTGCCGAGAAAAGAAGATTGCCATCGAACGAGCGGGAGCAGCAGTGTTATCGACTGGAAATCAAGCCTCCAGTTCGTCACCTGCGGCAACACCACTAGCTCGACCGCAACGATTGGTCGTGGCCGGAACCTCCCCTTGGATGTCCGCGATCCAAAAGCAACTTTGCCCAAAGCAAGCCAAGGTTCTAGAGAAATCGATGGACGATGCCACGGCGTTGCGTTCGATTCAAGAATCCTTGGCAAACGGTCATCAAGCGGGGGTCCTCTGGGTCGAGTCCGCTTTCGCAACCGGATGGCAAGCGGCTCGCATCGAAGCCCTCCGACCGGTCGTCGTTACACAGTGGAGCGAAGTTCCTCGTGCACTTCGCGAAGTCCCTCTCAATTTGCTCATCATCCCGACCCATGGTTGGTCGATCCCCGCTGTTTGCAACGCAGCGCGGACACTATTCGAACACTTGAAGCGGACCAATTAGAGGAAGAGCAACCATGCAACTTTACTTAGTCGAAGGAACAGTGACCCTCAGCCGCGCTCATCCCAGTTTCACCGGGGCATCCTTAAAGGCGACAGTCCCTTACGGGGACACATTGCTAGGCCGCCCAGTGAAAGAGCCAGACCTAGTCGTCGTTTGGGATGACCTCGGTGCAGCCGAAGGTTCGATCATTGCGGTAAGCGATGGAGCCGAGGCCGCTCAAGCCTTCAAGCCAGCTCAAAAGCCTGTCGACGCCTACAACGCTGCGATCCTCGACGAAATACGAATCAAGCCTTAGAGCCTATCCGAAAACCATCGGAAACCGCGGCTAGCGCCAGAGCGGCTAATGGTTTTCGGATAGGCTCTCAACAACGTTCAATACAACCAATTCATCCTTTCAACCCTGACATCCCAATAAAGTAACATGGTCAACGCACATAAGATCAAGCAAGACATCTGCGAAATGGGCCGCCGTCTGTATAACAAAGGCTTCGCAGCAGCGAACGATGGAAACATCACGGTTCGCATCAGCGACAATGAAGTCCTCTGCACACCGACCATGCACAGCAAAGGCTTTCTCAAACCGGAGGACATCTCCACGATCGATATGACCGTAAAGCAAATCTCCGGCATCAAAAAGCGATCGAGCGAAGCCTTGCTCCATTTGGAAATCTACAAACAACGACCGGACATCAAGAGCGTCGTGCACTGCCATCCGCCCCATGCGACCGCTTTCGCCGTCGCCCGAGAGCCGATCCCCCAGTGCGTTCTCCCCGAAGTCGAAGTCTTCATCGGGGATGTGCCTATCACCAAGTACGAGACGCCTGGTGGACAAGCGTTTGCTGACACGATTCTGCCGTTCGTTTCCAAGACCAACATCATCATTCTCGCAAACCACGGTACCGTGAGTTATGGCGTGGATGTGGAACAAGCATATTGGTGGACCGAGATTCTCGACGCGTATTGCCGCATCTTGATGCTCGCTAAGCAACTGGGGAACGTTTCGTATTTCTCCTACAAAGAAGAAAAAGAACTTCTAGATTTGAAGCAAAAGTGGGGATGGCAAGATCCTCGCAACACGCCCGAGTACCAGAATTGCGACGTGTGCGCGAACGATATCTTCCGATCCTCTTGGAAGGAATCGGGCGTAGAACGCCGCGCATTCCCTGCACCTCCCCCCATGGCTCCAGCGGCGGATGTCGCACAAGCAGTTTCGCAAGCCGTCTCGACCGCAGCTCCCGTGCTCCGATCTGCCGCAGCAAACTCCGGTGCATCGGCCGGTTCCGAACTGGCGGGGATGGACCAAGAGCAGTTGGTCAAACTGATCACAGCGCAAGTCTTGAAGCAACTCAACGGCTAAGGTTGCGGCGTCGCCTTAACATATCCAACAACCGTTTTCGTTTGTCCCCAATACAAAACTATGAAAATTAGCATTATCGGCGGTGGTGGCTTGGTCGGTTCCTGCGCGGCGTACGCATTGCAATGCGGCGGCGTTGTTCGCGAGATCTGTCTGATTGACGTCAACGCGAATCTCGCGGCGGGCCATGCTTTGGATTTGATGCACGGTACACCCAGCGTCGCAGACCAGCTATGCACCTCGGGTGGCTACGAGCAGATTCCCGACTCGGATGTCATTTGCATCACAGCAGGTCTGCGAAGAAAGCCGGAAGAGTCCCGGTTGGATCTCATCAATCGAAACACCGACTTGTTCGTCGGTATTCTCGATGAGATCAAAAAGGTGGGAGTGAAGAAGTCTGCGATCGTCTTGGTCGTCTCGAACCCTGTTGACATTCTCACGTTTGTAGCGGCCAAGAGGTTGGGGCTGCCAGCTACGCAAGTCATCGGTTTGGGAACCCAGCTCGATACCATTCGCTTTTGCTCGTTGATCGCGGACGCGTTGGGAACCGCTCCGACTCAGACCAAGGCGCTGATCCTCGGCGAGCATGGGGACAGCATGATTCCCGTCTGGTCGAGCGCCACGGTCGGGTCCTTGCCACTAGAAAAATATCCAGGGTGGAATAGCGTGCTCGCCGACAAGATCTTCACGCGGACCAAAGGTTCCGGCGCGGAGTGCCTTTCCAAGAAAGGTGGAGCAGGATTTGCTGTGGGAATCGCGATTCGGGACGTCATCGATGCCATCGCTCTCGATCAGCATCGCATTATGCCCGTATCGACCGTCCAAGACGGTGCTTGCTACGGCATCAACCAAGTTGCGATATCGGTACCCACCATCGTGGGCCGATCGGGCGCGGTTCAACGCATTGAATTGGATCTGTGGCCCAAGGAGTTGCAGGGCCTCAAAGCGAGTGCGGCAGCGATCAAACCAACGCTCGACACCGTTCTTAAACGAATCGGCTAAGACCAACCTTTCGACAAAAGGCCTAGCGCCACGGCACCCGATCGCATCCATCCAACAAATGGGGACCCATGGGACTTATGTGGCCTATGGGTCCCATTTGCTTTAGCGAAACCTCCCTTAATCAATAAAATTAATGCACCGTAACCCAATAATCAGAAACGACTTGCGCACAGCCTTCCCCGGTTTCTCACCCTGCTGACCGCAGTTCCGGATTTTGCCCCTTGCCTAACCACGGCGAGCTTGTTTATTGTGGTGTGATCTGCGGCGATGGATTGCTGGCGTTAGCCCGCTTTGCCGCATGCCACCATTTAACGGTCTTTATGTCCGATCCACTTAGCAAGGCTACCGAAACGAGAAATCGATTTCGATCCGCGAGCCCTGCCATTCTCCCCTCCCTTCTGATGTGCGACTTCTCCAATTTGGAGAGGGAAGTGCGACAATTGGAAGAGGCGGGAATAGAAGTACTCCATCTCGATGTGATGGATGGCCACTTCGTTCCCAATCTGACATATGGTATGCCAATCGTTGAGGCTCTTCGCCGGATCACCGACTTGGCATTGGACGTCCATCTGATGATTTCCGAGCCGAGCAAGTATGCAGATGCGTTCATCGCGGCGGGTGCCGACGCCATCACGTTTCACATCGAGGCGGAACCGAAGCCGGCCGCGTTGCTTCGAGCCATTCGAGACAAAGGCGTTCTAGCTGGTCTGGCCATCAACCCCCAGACCGATTTCGAGACAGTGAAGCCTCATTTGGATGCTTGCGATCTCTTTCTCGTAATGAGTGTTCAAGCGGGATTTGGCGGGCAAGCATTCAACCCGGTCGCGTTGGAAAGGCTGACTTATTTACACCAGAGCTTCGGCGACAAGCTATTGCTGGAAGTCGATGGTGGCGTCAACGAAACAACCATTGGCTCTTGTGTCTCCGCAGGAGCCGACTTGCTGGTAGTGGGGTCCGCTTTGTTCAAGCAGCCCGATTACTGCCAAGCAATTACTCGATTACAGGCGGCTTACTCCTCATGAGTATCCGTTTTTCGTTCCTCTCTGGATGGATTGTATGTGTAACGTCGTAGTGGTTCGCCCTGGCGCCACTCTGTTCGATGAACAAGAAAGAATCAAGGGAAGCTTGGATATTCCTCTATCCTCCCACGGGTTAGAGCAGATCCAACGCATCGCGTCGGAATTGGAGCGGTTATCGATCGCACATGTCTATTGCGGTCCTTGCGAATCCGCCCAAGAAACGGCAAAGGAGATCGCGGATCACGCCAAAGCCAAGTGGAAGGTTTGCGACTGTTTCGCCAACTTGGACCATGGTCTTTGGGAAGGAAAGAGGATCGACGAGGTCCGAAGGCAGCAGCCAAAGCTTTTCCGTCAGGTTCAAGAGAACCCGCGAGCCTTTTGTCCCCCTGGAGGTGAGACAATCGCGGAAGCGGAGGCTCGAGTATCAAAACTGCTAAGCAAACTATGCAAAAAGCACGCGAATGAGACAATAGCCGTCGTCGTTTCCGAGCCGCTTGCCACTTTGGTGGCGAACAAGCTGATGGAAACCGATTTCGACGACATGTGGGAGTCGGAATGCGATGACGGAACTTGGGAATTGATCGACGCCGATACACATCAATGCGTGGAGACCGATTCCCAGGCGGCGCATTCGCAGCAAGGAATTCACACTGCGTCGCTCGACGAACCAAACACATTGGCCGAAACCACTTCGAACTCCAGTTTTATTCGACCTGAATTCGCGACATGAGCACTCTTGAAAACGATTCCAAACAAGCGAGCCGACGTGGTGTCCCAGAGGGCCTCTGGATCAAGTGTTCGGGCTGCAACGAGACGATCTATCGAAAAGAGGTAGAGCGCAATCTCAACGTATGCCCCAAATGCAATTACCACATGTACGTCTCTGCTTGGGATCGTATTTCCCAGTTGCTCGATGAAAACACGTTTGAGATTTGCGACGAGCACGTTCTGCCGACCGATCCCTTGTCGTTTTCCGACAAAAAGACCTATGCGCAGCGCTTGGTCGACGAGCAGACCCGCACGGGTCTGACTGATGCGGCTGTGTGCGGGACCGGAATGATTCGTGCCCGGCGGGTTGCCATCGCGATCACCGACTCCGCGTTCATTATGGGGAGCATGGGTTCGGTCGTTGGCGAACGACTAACCAGGTTGATTGAGCGCGCGACCGATTTGAAATTACCGTTGATCATCGTCAGCGGCTCGGGGGGCGGAGCTCGAATGCACGAAGGCATTTTATCCTTGATGCAGATGGCGAAAGTATCGGCGGCTTTGGCCAAATACCATGCCAATGGCGGGCTCTACATCAGCGTCCTGACCAATCCCACCATGGGAGGGGTCGCCGCCAGTTTTGCAAGCCTTGGTGATTTGATTTTTGCAGAACCGAAAGCGTTGATCGGGTTCGCAGGCCCTCGAACGATCAAGGCGACGATTCGTATCGAGCTACCCGAAGGCTTTCAAACAAGCGAGTTCCTACTGGATCACGGGTACATCGACCGGATCGTCGAACGCAAGCGGCTCAAAACCGAAATCGCCACCGCCATCGACTACTGCGGCAAACTCTAATTCAATACCAGCCGAGTTCCTCTTCGCCTTTTCGGAACCCGAGCTTCTCTTGGCCGAATAAGACATCTGCGTCGGGCAGAAGTGGCCAACCGGCTGCGCACGCATTTAGTTTGGTCATTTGCAGGATTGGCTAAGAGCCTATCCGAAAACCACTAGCCGCTCTGGCGCTAGCTGCGGTTTTCGATGGTTTTCGGATAGGCTCGAAAGTTAGAAGACGTCAGAACGCCTGCGGCGAACACCGTTCGGAGAACGGTTGTTACATAGAACGGTTAACTACATTGCGTTACTACGCAGCTGAGTCCATGGCCTTCTTGGCAATGGAGACGCATTCTCGAATGTCGGCGATCGGATCCTTGGGGTTCTCTTCGTACTCGAGCGACAAAGCTCCATCGGCCGGGAAGTTCGCCTTCAACAATGCATCGAACACTTCGCTGCACTGACGAATAACTTCCGTCGGTCGCTCTCCCGATCGAATGTAGTGGCCGAGATCCGCGCAAGCCCCAATACGGGGATCCCACTTCTCAACTGCTCGCAAGACATCCACCGCCTTGTTGTACCGATGCGATGGTCCGTGATTGTGGATAGCGATCCGAATATCAAACTCCTTGACCAACGCATCCAAGCTCGCAAACGCCTCAGGGGAGGGATCTGCGGAGAGCGTTCGGATCCCCGCCTTCTTTGCAAACTCGAAAACCTTGCGATTTGCGGCCGCATCGCCACCAAAGCCATTCACTCCGTGCGCCGAAATGGTAAGTCCCAGCGATTTCACCTTACCGACCAACGCATCGATCTGCTCTTGCGTGGAGTTGAGAGGGAACATGCCGCTGTAGAACTCAACTTGCGAAAACCCGAGATCTTTGGCGTGCTGAAGTGCAACGTCGACGGGGAAGTTGCGAAGTGAGTAGAGTTGAAGCCCCAGTTGAAAGGGAACCTTTGCGGCATTGGCTTCAGCCGCATGGGAAGCCTTGTTTTGACTTAGGAGAAAACTGGATCCGATTCCTGCACCTACCAAGGCGGCACCACTGGTTCGAAGCCAGCTTCTTCGCGAAACAACGGAGGTGTGAAAAGGATTCAGAGGTTGGAATTTCATAGCGAATTCATTTGGCAGAGAGGAATGTGGGTATCGAATCACTCCCCATGATACTAAACTTTGAAGGCGTTTGTCGCAGGGCCGCCCGGAAGGATTCTCAGGAACCGCCTCCCCCCGGGGTTTCTCTCCCGAAGCAACAAGCACCTTTTTAGCCGTCGCACAATTTACTTTGGACGAACCACGGGGCGATCAAGCTTCGGTAAAGTCCCGATCGTTATGGCCAGCAAAGACTTAGATATCGAACAGTTAGCCAACTACCTTCACTTGACGGTCACGCAAGTCACCAAGATGGCCGTACGTGGAAAGATTCCCTCTCGGAAAGTAAACGGGGAGTGGCGATTCTCTGAGTCCGAAATCCACCACTGGTTGGAAGACCAAATCGGCGTCGGCGATGCCGAGGAACTGGAGCGGATGGAAAAGGTGCTGCAACGCAATATCGACGTGACGTCCGATGACCGCGCCATGCTTGCGGACTACATGTCCCCCTTGGCGATCGAAGTCCCGTTGCCGGTGCGCACCAAAAACTCGGTCATTCGTGAAATGTGCGCCCTTGCCGAACGAACCGGCATGCTTTGGGATGCGGCCGCTATGGCCGAAGCGGTCTCGGCCCGTGAAGAATTGCACCCAACAGCTCTTGAAAACGGCGTCGCTCTCCTTCACCCTCGCCGCCCCCAATCCTCAATACTTGCTGAACCGATCGTGGCCTTGGGCATCTCCCCTCAGCCAATCCCGTTCGGAAATACATCAGGGCATCTCACCGACGTATTCTTCTTGATTTGCTCGACCGACGATCGAGTTCACCTCCGCATCCTCGCGAGGCTGGCACGACTTGTGACCGACGAAGTTTTTCTGACGATGCTCCGATCTGCCACCTCCGCCAATGAAGCGCTCGATACCATTCGATCCGCCGAACTAGAATTGCAGGACTCGGGGACTCGCCCGTCCGGTCGCTAAGAGCCTCAACCCCATAATTCTGCTCCCCTAAAATTCTTCTGATGGTATCGCGAGAATCCTCTCCTCAACGCTCGCTGGCTTGGGCTGCCCCCAAAGGCAAGTACTGGGATTGGATACGAAGCCATCTGCTTATCCCGTCCATTGTGGAGCTCGATCCGCAACCCTTTCTTTCCTCCACCACGGCACGAACTGAACTGCTTGCTTCGACACACTCCTGGATCCTCGGGGTGGAAGGCCGCTACGATACCGACTTGCAAGCATGGCTAACGGATTGGCTCTCCTCTTCAAATGCTTCCCCCGAAAAAACAAAAGCCAATCCGGCTTCGAAGAGGCGTTCATCGACCAAGAAGTCAGCAGTACCAACCGACGTTGAAGCGGCGAGACTGGAACCATCCGCTCCGAAATATGCTAGCGCTGGTGCTGTGATCTTGGGTGAAGCTTGGACCGGACACCGACGGACCTTCCCTCTCCCGGAACCCATCGTCCCCTTCTACTGGTATGAACTTTACGATCGGCTTCTCCCTTGGATTTACGACCGGACGATGCCGACCACGACTCCAGACTCAACTCCTGTGAAAGAGCCTCCAAAGGGAACGCAAAACCACGATCTCGTAGCCGCGCGTCGACCGGCCACCTCGCCCTCTCAGCCCGGCCGAGGATTGAACCCGCGAGTTTCCATTTGGATCGACGCTTCACAGCAAAGCCGCCAAACGCCCCACCTCTCCATTTTGCGCAACGACGGACGGACCACCGCCCCATTCGCACTCGTCATCGCCGAGTCCTTCTCGACATCTCAGCTCTGGCAAGACATGCTGAGCGCGTTGGGGTTGCCGTGCATGATTGCTAGGCCAGATGAACTGCGAGTGCAACTAACACCCGATTTGGTATTCGTCGATTTGGATGCAGGCCCAAGAAGCGTCGATTACCCACCCCACGCACGACCGCCCCAGAGTGTCGTTGATTTATTCACTCATCTGCGGGTGCGATTTCCAGACGCGATGCTCGCCGGCTTCGATTCCTTTCCGCGGTGGACATGCTGGGAGAAACTGGAAAGCCTGGGCGTTGACTCCCTCTTTCCCAAACCGTTTTCCACGTTCGGGCTGCAATGGTGCATTCGCCGTTGGATCGATTCACGCCCGCCGGGTACAATAAATAGCAATCGATGAGCGGCAATCCGGGCGGTTCTCAAACCTCCCCAACGCCCTGGAAAATCGCTGCACCTTGCCTCGCCCAACCAGCCCACTGGCGAGGCTCCCCTCCTACCCACCCCATCCATGTCGAACCGCAGCACTAAACGAATCTCCTCTGTCTCCGTAGCTTTTTCCCTGGCACTTCTCTTTTTGGGAACGCCGATCTACGGGCAAGATGTCAAAGCAAACGCGGAAGCAAATCAGGCGAGAATCGACTTCTTTGAAAGCAAGATTCGCCCCGTCTTGGTCGAGCATTGTTACGAGTGCCATTCCGCTTCGGCGGGAGATCCAGGTGGCGAACTGAGACTCGACACCGCAGCTTTGCTCAAGAAAGGGGGGACGACGGGACCTCTTTTGCAAGCCGATGCACCGGAGAAGAGCCTGCTGTTAAAAGCGTTGTCCTATGACGACAGCGGATTGCAAATGCCTCCAACGGGCAAGCTACCAGACCACGTGCTGGCTGATTTCCGCACTTGGGTTGAGCAAGGTGCCGTAGATCCACGCACCGAGTCCGATGCCCAGCCAGCCGCGCCGTCCAAGCTGGATTTGGCTGCCAAACACTGGGCGTTTCAGCCGCTCGATTTGGCTTATGACAAGAATCAATCCATCGACTCCATCTTGGCGAGAGCCCAAGCAGAAAAGAAACTGCAGCCGAACGGTCCGGCTACAAAACGAGATTGGATCCGTCGTCTCTATAACGATTTGCTCGGGGTTCCCCCCACATATGAAGAGATGCTTGTCCTGGAATCGCAGCCCATAGAGAACTATGAAAAGTGGGTCGATCAGCTTCTCGACTCCCCTCATTTCGGCGAGCGTATGGCACGTCGTTGGATGGACGTCGCGCGGTACGCAGATAACAAAGGGTACGTCTTCCAAGAGGATCGCGAGTACGCGCACGCTTGGCGATATCGAGAATGGTTGATTCGATCGTTTAACGAAGATCTCCCGTACGATCAATTCACTAATTACCAGCTTGCAGCAGATCGCTTAGATCCAGGAACCAATCATCGCAACTTGGATGCGATGGGATTCCTGACGCTGGGCCGACGATTCTTGAACAACGAAAACGACATCGCAGACGATCGAATCGATCTCGTCACGCGAGGGTTTCTTGGCCTCTCGGTGGCTTGCGCCCGCTGCCACGATCACAAATTCGATCCTATTTCAATGGCCGATTACTATTCGCTCCATTCCACGTTTGTCAGCAGCAAGGAACCGAAAGATGCACCTGGACCACTTCGCATGGTCGACGCGGACAAGATCCGTCCAGCGGTGATCTTTAAACGAGGGCAACCGGGGGCGAGGGGCGATCAAGTCCCTCGCAAATTCATTCAGTTCATTTCCTCGGTGAGTCGACCGATGGAGACAGGGAGCGGCAGATTGGATTTAGCGCAGGCCATCACGGATCCCAAGAATCCGCTCACCCCGCGCGTCATAACCAATCGAGTATGGGCTTGGATCATGGGTGCTCCCTTGGTGGACACCCCGAGCGACTTCGGGCTTCGTAGCGAAGCGCCGGTGCAATTGGAGTTGCTTGATTTCCTATCCGCCGAGTTCATGGCAGACGGGCAAAGTATCAAACGATTGGTGAAGAGGATTGTGCTTTCAGATGCTTATCGGCGATCCAGTGCACATGACCCGGACAAGCATTTGCAGGATCCCGAGAATCGTTATTGGTGGCGAGGGGTTCGCAAGCGTCTGGATTTCGAATCCTTGCGAGACGCGATCTTGGTCGGCACCCAGCAAATCGATACTCGCATTGGCGGGAAGAGCGTGAAGATGATCAACCGACCGTATTCCAGGCGGAGAACGGTCTACGCCTATATCGACCGTCAGAACTTGGAAGGGCTTTTCAGAGCGTTTGATTTCGCATCGCCCGACTCACACGTACCGCTTCGTTTTGCGACGACCGTTCCACAGCAAGCGTTATTCATGATGAATAGCGGCATGGTGGATCACTACAGCAATTTGTTTGCTGAGAAACTATGTTTATCCGATGAGGGGAAGGATCCCATATGGGCGATCGAGCAGATGTTTCAATCCATATTGAAGCGATCCCCGACCGATGAAGAGCAACAGCGATTCGTTGCCTACTTGCGATCGCTTTCCGACAAGGGGGACGTGACTACAGCCGACCAAGGTAACGCAGCAACGTCATCTTCATTGCCACTTCCCGTTGGAATCGACGAGTACGCTCAGTTGATCCAGATCCTCCTCTGCACCAACGAGTTCTGTTTCGTAGATTGATCGCTGCACTGTAGCTTGCGGACGCTTGCCCAACCTAGAGGTTGCATTCGGCCAAGAGCAGCCGAACGTCAGCGATGATTACTTGCTAAGCCCGTTCGCCGGTTTTGCGCTAGCGTCCGGTTTTCGGCTTTCCATCGCAACAAACGATTGGGAGATGGAACCGGAAACCCGGGGCTAGCGCCCAAGGGCTAATGCGCGGACTTTCGCAGTGCGAAAACCGATTCACGCGGAGCGAAAGGCCGCGGTACGATAGGGCGACAGCACGCTAGGCGACAGCGACGGGGCGGTCGATTTCGAGCATGTCGCAGACTCGGTCAAGGAGTCGGTCGGTCGTAAACGGCTTTTGCATGAAATCGTTCGCACCCGAGGCACGCAGCTCGTTCACGCGATCGTGTTCGATCATACCGGAGATGCAAAGAATCTTGACCGAGTCCATGGTGCGATCGCTTCGAACTCGCTGGCAAACTTCTTTGCCGTTGATATCGGGAAGCATGACGTCGAGAACTACCATATCGGGTCGGAACTCTTTGACTTGCATGCCCGCATCGAAGCCATTGTTGGCCGTTCGGATATCGAATCGGCCATCGCGCTCGAACATGTCGTACATCAGATCCACCAGATCTTGATCGTCATCGACGATGAGAAGCTTCTTTTTACCGCTTTCGAGAGCATCGGTTGGGATACCGTTGTCCTTCATGAAAACGAATAGCTGGTCGCGTGGAATGCGTCGAAAGCGGCTGCCAGGGACTCGAAAGCCCTTGAGAGTGCCGTTGTCAAAGCAACGAATGATTGTTTGTTGGCTAACCTTACAGATCTTGGCAGCCTCGCCGGTCGTGAAAACCGTTTTTGTACTGGACATAGGGGGAACCATCCTTCCTGAATGTTCTTTGCCATGTTGACGACGGGTCGCCAAACTGACGTGCTCGGTCTATCCTGTGACTCTTCCCGGTCTTCCGAATTTACCGAACCTACCGTAGTTGGGCGGAGAATATCGAAGCGAGGGAAAGCAGGTCAAGATGGATTTCAAAAAGAGTAAACTTGGTAAATTCGTGGTTCTACGCGTTTGGGGATTGCCACGCGTTTTACATCAACTTTGAGGGGAACCTATGTCGTCGGAGTCCGTAACGTGCCGTTGGGGTATTTTGTCTGCAGCCAACATCGCCAAGAAGAACTGGCGTGCGATTGCACAAACGTCTCGTAGCTCGGTCGTGGCTGTCGCCAGTCGCCGCCGGGAAGCTGCCGAGCAGTTTGTCCGCGATTGCGGGTTGCACACACCCCAGCGATTGAGCGTCGACGCGATGGACTCCTACGAGGCGCTCTTAAAGCGAGACGATATCGATGCCGTCTATATCCCGCTCCCGACGGGGCTACGAAAAGAATGGATTTTGCGCGCGGCGAAGCACGGGAAGCACGTTCTGGCAGAAAAGCCGGCCGCTATCACGACCGAAGACATGGAAGAGATTCTCGAGGTGTGCCGTCAAAACAACGTTCAGTTCATGGACGGGGTGATGTTCATGCACTCGGCTCGCCTGCCGCAGCTGAGACAGACGCTTGTTTGCCCAGATTCCATCGGTGCTATTCGACGGATCGCTTGCCAGTTTTCGTTCAACGGTGGGGACGAGTTCGCCAAATCAAACATTCGAACGGATAGCAAACTAGAGCCTTTCGGCTGCTTGGGAGATTTGGGATGGTACTGCATCCGATTCATTCTGTGGGTGCATCAGTTTGCCATGCCAACGCGTGTATCCGGACGGATTCTTTCCACATTACAAGGGGCGAAGAGCGAGGATCGAGTACCCGCAGAATTCTCCGCCGAGCTGGATTTCGCCGATGGCTCGACGGCTTCGTTCTATTGTTCGTTTCTGACGGAGAATCAGCAGTGGGTGCATGTCAGCGGAACCAAGGGATATGCGAGGCTTGATGACTTTGTACTTCCGTTCTTCGGATCGGAAGTTGCTTACGAGGTGAGCCAACCGTTTTTCAATGTCCAAGGCTGTTCCTTCCACATGCAGCAGCACACGACCAGGCATTCTGTGCGTGAATACGACTCTGGCTTTTCGCCAGCCCAAGAGATCAACATGTTTGAAACGTTTCAGAAGATCGTAGAAACCAAGCAGCTCGATCCCGCTTGGGGCGATATCTGCCTGAAGACGCAGCAAGTCATGAACCAACTGCTCCAATCCGCAACCCGCATGTAGTAACCGGTCTCAGACCGCTGTTTCTTCAGGCTTCAGTCGAGGATGGGGGCGATTGATGATTTTCGATTTTCGATTTTCGATTTTCGATTGATGATTGATGATTGATGATTGATGATTGATGATTGAT
>JALOQZ010000206.1 GCA_025459245.1 Pirellula sp.
GAACCCTTCGTCGTGGAGACGGAGTGCTTCTGCCAAGTCACCAACGAGAAGCACATATCGCCATTTCTCTCGCTCCAACATTCGAATCAAAGAGCGTTCCACAGAACTGAGGCCGGTGAGAATGACGTGCCCTGCAGTCGTAGGCGGCAACTCGCGAGGCGCTCGAGCCGCTGCCTGGGCATCGAGCCACGGTACGTAAAAGAATTGAATGAACATGAACGGTAGCAGGATCAGCATGAACACCGACCCGGACAGCAAGACCACGACCGAAAAGAGACGCCCCAGGTCGGAGTGGAAGGTAATGTCGCCAAAGCCCAGCGTCGACATGACGACCAGTACCCAATAGACCCCCGTCGCCCACGAATGCTCCTGCCCTTCCATCTGCATCAGCCAATGGAACACGATCGTGAAGACAAAGACCATCACAACAAACGCGATAAGAAGCCTTCCCAGGGCTAGAAAATTTCGCCTGCGAGAAGGATTGGCAAGCATCTTTAACGCTAATGCGATCGATTTCATTCTGTCTCTTGAATATCTTCAATTTCGACAATGTTTCGATACCAAGAAAGAAATGGGATTCTCCAACCTGCAACGTTCGCCTTCACTCGGCAATTCTCTCGTAGACGTCCATAGCGGTCGGAGGAATCGAATCGCATGAACGACCAAGTATCCGTTACGCAGAAAACTTCCCCTTCCTTCGTCCAAACCAAGTAATAGGAACGGCTGTTCTCCCCCGCACCCGAGACCACGCGTTCGCGACGATCGACTGTAAACACCTCACTCGACAACGAACCGCGATAGGATGGCACATAGATTAGCCCAAAGACTATCGGTATCAGGACTGGGGAACCAAAAAAGAGCCATGTCATCCAAGTCTGAAAATAGCCATAAACATTGGACCAGCCGAACCTCGTGCTCGCCGTCCCCTTTCGCGTATCTTTTTTCTTGATCGAACGAATCACTTCGAACACCATCGCCCAGCATAACTGAAAGATTGCCAGCCAAATTGCAACCAACGAATCAAGGCCGAGGCTAACCAAAGAGCCCATAGAAGCATAGCCAAACGATAAAACCAAATCGAAACAGTAACGATCGAAGGCCGAGGAAGCTCGCTAACCACTTTGGGTTCAAACCAATTCAAGTTATTGCCATAGGACCCGTTGCCGACAATAAACATTTCGGGACTCCCGAGAAGTCCTTTTGCGACGACAACGAGAAAGATTCCAAAAACAATTAATGTTGTTAGAACCAAAAGAACTTGCAGCAAATTGAACTGAGTCGCACCGAGTTTTTCCGGTGTCACCCTGCCTCGCCAAGACAGCCAAAGCAACCATCCGACAACAATCAAACCTGCGATCGCATGGAGTTGTGTTAAACCGATCGCCAAGAGAACCCACTCGAGTCGGGACAAAGGGGAATGGGGGATTCCACCTAAAATCAGTGCAACCAGAATGGATGTGATCCAGTAGATCCACATCCGCACTGCGGGGCCACGCATCGGTCCCTCTGCCCATAAAATCCATCGATTCGACGGAACCTCCAGAAACGTTGTTACGTTTGCGCTCGGAACAGGCATTTGGACCGGTGTCACAACCATTCGTGTTTTCAATGGTTCGCTCATCGACCACTTCAACTCGACTTTTTGCTCTCCGGGGCGCAAGGTAAGAATCAAATCTTGCCCCATTCTTCGAACAGGTTGCTTTAGGCCGTCGATGGTAATCGAAAGTACATCGACCTCCGGGGCGACTTGGATCGCAAAGTCACCACCTAAGCTGCTTACAACATCGATATGCATTGTGGTGTTGCTCTGCCTTGCGCCGAGAGAAATTGCCTGCGATACTCTCGTGATGGTAACGCTTTCTCCCGAGATCGCTTGCGGGCGGCTTACCTCCAGCACTACCTTTTCGCCTGGCCAAACCCGCCAAGTTGGAATGAGTTCTCGATCCTCCTCCTCGTAAATGGGGGGAGCCCCCGTAGCCACAATGTGCCAAGTAGGCGAGCTAACCAAGACCCACTTTTCGACAAAGTCCCCTGACGCCGAGCCTGTCGATTCACCCCCTGCTGAGTCGGTGGCTCGGATCTCCAATTGGTTCGTGATTTCAAGCTCGCTGTCCCATTCGAATTCCGCTTGGTCTGCCGAAAGGTTGACATTCATTGCTTTTGCATCGGAGTCTGCAGTCGAGCTCAAGACTCGCTCGCCGTTGAGCAATGGTATCTTGAGTGCAACCGCTTTTCCGAGTGAGGAAAGCCGAGTGACCTTGTTTCGAACCTTCCAAATCAAACCCAATTCAAGACGACGCTCGATCATGACAATTGGCCGATAGAGACGTTGATCGTACTTCGCCTCCTCGGATCCTGACTTCTCGATCCGCGTAAAGAAGAGTTGACTTTCTGGCACGCCGTTCGGTCCGAGTCCAACGACTTGCCATTGCGAAGCGAGCACCGCAACTTGCTTAGGTGTTAGGATGAAGGCCAATTCCCAGTCGTTTGCGACTGCAAGATAGCCTTCAACCTCCACTCGATGAACACCGGGTGGGACCACAACCCACAAATGACCATCCTCGCGTCTCCCCATGGCCGGGACCGTCACTTCTGAAGCGGTACCCCCGGTTGATGAATTGGTTGCGTTATTCGCCTCGGTTGTTTGTGACCTTTCGATTCGCACGGAAGCGGGAGACCAGACGGCTAATTTTCCCGGGAGAGGAATAGCTACTTGGTTTGCAGAATGGACCTCTAGATTCATTTGAACAAGGCTTTGTTCGATTCGCAGTTCCATTCGAGAAATCGTTGCAGAGCTCTTGAATTCGGCAGCGGACGTCGATGTTCTCTTGCGAAGCTGCTCAAGCATGTTTTGGTCAGGGAACTGCCCATAGCAGAAAGAGGGGAAGAGAAAAAGAACAATGGGAATCACCGAAGCGGTCGCTGGCGACGTCGAAACCGGCGAGAGTCTCCACCGAATTGGTTTTGTATTGCGGAACAGGAGTGCGGTAAGCAACAACAGCAATCCGCATCGCAGTATGGAGAGGATACGATGGGTAGTCCGCGAAATGTAGATCGGGGTGATTCGTTGCTCGCTCGTTACCGGACCATCCCAATGACAATGGACCGTATTGTTCGTCCATTCCGGTCGCGCAGGCCCGGTCTGCATTCGGGAGGAGGGATCAAAGGCCAAGTTTGTTGCTTGAACCCTCGCCGATTTTCCCACGGTGCTTTCTGTCGGGATGATTCCCGATTGCCGCGAGTCAAAGTTCATGTTGGAATCTTCTCTCAGATAATCGGCTACCCCCGTCGTCTGTTGATACCCCGATAAAATCAATGGAATCATCGTTCGCTGCGAGTAGGGTGTTCCCACGCTATCCAATTGAGGATAGAGAACCAATTGGATTTCTCGTGAAATGAATGGAATCAAATTGAGGAGGATGATGCCCATCGCTAAAAATCGCCATGCTTCGATCCAGCGTCTTCCCCTGCCTTCGTTTACCACTCGAAGCAACGCGACAGGTAGCAGCAGGAATAACCAAGTCCACCGGGGAGCGCCCGGCTCGTGATAGGCAAGCCCGAATGCGAATAATGCGAGCAAGCCTGCGGGAATTCCAAAGAGACGATAGACTCCCAAGGAGAAAACCAAAACAACAAAAAGATCCAACAAACTCCAAGCGGTTAACCAATCACCGTCGACGCTATCGGCCCCTAGGACCGCAAACATGCGCCATCCGGGTGGAAGCGACATCGTGAGCCGAAGCGAGTTCACATCCACCATCCACCCTGCAGCGGGAATCAAATTCGAGCGATCCAACCTACCCAATGCTTCGACATTGGAAACGCGGTTCCGAGTCTCTATTCCGGATCGACCGGTGATTGGGTTCGCCGTAATCAACTGACGTTCTCCGTTGAGGCGAACCATCCCCAGTTGAAATTCCTCCGTCACATCCAACCGCGAGGATTGCTGCATGTCCCCGAGCAATTGATCTTGAAAGGTGATTCCCATGCCATCGTCGTCGAGCCAAAAGTATCTTGCGATATCGATTCCCTTCGGCTTCGAAGCCCCCAAACCTCGCATCTTCTCGACCAGGCGAAACGGTTTGCTGGTTTCCCATTGATAAACCTGCCAATCCCGCCAGGCGTCGGGAAAGGTGGTCTTCTGAACATCGATCGCTTGGAGGTCTTCAATCTCCGCGACTCGGAATGGAGGGTTGGTCTTGAACCCGACCAATTCGTTCGAAGAGATCGGCGTCGTTCCCGCTGCAAATCGAATTTCTCTGATGTCGGTACGTTGAAATGCGTCGATGCTAATAGTCCAGTTACCCGGTCGCACTTGGATCTTCATGGCCCCCTGTTCATCGATGGCGACAGGGAGTTGGGATTCAATCGACGAGAGGATCCAACCTTCGGGAAGAAGTGTACCAAGCGATTCTTCTCGGCTTCTTCCGGAAACCGAAAGATCCACTTGGGTGCGAAGCCACAAAGGAATCCCATCCTCGATCAATCGATACACATTGGCCGTCAACAAATCCTGTTCTGTTTCCGCTATCGCTTGGCGATTGAGCCAGAGGGTACCTGAAGCATCCCAGTTAGGGAGAGGGACCGCCGTTCCCTCCCGGACCAACGAAAGGATGCCTATCGATTTCGGCAGCGTCAGCTTTTGAGGAATTGCCGTCCAAACAAACTCACCTTGAAGGCGATAGCGACCTGCCGACAGCCTTGCTGCAGGTTGGTCTTCGTGAAGAAGAACGGCGATTGGTGCACCATTGGATAAGACAGCTTGCGGCCAATTTTGAGCATCGCCCGGCAGGTGCACCCAACTATCGGCGAAGACTTGAACATCCAACTGCCAAAGGCCCTTATCAGGCAGGATCTCCATCTGAAGAGTGGAAGACCAAGACGGCGTAGAAGCACGAGGATTATCAAAGAGCGTGGGAACGGATTCCAGCTTTTCATCCCACCGAGACCATTCCTTCCACGGCAAGAGCGGTTGCGGGATATCGAACAACTGCGCGAGAAGCGTTGGCGAACCAATCGGTACGATCAGGAACCAAGTCGCGATAACAAAGAAGCGAAACGATAGACGCCGAATTTGCGAAAGGAAGTTCATGGCGACGATCCGTATACTGCTGGTTAGTGATGTTCTCGGGCGAGAAGATTCATTCTAGTTGCTAGCTCCGTCCCCAGTGATGTCCATCGAGGCGAGGATTGAGAGAGGGAAGAATGTTAGAAACATTTCGCACGAAATCTCGACGCTTCCGAGAATCGTGCCCTTTTTTCGATTGACTTTCGCGCAGCAAAGGGCCACACTTGCGTTGTCTGATTTTCAGTTGATCCAACTTCTTCTCAAGACGAACCCAAAGCCCTTTGTGGCGGCTTCACTTCTTCGAGGATTCGGTTTTCTGTTAGTTGGAGTGTTTTTTGCAGTTTGTGTGTGTGATCCGGACCGGTTGTTTGGATCGACGAACTTGCACCTGTTTTTGATTTTCTGATTTGCTCGCGTTGTCTTATGGATTGGGCTTTCTGACCTGGTTTGCCACCGGTGGAGTTAGCCAGCTTTCTTGATTGATGATGGATGTGTGGATTGGATAGGAGATTTGTTATGACGAATATTTACGTTGGAAACCTTTCATTTCGTGCTACTGAAGGCGAACTGCGCGATGCGTTTTCGCAATACGGCGATGTGACCAAGGTTAGCATCATCACCGATCGCGAAACCGGCCGCTCTCGTGGTTTCGGCTTCGTCGAGATGAGCAATGCTCAAGAAGCTCGCGCAGCGATCCAAGGCTTGAACCAAACGACCCTCGGCGACCGTGAAATCTCGTGCAATGAAGCACGCGAGCGAGAAAGCCGACCATCCGGCGGCGGATACGGCGGTGGTGGCGGCGGACGTGACAATGGCGGTTACGGCGGTGGCGGAAAGCGTGATTACCAATCGCGCGGTTCCCGCTACTAAGACCGAATCTCTCGCTATCGCGAGACATGTCTAAGAAATTTGAAAGCCAGCTCTCACCACGGAGTTGGCTTTTTTTATTCGAGCGTCGATTGGATTGCTGGCAAAGTGGATGCGAACTCGTCGATAAGTTCAGAACAAAGCGGAACGTCCCCTTCGATTGCCGCCTTCTCCAATCTGATCATAAGCGACGCAAGTTGATGTAACCTCGCGTTTCCTGCACTCCCCTGTAATCGATGGGCAATCATGCGAATGCTTTCAAACCGATTCGCTTCCATCGATTTTCGCAACTCTTTGCAATCCACCAAGCTCTGCTCCAGGACCAGTCGCTGCAATCTCTTTTCCAGATCGAGCCAAGTGTCCAGTGGGGGCTGAGGCTCGGATACCGTCGACTCGAACGAGTTGCCGGCTTGCGGTGCGCTCATATGTTTAGCGAGGTGCTTTTGGAATTCGGTGAACTCGATGGGCTTGGCTAAGCAAGCCTTTACAGCGTACGGATGCTTAAGGACAGACACCGTTGCGAGCGGATCGGCGGTGATTACCAGGGTGTCGATCGCTCTCCCATTTTGGTTCAATGCAGAGAGCAAATCTGTGCCCGACATATCCGGCAATTCCCAGTCTAGAAAAAGCCACTGGGGAGTATCGTTCTGCAAAGCCTGCATCAGAGATCCGCCGGTGGCGAAGGACCTGGAACGGAATCCAAGCCTCTGAAGGTAGGACCGCATCAGTATCCGGTTCGCGCGGCAATCATCGACAACAAAGGCCATCGGACGACCTTCGTTGCGATCAAGCCACTTGCTTTCTCGCTTCGCAGATCGGCCAACCATCTTGCGATTGCGAGCCACGTTCTTTTCTCGCAGCGAGATGGTCGGTAGGAAGACGCAAACGGTCGTTCCTTTGCCTACCTCGCTTTCCAGATGGATCGCTCCTTCCATGGCAGTGACAAGTGATTCGACAACGCTGAGCCCCAACCCAAGCCGGGTCCCCAGTTCGAGCTCCGACTTCACCGATTCGTAATCAGCCTTCGGCCGTTCAATGATTGCAAACGCTTCAAAAATCCTCCGTTGATTCTCCGAAGAGATACCGATCCCCGAATCCGATACACGAATCCGCACGTTTCCTTTCGAACGATTCCCTTGCTCCTCGCCGCAGCAATCGGAAGGCTCAAACGCGAATTCCAGCTTCACAAAACCGCGATCCGTGTAGCGAATCGCGTTCTGTAAGAGATTCAAGATGATCTGCTGGGTACGAATCGGATCCAGCACAATCCAATCGGGAAACTGTTCGTCGGTGTGACAGTGAAACGCCAATCCCTTCTGCTCTGCAATGGGAGCCATTAACCCCGAGACCGTTTGGATGAAGCGTGAGGATTTCACCTTTTTTCGGCGAACGTGAATCGCCTTGCGCGATTCAATTGCCGAAACGTCCAGCAAGTCATTGACGAGCTGATTGAGATGCCGCGTCGCCTGTTTTGCCATCCGAAGTCTTCGTAC
>JALOQZ010000423.1 GCA_025459245.1 Pirellula sp.
ATCCGTCACATGTAAGGGGTCGTAGCTCAATTGGTTAGAGCACCGGACTGTCGATCCGGAGGTTGCGGGTTCGAGACCCGTCGACCTCGCTTACAAAATGAGCCTTGGGAGCAATCCTGAGGCTTTTTTTATTTCTAGGGGGTGGCAGCGTGGTTGGTTTGGCTTAAGTGCCTATCCGAAAACCATCGGAAACCTCGGCTGGCACCAGAGCGGCTAATGGTTTTCGGATAGGCTCTAAGTCTCCGAGGCTGGCTTCTGCTTTTTCATCCCCACAACCAGCAGAATAACCGCGAGCACAGCAAAGGCGATGACACCAGGGATAGGTCCACTCGGTACCCAAGACTGTAGGTCGACGAATTCCAAAATCTCTTTTCGAAAATTAAGGAAGGAGATCAACACGGCTGCAATCGCCCCGCCAGCAATGTAACCGGAGCTCAGCAATACAGCTGGCCCGGAGTCGTCCTCTGCTCCGGAGCGGTTTCCATTCCATCGATCGACCGCGAGACGGACCCCGATGAAGATAGGGGTCGAAGCCTCCAGTGGAAGGTAAACACCAACAGCGAACGGAAGACTAGGAACGCCGCTGAGCTCCAGCGTGACCGCGATCAAGACTCCGATGAGGACCAATCCCCACGGAAGACGTTGATCCAAAATCCCGTCGATGATGAGCTGCATGAGAACCGTTTTGGGAGCTTCGAACTTGCTCGTCTTTGCCCCGAAGTCGTCTACTTCGACGACGCCATTGATCGCGGGATCGACCAAGTAAATTGGCTTTCCACTTTCGTTGATCAAATATCGCCCCGGCGGCAATGGCTGGTCCGACTCAGCACGACCGACGTTCAGAACGAAGTATTCGGTGGTGTCCTCCGAGTAAGGCCCCGACCTCACGCGATCTTTTGCAAGGCCGCTGGTCTCGATCTGCAGTTCCGCAAAGGGTTCTACCGCTTTCTTGCTGTACGTTGAATTCGCCTCGTTCATCGCAATCAGGACCAGTCCAACGACCAATGCCGAAGTTAGAGCTCCGACCAAGATTCCAATTTGCTGCGAACGAGGTGTTGCACCGAGCAAATGTCCAACCTTTAAAGCTTGCGCGGTGCTTCCACCATTGGAGGCAGCAACACAAACGACGCCCGCGATAGTCAAAGCAGTGAGCTTGATCTCTTTGTTTACTTCAGCGAGCCCAACAGAATCCATGAGCAGCAAGATCAAGCATGTCAGCAACAGTGTAGCAACCGTCATACCTGAAATAGGATTGGAGGACGATCCGATCTCTCCCGTCAATCGCGATGAAACCGTGACGAAAAGAAAGCTAAACACCACGATCATGGCCGCGCCGGCGACACCTGTGAACCCAAAACCCAAGCCCAGCTGCGGAATCGCCATCAAACCAAGCACCAAGACAAAGCTACCGAGCAGGACCCAAAGCAACGGAATATCTCTGTCTGTCCTTTTACTTTGCGATGCACCAGCACTCTGAGAAGCGGTTAGATCGCGCATACTCGTAACAAGTGCACCGAGGATCACTGGCAGAGCCTTGATCATGCTGATAATCCCACCGGCCGCGACGGCGCCTGCCCCGATATAAAGGATGTATTCATTGCGAATCTCGCCATCCTTCATCTCGCTGATCAAAGTCTTGGCCGGTGCAATGGGTTGTTCAAGTCCACTGCCAAAGAACACAATCAGAGGGCTGATCACCAAATAGGCCAAAACGCCTCCTGCAACCATAATGTTGGCGATCTTCGGGCCGATGATGTATCCGACACCTAGCAAGGATGGGGATAGCTCGATGCTCAGTGTCGCCCCCTTGAGCCCTACGGCCTTCCCTGCGGCGTCCACCGCGTGAAGTGCTACGCTTGCCAAATCGCGCCACAGATGAAGCGCCTGCATACAGATTTGGTACACAAAGCCAAGCCCGAACCCAGAGAAAACCATGGTGGCGGTCGCCCCGCCCTTTTCCCCGGCCAAAAGAACTTCCGCGCAAGCCTTCTCAGGAACATACACACGATCACATACATCAACTACCGACAGCGAACGCAAGCGATTCGCCAGCCGATCCTGTTGTTTGAACGATGTTGTTTTCCAGAATGGAAGCGGGTCGCATTCCAGTGAACTTGGAAATCGCACGAAACAAAGTGATCGACAGAACGGCGACTGGGATCGATGCGGACACGGTCAAACCGACCTTGAGCACCAAATACATCGACGATGCACCGAAGACGATGCCGAGCAATGCACCCATGATGACGGGGAACCAAGTTAGTTCAGGAACTTGTTCCTCATCACCAATAAATGGCTGAAAAGAATTCTCGTTCGCATTGCTCATAAAAAACTCGACAAGATTCCGCAGGAAATAGGCTCGGGTTCAAAGAGCTTGCCGGTGTTCAATTGATACTGAAATCAATCGATACCGTGCATCATCTTCTTGATCTTGGGGGTTAAAACCCAAATGATTAATCCCGAAAGGATTGGGATTAACGTGTAGATCAAAAAGAAAACGGTGAGTCCATACTCCTCCGATATGGGATCGATATACCCCCCCGTCCATCCTGCCAAGTAATTGGCTACGGCGGTGGCAATGAACCAAATGCCAAACATAAGCCCCACCAGTTTCGCGGGGGCAAGTTTGCTGACATAGGAAAGACCGACGGGAGACACACAGAGTTCCCCAAGCGTGTGTAGCAAGTAGGCGAAGATCAGCCACCACATACTGATTGCTGCCGTCTTCGCTTCTTTTTCGATTCCCATGCTTCCAAGCGCCAGTACGCCGAATCCCAGCCCGAGCAGAATCAGACCCAAGCCAAACTTGACGGGTGCGGAGGGATTGAGTGGGCTTTCCCAAATCCGGCTAAGCAAGGGGGCAAACGTGATAATGAAGAACGAGTTGAGAATTCCGAACCAAGAAGCGGGAACTTCGGTTTCATTTTGCTTTTCACGCAACACTTTTCCGACCAACTCACCTTCGAACTTCTCGGCTTCTTCTGCTGAGATGACTTTGAGTTTGCCATCCCCGCCTTTGGCTTCGCGGTCCAGCAGATAGATCGTTTGGTCTGCTTGTAGTGGTGCGTCCCATTGAATCGTACGTTCAACGGTCTTCGTTGCGGGAGCAGATCCTTCAGCAGCATTCTCAGCGGCGACGGGAACATCGAAGGAAACAACATACGCCTTCATATTGAACTCTTTGTTCAACATCCAAAGAGCGATCGCCCAAACGATAACGAAGCTAATCGCAATGCTGATATTCGATCCGGGGATATGGTGGTAAGTAGCCCGAATCAACTTGGCCAGAACGTAGGTTACGATTGCCAGTGGAATGACGGTGAGAGCGGTGTTCGCCCAGAAAAAAGCGGTCGCAGAACCGCCGCTCAAAATGCGAGCGGTGTAGTCCTTGGCAAAGATCGTCATCGAACCGCCAGCTTGTTCGAATGCCATCCAAAAGAAGATAGTGAAAAACGAGAGAATCCCGATCACAATCAGCCGATCGGTCACGACGTTTGGGGGTGTGTCCTCAGCGGCTTGATTTGCCAATTGCTTGATTGCACTGGCACGCTTGCCGATTTCTCCGAAGAGCTTGGCTCCGAGGTAGAACATGATCATCCCCAAAGCCATGAAGATGCCGGCCAGTCCGAAACCGTAGGACCACCCAACCTTTTCCCCGGTGTATCCGCACAAGAGGATACCGAGGAATGCACCGGAGTTGATTCCCATATAGAAG
>JALOQZ010000207.1 GCA_025459245.1 Pirellula sp.
AATTTCTCCCGAAACAATGGTATCCAGTACCAGCAAAACACACGGACACTGGCTGCATCTGCGTGAAATCCGTGCGGGGGTCAAGTTCTGGAACAAGACCCACCCCAACGCGACGGTGGCATCCGAGCCTCCCAATCACCCCCACACCGACGCTCCCCCCAGATCCGAATAGCCAGCCGCACCCTTCACTCCCCAATCCCCCGCGGCCTCGCAGTTCGATGCGAGCTCCAGGTTGTTCCCAGATTACGGGCGGAAAATCTCCCGGTCGGTCGGTAACAATAGGCCTATTGCACCTTCCGCGATTGGGGGGCTGAACTTACTATTAGCGTGTCTTGGCACGCTAGGTGAGGGAGTTACGGGTGACGAACACAGGAAACGTGGATCGACGGGACGAGGACCTGGTCCATGTTCTCGGATACTTAAATTTTTCTTCCGGCAAATCCGATCCGAAATCGCTCGCCGCACTCAACCGTCTTTACAGTCTGGCTGTCGCTGGCGCGCCGGAACAGTTCAAGCCGTTCACGGGTCTTCCTCCTTGGATGACCATTCAGCAGTGGCTTCAAGACCGGCTGGCTTCGCTTCAAAACGAAAAGGATATCTTTCGTGAGAGCGAGCAAGCGAAGCATGTCCTGCAGATCGTCTGGCTTCACCTCCTCCCAGAATATTTGGACTTTCACAGCGATTTATTGTTCCATCAAGAGCCCGAAGGTCTGTTCAACGGTCTGTTCCTCGGCCGGGCGATCGAAGCTGTCTTGCAGCAAGGTGCACCTTGGGGGGATGTCGACCGAATTGTAACGGGAGCGATCGACGCCCTTAATGATTACGTGGGCTATCGCCCTGTCGCGGTGCTTGAAGGACGGCGACTTGAGCCCTACCCCCATGAGTGGCTGAGGCCCATCCCGCTGTATATCCGGGACGTTGGGGTCGCTTTTGGTCCTTACTACGAGATCATTTCCCGAGCGTTATCGATCCTTCAGAAGACATCCCCTCAAATTCTTCGCGACGCTCAATTCGATCCAGACCATCTCGACGAATTGGCTTTGGACCCCAGAGCCTACGACTTCGACCACCCGGTCAACAAGCGTCCCAATTACTACTTTGGACAGTGGGATCCCCACCTCATGGATGGCGATGCGAACTACCGACGGTTCGTTTTGCAGCAAGTGACCGTCGATGCACTTCTCGCTCGAGTGCAGCAAGAGAAGGATCTCCCTCGCGACCAGCTGTTTACGGAAGCCGCTGCTGTCCTGGCTGGAACGATGCTGATGGCCTCCGGTATTTCGGGAGGGAATGCGAACGCTTTTTCTTCCACCACGACGTTGATTCAACTTCTGGGACATATCGCCAACTACCGCGATCACTTTTACACCGAGTTTTTGAATTCGGTGACAGGACCTCACTTGGACCGATTGCGCGCAGAAGCGGCGATTCGAAGGCAACCATTAGGTGGTGCGCGACAACAACTCAACACGAACTTGGCTCGCCTGCGTGCATCGCAGCTCGAGCATGTGCAACTGGCCCGCATTTTTGCTCGGATGGGAAGCGCCAATGCAGCCAAAGAGGAGTCGGATGATGTTCAAGTGCCATCGGCTCGTATCCTCTGCCGAATCGATTGCTTGTTGACCATTGGAAATCAACTCTTGCGACGGGGAGAATTCCGGGGTGCCGCCGAGATTCCCGATCAAATATTCGATTGGATCGAGCGAGGAATTCAATGCGGCGCCTTGGTCGACCCTTGGAACATTCTCGGATTTTCCGGCAATTTCCCTCGGTTTATAGGCACCGATTCCACCGTTTCGGATGAGCGGGTGGAAGAGTTGGTCCAAATCATGGAACAGCTCTTTGGGTTCATGTCGCGCCTGTGGAGAGAAGCCTCGGCCACCAACGAACAAGAGCTCTGCACGCGGACAGAGCAACGCTTTCGCACCATCGCCAATTGGTGGCGAAAATATGCAGCCCATCAAGTCGGAGACGTGGCGGCTACGGACCCCCAAGACGCATTGGAAAGCTCGCAACTCGTTTCTCGAGCATTGCGACTTTGGCATCAAGGGGGAGCGAGCGCAGGGGATATTCGATTTTGGGCCCCTCACGCAGAATTGTTCGATAGCCCCAAAGCCTACGCGTTGGTGATCGAAGCGTTGCTGGATCGAAAAGACTTTGTTGGCGCGATGGCTCTCTTGGTTCACTGGCTAAGCCAAGCGGGCAGGGTAGGGCTGCAGAGCGGAAATACATCCTACTCCGATCTCGCCCGCACGTGGCTCGAGCAACTTATGGAATCGCCAAGTGCCGATTCTCACAGCCCGGATCCTTACGGTACAGAGTCGCTTGATGAAACGAAGTGGCCGACGATTGAAAAGTTTTTCGATTACTTAGAGGCCAACGGGGAATCGTACTGGGGAGTTCCTGATTTTCGTTTGGCAGATAAAGACAAGTCGAAGAAGCAGCGTCCCAAGAAAGACCAAGATCTCCTCGCAGCTGGCCGAGAAGAGGAGGACTCAGAAGAAGATTCAGCCCCCTCGCTTTACGGCGCGGCTTACGAGGGGGTCACCTACGAAGACAGTACCGATGACGGAGTCGAAGGGCCAATCTTCGAGCAGGACGAAGGGACATCTGAGGAGTTGGTTGCCGAATCGAAACGATTGGGCGAGCACTTAACTTTCCTCGTTGCTTTGGCCCAGATGTGGAAGCTGGTATCGCAATCGTTGCATGCGATTCAGTCTCAATCAGACGAAGACTGCAAATCGAAGGCGCAAATCGTCGAAGCCCTCCAACGCTGGAGCGAACATTGCCTGGCGAATCGAGATGGTCTGATTCGGTTGCTTGATCAAGTGCAATCGTTTGTGATTGCGAGGGGCGGTACTGATACCGATTCCATGGCTCGATACGATCGAAAACGAGTCGTCAAAGAGTCGTTGATGGAAAGGATCTTAGCCACCGCGGTTGAAACAGCCGATGCAAGCCGATTGCTCATCGGTGCGGTACTGGCTTTGACCGACAACAAAGAGAGCATCGCCAATCTGCTTGGAAACGCGCCTCGAGACGAGCTGCTCACCGTCGAGTTATTCGGCAATTTGATGGCAGGTCGTCGAAGCAGGGTTGAAGATGTCTTCCCCGACTTCATCTCCGTACTCCGCGATCAAAAGCTTCTTTATGTTTCGTTGGCACGAGGTGGAGACCCTCGCGAAATTCTAATTGCGAGGGTGCGTCGCCGAGCATTGAGCCATCTCCTCACCTGGCTGCCCCGTCAGGGATTGTTCTATCAAGCTTGTCGATTGGTTGATACTGCTCGGCACATGGAGCATAGCAATCCCGTCGGGCATGGAGCGGTCACGGAGTTTGACGATCTCTTTCAGATCGCATTCAAATCGATGGTGCGATGCTTGGTACGCAATGCCTACCATTGGCAATCGGACCCCAAAACCAACGTGGTTCGTGAGAAGCGAGCAGCAAAGCCCGCTTCTAAGAAACCGAAACTTGAAGCATTGGAACTCGACGCGCTCGTAGACACCAATCCCCCTGAGCCCGATCAAGACCTGCTGGTCCCTTTACTGGAACAACTTACCGAGATTTTGCTGAGCAGTTGGCTCTCCCATTCGCGAACGTTGCGATTGAGTGTACTGGAAACGATCGATGGTTCTGGATCTTGGAAACAACTTTGCACGTTTATCCAAAAATACGGTAAAGGGCTTTTCACCCAAGGGTTCCTAAAACTCTCCAACGTCCGAGCCATACTGCATCAGGGTGTCGGACAGTATTTGGGTCATGCGATGGAGAATCGAGACAGTGAGGAGCTGTCACCCCTTCTCGATGCCCTCGAGGCGGGCGAGATTTCGATGGAGGAGGCCCAGCGATGGCTCTCCGTTGTTTTCGAGGCGATAATCGACCATTATGCGGAGTACAAAGACTACAACAGCACAACGACGCAGTCCGATCGCGGCGAAATGCTCTACATGCTTCTCGATTTCCTGCGGTTGCGTGTGCGTTACGATCGCGTCTGCTGGAATTTGAAACCTGTCTTCTGGGCGCATGAGGTTCTCGTGCACGCGGGTTGCCAAAACTCGGCACAGCAATGGCGGCGAGCGCTCGCCGAGCGAGTGGCACCCGAGTCCGATCAATATTTGGAACGATTGCAGAAGCTACAAGAAGCCTATGCGATGAAAATGCCCACGGTGGCCGATCGATTGAACGAGCGATTTGTCAAGCCGATGACCATCGACCGGATGCGAGCCTTGATACGACCTGCGATTCGCCAATTGCGAGCCAGCGACACCGAAGAAAGCCGCGCGTTCGATCTGCTCGTCAAGGAAGCTCACTTGATGATGCGAGAACCGACTGGCGTCGGGTTGGACATTCCCGCTTGGTTGCTCATGCTCGAAGAGGAAGTCGATCGGGTTCTTCAAAACAATCGAGTCTATCCGCAAGTGCAGCGGCTTGAGAAATCGGTCCCCGCCGTCGTCCTTCCACATTCCCAGATCCTTGCCCAGCTGAACGCGGTGTTGGCTCACAACCGAACGCTCCGCGGCCCTCACTGATCGTCCACTTCTTGGCGTGCCGAACTCGGGTGCCGCCCCGTGAAACTTCGCCCCGTGAAACTTCGCCCAGTGATTGCGAGCAGAGTAATCGACACGTTTTACACAAGCTGTCGGCTCCAAATTCGCCTTCTTCGATCGCGGAATAGTTTTCCTAAGTATCACGTTCCGCGCGGGTTGCGATGTTTCTTGAGCCGCCAAGCGATTTCGATTGTTGGCAAGCCGGTTGGATGGGGTACCTTCACACGTCCCGATGCTCGCTCGAGCGAGGCAATTCGAATCCCCATTTCCTCAATACGGTCTACATGATTACGTCGCCAATTCATGATGAAAACGAGTCGCAGCTTGTTGACGAGAAGAACGAAAGCGGCTTGAACGTCGCTGTCACCGTCGTCGATGCCGTCGATATCGGTCTGGAAAATCCTGCAGCAGAGTCTGCCGACCAGGAATCGCCCATTTTGGACGAGCAGTCGCAAGCAGTGACAGCACCGTTCGTTGGCCAGTGGAACAAGCTTGTAAGCCAAACGAACTGGGAGAAAGGCAAGATCATCACCGACTGGCGGGATGCGTTGATCGCCTCCGGTGCACCAGTTAGTTCGTACAGCGACGAAACTTGGAGTAAACAAGTTGGGGGCGTAACCAGTCAGCATGTCGGCCGATTGCGCCGAGTTCACGAACGATTTGGCGGTTCGCAGGGTTCCTACACCGGTTTGTACTGGAGCCACTTCCTCGCAGCGCTCGACTGGGATGATGCCGAGTTATGGCTCGAAGGAGCCGTGCGCAGCGATTGGAGCGTGTCGCAAATGCGGAAGATGCGATGGGAAACAGCTGGCTCCGATCCAAAGCACGCACCCAAGGATGAAGAGCTAATCACCTCTGAAGTCGATGGCGATTTTGACCAGCTCGTCGAAGAGCCCGAGGTAGAATCCGATCGAGAGAACGACGATCGCATCAGCGCATCGGGGCCTCTCGCAGAAGGTCCTGATTTTGGAGAAGAAGATCTCGGATCTGACGGCGAAGCTGCCGTCGGTGTGCAGAGCGAAGACGTCGCTTGGTCCGATGCGGACAATGAAAGCGATATGGGGAACCCCTTTGCAGGACTCCCCGATCTGCCGCCCGACGTTGCCGATGCGTTGGAGCAATTCAAACTTTGCATCGTGCGACATCGAGCCAGCCAGTGGGGGGATATGTCCCAAAAGACAATGCTGGATGTCCTCGGCGCTTTGCAACAGTTTGCAATGCGCTAAGAAGATCCTTACTTCTTGGAACCGGCTTGCAGCTTGAGCCAAGGCTCAGCTGCTCGCGTCCAATCCGTAACAGGTGCACCATCGACGTGGCGGATTCCATAGCCATGTCCACCACGATCGAAGAGATGCAATTCACACGATCGGTTTGCCTGCTTGAGCGTCTTCGCTAATTCGATACTACTGATCGGTGTCACCGGGTCATCCCAGGCGTGCACCATAAAAAATGGTGGTAGTTCTGCTGGATTCGGATGTTTGCGAGGATCAATTTCAGGTCGGAGCTCATCTTTGTCCACCAAGTAGGCGGGATAGATGAGCATCGAGAAATCAGGCTTGCACGAAAGCCCATCAATCTCATCCGCCTTGGTGTAGTGCTCTTGCTGAAACTGAAGCGAGATGCGAGCGGCGACTTCTCCGCCAGCGGAAAATCCCATGACACCCAAACGTGTTGCATCAATGCCCCACTCCGATGCCTTGGATCGCACAACTCGCATCGCTCGCTGCGCGTCTTGCAAAGCGGGGAGGCATTTAAAGTCCTTATTGGTCGAGGGAACCCGATACTTCAGAACCACTGCGGTGATCTCCAAAGAGTTGAGCCACTCCGCCAACTCGGTCCCTTCGAGGTCATAGGCTAACAATCGATGCCCACCCCCTGGGCAAATCACCACCGCGGGAGCAGGCGCATTGGATTTCGCTCGAAAGAGAACCAGTTCCGGCGATGTGATATCCGTGGTTAGGTAAATGGGTTGGCCAGCCACCATTTTTTTCCCACCTTCCGTGAACTCTTTTTCCTTCAATTCTTCAGTAACCCCCGGAGCTTTTCCTGGCCAAACCTTCACCACAACCGGTTCGGCCGATTGGGCTTGAGCTGCTTGAAACGAAGCCTCAAGGACGAGCAATCCAACAAAAAAGCAGAGCAAAGACAATCGTTTCATGATTTGGCTGTTCTGGAACAAGAGAGGAAATTCCCCATTGGCTTCACCGATATTTCGCACCAAGAGGATTGGCAATCAACTTTCGAGCGACGATTATACAACTTTCCTGCACGTTCCCACCAAACATCTCCATCCATGAAATCGAATTTGAAAACCATCCGCGCCAGCGCTTTAACGATCTTTGTCGCTTCCTCCAGCTTGAGCGCCGTCTATTCATGGGCTCAGGAGAAAGTGGAGTCCAAATCCAAGACTGCTTCGATCATCGAAGAAGCAGTTCAGCCTCAAGAGTCGAAAACAAAAGAGGCCAGCGCGGAGGACAAAGCCAAAGAAGAGCCAGAGATTGTTCCTCCAGCAGGAACACTCGATCGCATCGGTCAGCTTCAAGAAACTGCGATGGTTACCAAGACCGCTTCATGGGGCCACTGGGGCAACCGCCCCAAAAGCTATACCGCTTGGACCAGCCATTCCAATCGACTGATTCCAGTCTACGTCTACGGCGGTTCCTTTGATTCATACATGAACGAAGGTAGTTTGTATCGCGACGAGGAGAAGATCAAAGCATTGTATGGCAGGCTGCCACCGAACACTCTCAACCCGGACGCTCCCTACGCGGACCAAACCGATATCTACCGATTGCAGCGAAAAGG
>JALOQZ010000208.1 GCA_025459245.1 Pirellula sp.
CCCGGATAATTTGGTTTTTGCGATCGGTGCGCTAGCGTCCGGTGCAACGAACAACACCATTCAAATCGTGGCAGCAATTCTGCCGAGCAGCACCGCTGCCTTGGTCAACAGCGCTGTGATCAGCACGACCGATACCGCAACCGTGGAGACACCGAACACGAACAATGCGTCTACGGTGACGACAACCTTGACACAGCAAAATGACGTCGCAGTCACCAAGACAGGCCCAACGACGCTCCCCGCCGGCAGCACGATCACGTACACGATGAATGTGACGAACAACGGTCCGTCGACAGCGACATCGGTTGCTGTGGCGGATACCCTTCCGACGGGAGTTACCTTCGTAAGCGGCACGTCACTCATCGGGTCGACCGCGGCAGGCACGGTGACATCGGGGGCAAACAACTCGGCAACCGTGACCATCCCAACTTTGGCTCCCGGGCAGACGGCGGTTGTAACGATTCTTGCAACGGTTTCGGCCACGGCTACCGGATCGGTCACGAACACCGTTACTGTGACGGCAGCGAACGATACGGTTTCAACCAACAACACTTCCACAGCATCGACAACACTCACTGCTCCGCTACCCTCGAATATCACCGGGCGGATCTACGTCGATAGCAATCGTGACGGAGTGGGGCAATCGACGGAAAGTGGTATCGCTGGAGTCACCGTTACGCTGACGGGAACGCCTACCGGAGGGTCTGCATCGGTGACCCAAACCACGACTACCAACGCTAACGGGGAGTATACGTTCTCGAACGTTGCCGCTGGTACCTACACCGTGACATCAGCGAATCCAACCGATTTCAACTTCCAAGCGGCGAACCCTGGTTCGACGGGTGGTACCGCAGGAACTCGTCAGATAACGGCCATTCCGCTTGCGGCGACGAATTCGACGGCGAACAATGTCGGTTTCGTTCGAGTCTTCAGCAAGCGATTGTTCTTGTCGTCTTCGACTAGGTAACCCCTCGGTATTGGAACACTATGAGCTCATGGTCCGAATTGCAGCATCCGCTGGCAGCCCATCACTTGGCAATCCTTCGTGATGCTGCAACACCCCCAGCTCAGTTCCGAAATCAAGTGGACTTGTTGGCAACGCTGCTGGCGATCGAATGCACTCAGGATTTGAAACTCGCCCCCATATCGGTCAGGACTCCGGTTGGGGTAGCTGAAGCGAGGCGGCTGTCGCAACGCATTGCGATCGTTCCGATCCTTAGGGCTGGGCTGGGGTTGGTGCATCCAGTTCTCCAACTCCTCCCTGAGGCTGAGGTTTGGCATCTCGGTATGTATCGCGATGAGGAAACCGCATTGCCTGTCGAGTACTACTCCAAACTCCCTGCGGATTGCCCGGCAGATGTTGGATTGGTCCTCGATCCTATGCTCGCGACCGGTGGAAGCATCCGACTGGCGATCGGCGCCCTCAAGAAATGGGGTGTAGCAGACATTCGAGTTTTGAGCGTGATTGCATCGGAGCCTGGGCTCAAACAACTGGCGAACGAATTTCCCGATGTCCGTATTTGGGTTGGTGCGATCGATCCGGTACTGAACGATCGCAAATTCATTGTCCCGGGGCTTGGGGACGCGGGGGACCGGATCTTCAACACGCGTGCTTAAGCGGTCCACCGGAGGGATTGGTTTGAAACCCTTCCCTCTTCTAAATCAACAATGGGCTCATCGAAGATTCCGCGACATAGTTGGCGCGCATGGCGAGCTTATCGCGAGCGGACGCGTTGGCGATCGCTCAGTTTGGAAATTCTGAGTTGTCGACCGACCACCCAAGCTCTCCCAAGAATCTTGAAAAGCTCCCGCGGCATGCCTTTAGGCAGGTACACGGTGCTGTGTTCGTCGAAGATGGTGATCTGGCCGATATAGCTTGAGTCGAGTTCGATTTCGTTCGCGATCGCACCGACCAAGTTTCCTGGTCGAACGCCGTGCTGCCTACCGACTTCGACGCGAAAGAGATCCATTCCGGCGCGAGGAGATTCGTCACGAGGTCCATCCCCGTCGCGGCCGCCAAACTCGTCTCGGTGCTCCCTCGGATCAAAGCGAGGCGTCCGCGCCTTGTTGCGTGAAAAGCCATCGCGATCATCTCGCGGGCCACGATCATCGCGATCCCTTCGGTCGCGTCCTCGCAACGCTCGATCCAATGAATCTTCTTCCGGCATAAGAAAGGGGCGTTCTCCGGTGCAGAGCTTTGCTAGGGCCGTAGCCGCTTGCTCGATCGTGAATTGGTGCTCTTCGCAACACTCTAAGATCCACTTTTTGAACATATCTGCAGAGCGGGTGTCTTGCTGATCTTTCTCAACTTGGGCTGCAATCTTGGATTTCAATCGCGCAACACGTGTCTGGTTGATTTCGCGAACTGTGGGGATCTCCATCGCATCAATCGACTTTCCGATCGCGCGATGGATGTCTTTGAGAAACCCTCTCTGCCTTGGGGTGATGAACAATATCGCTTCCCCCTCGCGTCCAGCACGCCCTGTGCGTCCGATTCGGTGGATATACGCTTCGGTATCGAACGGTAAATCGTAGTTGATCACGTGTGTGATGCGTTGAACATCCAAGCCTCGTGCGGCCACATCCGTGGCTACCAGGATTTGTACGGTGCCGTCTTTCAGCTGTTCGATGGTTCGCTCTCGCTGGGCTTGCGCAATCTCGCCGTTGATGGCGACAGCCGTATATCCCATACGGTTCAGTGCCTCCGCGATTTCAACTGTTGCGTTTCGCGTTTTGACGAAAATGATCGTTCCGTCCGACGGCTCGTTTTCTAGAACTCGCTGCAGCACATCCAGCTTGTATTTAGGCTCGATCATCAAGTAGCGTTGACGAATCGTATCGGCTGTCTTTTGTTTATTGGCGATCGAAACGACATGAGGGTCTTTGAGATGCTTATCAGCAATCTCACGAATCGCGGGTGGCATCGTAGCAGAGAACAAGGCGATCTGTACGTCTTGCGGTGCTTGGGTCAACACCCACCTCACGTCATCCACAAACCCCATGCGCAACATTTCGTCTGCTTCGTCGAGGACTAAGCACCGAAGCTTATCTATTTTCAGCCGCTCCTCGCGCATATGATCCATGACGCGGCCGGGAGTTCCGACGATGATTTGCGGTCGCTGCCGCAATGCTTGAATTTGTTGTGCATAACCGCTCCCGCCATACAAGCAAGCTACGTGCAAGCCACGCATCGACTTGCCGTATCGCTCAAACGATTCTGCCACTTGAATAGCAAGCTCCCGGGTGGGGGCCAGAACAAGGACTTGAGGGGAGGAATCGTTGACATCGATTCGGCACAAAAGAGGCAGGGCAAAGGCTGCCGTCTTACCAGTTCCCGTTTGCGCTTGGCCCAGCACATCCTGGCCGGTCAGCAACGTTGGAATGGTAGCAGCTTGGATCGGTGTCGGTGTGTGGTAGCCCGAAGCGGCCAGATCATCGCAAATCGGCTCAGGCAGTCCAAGTGTCAAGAAGCCATTCAATGGCGCAGCCACATCCGTCATCTCTTCGATGGGAGTACTCATCAAAACTCAGTCGTTCAAGTGTTTATGTCAACCCAACTCACCGTTGGCTGCACGCAACAGTCGCGTGCAGTGGATCGGGAAAGTCGAGTTCACTTTGCTGCTACTCAAAGACAATGCAGTCACTAAACGACACCGCAGTCACGAAACCATGCAGCCACTAAACCACCATTCCCATCGCTCACAGCAGAGATGTTAGCAGCTCTGCGATAAATCAGTAGATCCAAAACAGGGAATTGCCCCGAAGTGGCTCGAAATGGGCTAAACGCGTTGTCCCAACCGATGGGCAAGCCGAAGAAGGGTTTGGCTTGCATCGTTCTCCACCAGCTTCGCATGGATCAGGTGGAGTTGCGATCGATCCGCCCACGCTTCCGAGAGTGCGACGTCAAACTCCCCTTCCGTCTGGACGTAATGTCCCTTTCCGCCCCCGTAAACCTCAGGTAGCTTCCAGTACTTCCACGACGGAATCTCGTTGTACTCCCAAGTCCCCGATTGCAGATAACGTTCGGTTCCGTAGCCATGATTGTCGAGCACTAAAATGATCGGATTGTGTTTGTGACGCACGAGCGTCGCCATTTCTTGCCCGGTCATCTGGAAAGCACCGTCTCCGACAATCGTGAAGATACGGTCATTGGGCTTGGCTACACATGCTCCCAAGGTGGCGGGCACCGAGAACCCCATCGAGGTGTAATACGCTGGGGAAAGAAAATCGGTCCGATCGCGAATCACCAACTCGGACGAAGCGAAAAGCGAATCACCAATATCAGCGATCACGATCGTATGTTCGTCCAATTGGGTGTTGATTCTCTGAATCATGCGGCTGATCTCCAGCGGTCGTCCTGGATCAATCGCGAGGGGCTCCGGTCTCTTCAGGTGCAAACCATCTGGGATCGATCGTTTGGCCGGAGTTGGCCTACCTTGAATAAGCCGTTCGAGAAAATCACCGAGTGGGACGTTGGGGAATTGGTGAAAGGAAATCTGCAGTTGCTCGCTGGTCGCGTAAATGCAGTTTTTCACTTCGAGCTGCGCGGTGTAAATACCCAAATTGATGTCGGTCATGAACGCACCGAGCAAAAGAACGCAATCGCTATCTTCGACATATTGAGTGACGTCCTCGCGTCCCATCGCCCCTTCGTATAGTCCGATATAGAGCGGATGGGTTTCGTCGATCACACTTTTTCCAAGGATAGTCGCAGCAATGGGAATGCCCGAGTCCTCAGCTAGCTTGAGAACCAGATCCTGTAGCCCGAATCGATGGATCTCAACTCCTGCGATAATCACGGGCTTCTTCGAGGCATTCAACCGTTCGATCGCCTCCTTGACCGCCTCCTCCAGAGCTTCTGAGTTGTAAAGCGTATTGGGCCGCTTGTAGGAATGCGTTACCGACGGAACCACATCTACCATATCTCGAGGTAAATCGATGTAGACCGGTCGTTTGAACCGGTAGCAAGCATCGAGGACGCGATCGATCTCACTAAATGCAATGAGCGGATCGTCTAGCTCGACTGCAGCGATACACAGCTTTTCGAAAACTTCGCGTTGGGTACTGAAGTCGCGAACTTTGTGGTGCAGCAATGGATTGTTGACTCGCTCTCGCAATCCAGGCGAGCCGGTAAGCATCACGACCGGTGACTTTTCTGCGAAAGCTCCTGCGACGCTGTTACAAACCGATAACCCACCGACACAATAGGTGACACACAACGCACCCATGCCCCGAATTCTCGCATAAGCATCCGCAGCGAATCCGGCGCAATCCTCTCGGGTGCATCCAATAGTTCGGATCGGGCTTTGCTCCAGCATACTGTAAAAGTGAAGGATGTAATCGCCTGGGATGCCAAAGCAATCGCCGATGCCATAGTCCTGGAGTCGCTTGATCAAATACTGGCCGATGGATAATTCTGCGACCGGCCAACGGCCGCGTGTGGATGGCTTGCCTTCGGAAACTCGCCCTAGTGAACTAAGCGGATCGTTCATGTTCGTCCAATTACACTTCGATAAGAAAAGAACGGAAATCCAGCCGAGAGGTGCATCCGGATCAGGGCTCATGCCCTTGGTGACAATTGGAATTCCATTCGATTCCCGGTGTGGGCCGCGGTTCAAAATGGTCTTCTGAAATCGTCTTAGGTGATTGTAGCACTCTGGCTATCGGTAAGCGGAGGCGTGTTGTCGGATTCTTCACGACTCGTTTTTCGTCATTTCCGTTCTGGCGATCGAATATGCCTGTTATTCAAAAGTTGAGACGTCGACTTTTTCGCCGCCATTGGGGCTGATCAAAGAATCGAGGACGGCGCCGGGCACACTGTTGGGAATGCGAAGGCCTTCCTCTTGAGCGGAAACTGCGGTGAACGAGTCTTTATACAGCCCCCCGAAATCCTTCATCGGACGACTCCCAGGCCTCGCACCTTGAGAAACATCGATATCGCCAGGTTCCGTCCAGCTTGCCATCCCGTGCTTGGTCTCAACCAGCAAAAGGGTGGGATCGTCGATGTTGTTGGACGAAAGAGGACCTGTCGGGGGAAACAGCGTTCCTGGGCCAACGATCAATGCGTAGTTTGTTTGATGACCCGACAACGCATCGGAGCTAGGGCTGGCGAACTCCACGGGCATCCTCGTCATGCACTGCAAATTGTTCGCACTGTCGAAGGGTTGGTCTAGCTGAAACGAATCGTAAAGAGTTTCATAACCGAGAAACGGCAAGATCAAGACGCGCCACGAGTAAAGGGCCTTTCCTTTGTCGTCGTAAACGATCGGTGGCGGATAAGTGCCGTAACGATCGGAGTACGCATTGAGCGCCTTGGCGATCAGCTTCATGTTGTCGATGTCTTGGTTTTGGGCAACGATCACTGCTCGCTTTTGGATCGAGGGCCATGCCATCCATGCAACAGCGGCGATTGCAATAAACGCAGTAGCACTGCAAGCTGCCGCGATGAGCATAGGAAGCATGCTGCGACGTGCCCGAGTGGAAGGAGTATCTCCCTGCGGGTACAAAGGTGCCGATTCGAGTATTCCTCGCTCGTTGTATCGAGGCATGGCGACCGTTTTTCCACAGCCCGCACACGGCCCCGACTGACCTGCGTAACGATCATCCACTTTCGTGCGATGGTGGCAGAAAGGGCAAACGAACTCGAATGGCATACTCGTTCCTCCTAACGTGACGATGAAGCGGTATGATCCCGTTCGGGAATCGGTTCGCTTAAGCTTTCTGACCTACAAACTGATAATAAGGTGTTCGTACCAGTGGCAAATAGGGAACTTTGGCGCGGCTCTCTTGCAATCGCAACGTTTGAAAATGCTTTTGAAGATATGGAAGATGGTCCGGACTGGGAAACACATTGTCGTTTGCAAACCAAACAGGCCAAAACGAACGAGTCCCCCAACGATGCTTGACCAGACCATCCGCAGGGTATTTTCTTGCTACGTAAAAATCGATGACGCCGATCAACCCACCCGGTTTGAGTATCCGCATCGCATTGTCGATCGCGGCAAACCAATCGGGGATCATGGTCAATGAATACGAAAATGTGACGACGTCCGCTGACCCCTCCGGAGGCGTCCATTGGGTTGCATCTCCAACGACGGCCTCGACATTCTTCCAGCCGTTCTTTTCGGATCGCTTCTTCACAATACCCAAAAGCGACTCCGCCAGGTCGACGACGTAGACCTTTTCAAACTTACTGATCCCTTCCCCTGCAAACTCCAAATTCGAACCCGTCCCTCCCCCCATGTCGACCCAAGTGCCCCCCGGGCTGCGCTGGACGACGTCGCGATAAACATCCTCCCGCCCCTGAAGCAAACGCTTGCGAAAATCGT
>JALOQZ010000209.1 GCA_025459245.1 Pirellula sp.
ACGGGATCGATTTTGGTTTGATTGGGGATCACTTGGGTGACGCTGACCTTCGATTTCTTGAGCTCTTCGATCTGTGCGGCCATTCGTTGAATGAGAGTCGCAATCTCATTGCCAGCGGCTTCACCTAAGTGAACAGTCAACGCTTTGCGTGCGCTGTAGGAAAGTCCGAGGTCGTCTTTTTTCATGGGATTGGGGCCTTTGTTAGGGGGTAACCGGGGGCTAGCGCCCGGCGGCTGATGGGTGGTGGTATGGTAACCGGGGGCTAGCGCCCGGCGGCTGATGGGTGGTGGTATGGTAACCGGGGGCTAGCGCCCGTGCGGCTGATGGGTGGTGGTATGGTAACCGGGGGCTAGCGCCCTGCGGCTGATGATGGTGGTGTGGTTACCGGAGGGCTAGTGCCCGGCGGCTGATGGTGCTTGGTCCCTCGCTGACGCCACGGGTTGGGATGGTGGTGTGGTTACCGGAGGGCTCGCGCCCTGCCGTTCACAGACACCGGAGGGCTCGCGCCCTGCCGTTCACAGACACCGGAGGGCTCGCGCCCTGCCGTTCACAGACATCGCAGGGCTCGCGCCCTGCCGTTCACAGACATCGCAGGGCTCGCGCCCTGCCGTTCACGGGGGTTATTCTACGGTGACGCTTTTGGCTAGGTTGCGTGGTTTGTCGACGTCGCAGCCTCGCAAGACGGCGATGTGGTAAGCGAGTAACTGTAACGGTATCGAAGCGACGATGGGTTGCAAGAAGTCTTCCGCATACGGAATCTCAATGTAGTCATCGACGAGCTTTTCCAATTGCTCATCCATCTGATCGACAATCGCGATAACGGGACCTCGGCGCGCTTTGACTTCTTGCAGATTGCTCATCACTTTGTCATAAACGGTCGACCTGGACATGATGAAAACCGATGGGGTGTGCTCATCCACCAATGCGATTGGACCGTGCTTCATCTCCGCTGACGGGTAACCTTCGGCATGGATGTAGCTAATTTCTTTGAGCTTCAACGCCCCCTCTAAGGCTGTCGGGAAGTTGTAATTACGCCCCAGGTACAGGAAGTTGTTCGCACCTTTGTATTTTTCTGCAATCTTGCGAACCGCCGCGTCACATCCCAATGCGTGTTCGACCAGTGTGGGCAAATTTTCCAATTGATCGATGATGCGTTGCCCTGCTTCGTAGCTCAAGTGCCGTAATCGGCCAAAGTAGAGGGCCAACATGCTGAGAACGCAAAGCTGTGATGTGAAGGCCTTGGTCGATGCGACCCCAATCTCAGGTCCGGCATGCAAGTAAATGCCGCCGTCGGCTTCTTGTGCGATGCTGCTGCCGATGACATTGCAAATCGCCAACGTATGATGCCCCTTGCGTTTCATCTCGCGGAGAGCGGCAAGTGTATCGGCTGTTTCACCGCTTTGCGTAATACCGAAGATGAGTGTGTCGTGGTCGACGGGTGGATTGCGATAACGCAGCTCGCTCGCGTATTCGACTTCAACCGGGAGCCTTGCTAACTCCTCTATGAGGTATTCACCGACGAGGGCGGAGTGCCAGCTGGTACCGCATGCGGTAAGGATAAGTCGGTTTACGCCTCGAAGCTGAGATGGAGTGAGGTTCAAGCCACCGAACTTGGCCGTTGCGTTTTCTCGATCCAATCTACCTCGCATCGCGTTGCGCAGCGAATTGGGTTGTTCGTAGATCTCTTTGAGCATGTAGTGAGGAAAGCCATCCGTCGTCACGTCTTGCGAACGCTCTTCTAGGACACGCACTTCCGGGCGCACTCGGCCTTGATCTTTATGGACCACTTGAATGGAGTCGTGTGTAACGACTGCGAGCTGATGATCGGCCAAGTAAATGATGCGTTCGGTGTGACCAACGAGAGGGGAGGTGTCGCTAGCGATGAATTGCTCCCCTTTGCCAACGCCCAAAACGAGTGGACTGCCGCATCGAGCGGCTACGAGGAGATCGGGGCGATCACGGAACATGACGACGAGCCCGTACGTGCCTCGCAGTTGTGCAATCGCTTCTCGAACGGCTTCGACATAGACCGCATTTGGTCGCTTCTCGAACGGCTTCGACATAGACCGCATTTGGGCCGGAAGCGACGGTGACGGCGCCCGGGATGGTCGGTGAATCGAGGAGATCTTTCAAACGGTCCGCGACGAGGTGCGAGATGACTTCGGTATCGGTCGCGGATTGAAACACATAGCCCTTTTCAATGAGCGACTCTTTGATTTGTTGGTAGTTTTCGATGACTCCGTTGTGGACCACAGCGACGATCCCTCGACCGCCCAAGTGGGGGTGAGCGTTCTCGGTTGTGGCGGGGCCGTGGGTGGCCCAGCGGGTGTGGCCAATTCCGATGCTGCCGACAATCGGTGACTTGTCGATCTGTTCCGCAAGTCGATCGATGCGTCCGACGGCGCGAGAGATTTGGAACGTGCTTCCTTGGGGGGGCAAAGTTGCGATACCGGCGCTGTCGTAACCGCGGTACTCAAGCCGACGTAGACCTGAGAGTAAGAACGGGGTTGCTTCTTTTCTACCAACGTATGCGACGATACCACACATGAGACGAGACCAAGGATCAGGGTGCGAAAAGGGGCCGGCAAGGAAACATCGCATTTGCGGATGATCCAAGCACACGATGGGAACCTAGGTTACTGATCTATGGTAGCGGAATTGGCGGCGCCGCATCTTCTCCAATTCGGGGGCGGAGGGGTGGTTTTTAACGGATTTGAGGGATGGGAGGGGAAATTGAAGTTTGAAGTTTGAAGGGTGAAGTTTGAAAGATCCATACCCAGCACTGAAGTGCTGGGCTGTTTTCTGCCGTCCCTATCGGGACTGTAAACGAAAACGGTCGGGGACGACCGTTAGACGGTGAATGGGCTAGTAGTGGGGGGGGCGGTCGTCGGCGAGGGTTCGCGGGGAACGGTCGGACTCGAGAAGGGATTGATAGCCATGGTCCAGCCGCATGAAGTGATTGCGAAGGGCGTCTAACTCGGTTTGCTGACGAAACACGACTTTGTTCAATTCGTCGTAGAGGTTCTGGAGGTGGGCGACGAGGAACTCAAGGTGCTCGATGCGCTGGTTGGGTTCGGTGGACATATTGGGGGGTACGCCTGTCGGCTGACTGTTAAACGAACTGAGGGAAAGCCTATGGGCTGCGGTGAAACGAAGCGGCCCTAGAGGATGGGAGATACACGAAGAAGGGGAATGCAAGTGCGAAACGGGCGAGCGGAGGCAAAGAGTATAGCGGACGGGAGGAAGTGTTAAGAGACTGCAGAGGAGATAGTGATAAGAGCCCCGAAAGAGATTGGGATGGAGAGTTATGGCTAGCCTTTCGAAGGACTTGACGTTGTGTCACACTATGGGCCGCAAATCCACCACGAAGTTTGTCGAAAGCAAGGGTTTGGCCGCCGGTCGTTGGTGGCTGGTTTTTGATCGCTGCTTATCGAATTCGGGGACGCTGGTTTTGCGTTTGCGTCCGAGGCTGAACGAATCGTTTCCCGTGAGGAGTGGATGGGTTGAAAACCGAATCACCAAACATCGAGGTCGCACTCGGTGTATCTGACCAGAATCGCGGCGTTGAAGACCTTACTCCTTCGCAGTCTGGATGGCTTTTGTTTTCGGTACTTGTCGTCGCGCTCTGCGGGATTGCTTACGAGCTCATCATCGCCGCGGTCTCTAGCTATTTGCTTGGAAACAGCGTTACGCAGTTCTCCATCACCATCGGACTTTTCATGTTCTCGATGGGAATTGGTTCGTATTTGACCAAATTCATTCAAAGCAATTTAGTGATTCGATTTGTGCAGATTGAGATCGTTGTTGCTTTGATCGGTGGCTTTAGCTCGACGATTCTCTTTTGCGTTTTCCCCTTCTACGCCCTCTATCGGCCAACGATGTTCTTGCTGATCGGAATTGTGGGGGCGTTAGTCGGTCTGGAGATTCCGTTACTCACTCGCATTTTGGCTAGCCGAAAAGGATTCTCGGATTCGCTGGCCCATGTTTTATCCTTGGACTACATCGGCGCACTGATTGGTTCTGTCGGGTTTCCCTTAGTGTTGCTTCCAAGTCTGGGGCTTTTTCGCTCTTCGTTTGCTATCGGCTTGCTCAATATTGGAGTTGCCGGAATTGCGCTATGGGTTCTACGGCGCAGCCATCCTGCGTTGTGGATTTATCGTTGGATGACCTTGGCGGTAACGATTGGGTTGATCGGCGGGATGTTCGCTTCTACTTGGTTAGCGAAATTCGCGGAGGGACAGCTGTTTGCCGATGAGATGCTTTACAGCGAGCAGAGTCCGTACCAGCGTATTGTCTTTACCAAACATCCGAGAAATGGGGAGTTGCGATTGTATTTGGACGGACACCTCCAATTTGCGGCGTCGGACGAGCATCGTTATCACGAGTCGTTGGTTCATCCGGCTATGAGTTTGGGTGGAGTACCGAAGCGGATTTTGATCTTGGGAGGTGGCGACGGGCTGGCCATTCGAGAGGTTTTTAAATATCCGGAGGTGGAGAAAATCGACGTGGTGGACATCGATCCGCAGATGACTCGATTGGGAAAGGAATTTGGTCCGTTGAAGCGATTGAATGGTGACTCGCTTTCTGATCCACGGGTCGCGATCCACCATGTTGATGCCTTTAATTATGTGATGGATCTATCTAGGGCCAATCATGGATTACGAGTGGATGGCCGAGGGTCTCAAGCCCTGCTTTATGATCGCGTCTTCATCGATTTGCCCGATCCCCATAGCGAAGTCCTCAACAAGCTCTACACGCGGGAGTTTTATACGATGGTGTCCGCGGTTCTGTCGGAGGACGGGAGCATTGTGACTCAGAGTGGATCTCCGATTGTGACGCGGGAAGCGTATTGGTGTATTCGCAAAACATTGGAAGCTAGCCAGCTGCACGTGGTTTCCTATCGAACTTATTTGAATTCGTTTGGGGAATGGGGTTTTCATCTTGCTGTGAAAGAGTCTTTGAAGCCCGAAGCGGGATCGATTGTGCTTCGCGAAGTCGAACGTCGTTATTTGAATACTGAGATCTTCGAGAGTTCGCAAGTTTTTGCGATGGACAACGGACCATTAGAGACTCCGGTCAATTCATTGTTTGAGCCCAAGCTTTACATGTTGTACGAAATGGGACTGAGTCGATGAGCGGTGCGATTGAGATTCGAGGTGCGAGGACCCACAATCTGCGGGGAGTTGATTTAGATCTGCCGCGTGGGGAGTTTGTAGTCATTACCGGAGTGAGCGGGAGCGGTAAGAGTTCGCTAGCGATCGATACACTCTTTGCCGAAGGGCAGCGTCAGTACTTGGAAAGTTTATCCAGTTATGCGAGGCAGTTCGTCGATCAGATGGAGCGACCTGACGTCGACGTGATACGAGGGCTCCAGCCAGCATTGTGCATCGATCAAAAGCAAGGATCGCTCAGTCCGAGGAGTACCGTGGGAACGGTCACGGAGATCTACGACTATTTGCGATTGTTGATGGCGAGAATTGCAACCCCTGCATGCCATCGGTGCGGGAAGCCTATAGATCGACAATCCCCGAATGATATTTTGCAAGCCATTCTTCAACTACCGAACGAGTGTCGGTTGGTATTGCTGGCCCCCATGGTGATCGGTCGAAAGGGAGCGCATGCCGATGTCTTTGATCGAATCGCTAAAGCTGGGTTGGTGAGAGCAAAAGTCGATGGCACTTTTTATGAGCTTGACGATTTACCTACGCTGGCTGTTCGCAAAGAGCATTCCATCTCCGCCGTTGTCGATCGAATGATTCTGCGACCGGAGCAAATGGATCGGATCCAAGATGCGATGCAGTTGGCGCTGCGACTGAGCAATGGGCTTGTGGAGGTGCATGCCGAGCAGCGGGGTGATGGGACCGCGACTGGGGAGACGATGGAGCGATTCTATTCGACGCGATTCGCTTGTACATCGTGCGGTATCAATCTCTTGGAGGTGGAGCCTCGGACGTTTAGCTTTAACAGTTCCTATGGAGCTTGTTCGGATTGCGAGGGTTTTGGAGTCGAGGAAGGGACGGAGCGGGTTTGCGGCACATGCAATGGTACGCGGCTCAAGAAGGAGTCGTTGGCAATCAAGTTGGAAGGGATGTCGATCGCGGACTTGTCAGACAAGTCGCTTCACCAGGGAGTGGAGTGGTTTTCAAAGCTGGAACTGTCTGGCAATCGCGAGGTGATCGGAGCACCCATCGTCAAAGAAATCGTCTCGCGCATGAAGTTCTTGTGCGAAGTGGGGCTTGGATATCTAACGTTATCGCGCAGTGCATCGACACTGAGTGGCGGGGAGTTGCAGCGAGTTCGATTGGCCACGAGTATTGGGACGGGATTGACCGGCGTCTGTTATGTTCTCGACGAGCCGTCGGTGGGATTGCATCCACGCGATACCCGTTCGCTGATCGAGTCGTTGCGAATGTTGCAACAGAAAGGAAACTCGGTCATCGTCGTGGAGCATGATAGCGACATGATGCGATCGTCGGATTGGATCGTCGACTTTGGGCCAGGGGCTGGGCATCGAGGAGGGAGAGTTGTCGCGCAGGGAAAGCCAGAGCTGTTCTTTGATTGTTCGGCGAAGGAGCAATTTCCCGAATCGGTAACGGCTCGGCATTTGGCGGGCGAATCGCAGCCGCCCAAGCCGATTGCAAGGGTGATTGAAAAGGCTCATCCGTGCATCGAGCTAACTAAAATCTGCCTTCACAACGTAATGGATTTGGATGTTCGAATTCCGCTTCGGCGATTGGTGGGGGTGTCAGGGGTCAGCGGCAGCGGCAAGAGCACGATTGTTCATGATACGCTGGCTCCTGCCGTGAAGGGGATGCTATCAGGTGAAGCGAAGATCCCTGACCACTTGGGCGCAATCACTGGTTATGATTCGATCGATAAAATCATTGAAGTTGATCAAGCTCCAATCGGTCGATCTCCGCGTAGTATTCCTGCGACTTATTGTGGTTTTTGGGATGAGATTCGAAAGCTTTATGCTTCGACCAAAGATGCCAAGCAGCGGGGGCTTTCCGCGGCTCATTTCAGTTTCAATTCAGGGAATGGCCGTTGCGAAGTTTGTGGTGGGCAGGGGCGTCAGAAGCTGGAAATGAATTTTCTGGCGGATGTGTATGTTCTTTGTCCACGATGTCGGGGAAGTCGATTTCAGAGAACGACGTTGGCGGTTCGCTTCAAAGAGAAGTCGATTGCACAGGTCTTGGATTTGTCCATCGAGGAGGCTTGCGCGTTTTTCAGCGAGATACCCAGGATTCATTCACCGCTTGAAGCGTTGTGCCAAGTGGGATTGGGCTACATGCCGCTAGGTCAACCTGCGACGACGATCAGCGGAGGGGAGGCTCAACGGATCAAACTTGCGACCGAGTTGTCCAAGGGCGGGACGGGGAACACCTTGTATTTGTTAGACGAACCGACGTCGGGTTTGCATGCGGAGGATGTATTTCGACTTATTGGCGTGTTGCAGACTTTAGTGGACAAGGGGAACTCGGTTTTGGTGATTGAGCATCACGTCGATGTTTTGAGGGCTTGCGATTGGGTGATTGACGTCGGGCCTGACGCGGGGGTGGGTGGCGGGCGGATTGTGGGAAATGGACCGCCGGCGGTGATTGCGGGGTTGGATACGCCGACAGGGGAGGCGCTGCGCGAGAGGGTGGAGGGTAGAGGTGAGAAAACGGTCGAGGACGACCGTTAGACTGTGTTGTTGGATAACGGTCGAGGACTACCGTTAGACACTGGGGGAAGATTTGTTGGTGGCGGGTGGGGGGAGAACTACAATGAGTGTTCTTCATCTCGCAAACTTTTGGGCCCGTCTTTTTATGGTTTCTTGGTTAGCCGGCTTTTTCAAACACTCCAGAGCTCCGGAAAAGAGTCTTCGAGGCAATTTGACGTTCGGTCAGACGACGTTTTCGAAGACGTTTCGATCGACGGGACAATTCTTTAAGCGGCAGATTTGGATCTGGCCCATCGTCGCCTTTATCGTCTTGGCGACCCTCGGTTACTTCGTCAATCGTTCGATCAAGAACTCTATCGAGGGAAGCCTCCGTTCGGAGCTTGCTACTCTCCTCCACGTCGAGCGTTCGATGATGGAGAAGTGGCTGCAGAATCAGGAGTCAAACGCGATCGCGTTGGCTAGCCAACCTGGTGTGCGTTCGGCGATATTAAAACTTCAAGCCCTGCAGGAAAAGATGGGCTCCGGAAACGGGAATACCATCGGAGAGAAGCCTTTGTCGGAACAGATCGATGAGGCTAACAGTGAGCTCAAAAAAGTATTGACGCCGGGAATGTCTGCTCATCACTTTGTAGGGTTCGTCGTTTTTGATCGTGAACAGCGCGTCATCGCGGCTCAAACGAAGGAGTTGGTAGGACAGATCATCCCTCAGTACACATCGTATTTCACCAGGGTGCTAGAGGGGCAGACGACTGTTAGTGTCCCTTTTCCAAGCATGGTGATGCTTCGCGATCAAATGGGGGTTATGCGAGCGGAGGTTCCAACCATGTTTGCATTGTCTCCTGTGAGAAACGATGATTTTCAAACAGTTGCGGGAATAGGGTTTCGCATCCGACCAGAGCGAGAGTTCACTGAAATATTGCAGATTGGCCAGATAGGAAAAACAGGTGAAACCTATGCGATCGACAAAGGTGGTTTGCTTGTCTCCAACAGTCGGTTTGATGAGGAGTTAATGCTAACTGGATTGATTCCAGATCGAGAAGGGGCGGCATCGATTTTGAATGTTCATGTACGCGACCCGGGGGGGAATCTGATCGATGGTTTTCGCCCGGGTGTGCGACGAAGTGAGCTGCCGTTTACTTTCGCTTGCGAGTCCGCATTGCAAGGAAAGACTGGGGTAAGTTTGGAGGGGCATCGCAATTATCGCGGAGTCAGATCTGTTTCCGCTTGGACATGGTTGCCGAAATACGAGATGGGTATCATTACAGAGATCGATGCCGATGAAGCTTTTCAGCCTCTCACGATTTTGCGTTGGGTATTCTTTTCGCTCTTCGCTTTGCTCATCCTGACAGCAATCGCCATTTTCATCTTTACGATACTCGTGGCTCGAATGCAGAGAGAGGCGAGGGATGCGGCGATTGAAGCGAAAGAGTTGGGGCAATACCGATTAGAGACACTGCTCGGAACCGGCGCGATGGGGGTTGTGTATAAGGGGCATCATTCTATGATGCGGCGTCCAACGGCGATCAAGCTTCTTAAATCGGAGAATGTAAGTCCGGCGGCAGTGGAGCGATTTGAGCATGAAGTCAATCTCCAGGCACTTGTTGATCGATATGGTCCGCAACCAGCGGGGCGTGTTGTCCAAATACTGAAGCAGATTTGTAGTTCGCTCTATGAAGCTCACACGTTAGGGCTGGTTCACCGAGATATTAAGCCGGCGAACATTATGCTGAACCGAAGAGGAGGCGAATGCGATGTAGTGAAAGTTTTGGACTTTGGTTTGGTTCGTTCGTTGGAGGACGACGCGAACGGTGAGAACAACAAAGCGATGTCCGGTACCCCGATGTATATGTCACCTGAGGCGATTCAGAATCCCAAATCGATCGATGTTCGAAGCGATATTTATTCCCTTGGGGCGGTAGGTTACTTCTTGTTGACGGGGCATTCGCTTTTTCAGGCTACTTCGCTTGGTGAATTGTTCCAGCATCACATCGATTCCTTGCCGATGCCTCCCTCGGAGAGAATAGGAATGGCGATCGATCCGCAGCTTGAGGGAGCCATTATGGCTTGTTTGGAAAAGAATCGAGCCAACCGACCGCAGACCGCTAAGGATTTGGCAATCAAGCTAGAGTTGGTGGTATCTAGTAACGATTGGGGACGCGAGAAAGCAGAAGCTTGGTGGCTGCAACATGAGCGGGAAAACCGACAGGATCGCAATAGTACTAACGAAGATCGCCCGAGGGGTGGCGGTGGTATTCAAGCGGTTTCACCTCCCGGTGGATCCAGAACGAGCCCGAGTGCAAAGACCGTGACGGAATTTGAGGCGACCATGTTGCATGGCGACGGCCAGTGAGAGTGGGGGAGTGTGGGACGGGATTGGGAGTGTAGCGACCGCATCGACCACATTGACGGGGTTGGGGGTGGGAGAGTCGGTTTTTTTAGTGAGATGGGTGACTGGCAAATGTGGGGTGCGCGATAGCATCCCATTGGTCGCCAGAGTAGATGGAGCGGCCGCCGTCGACTGGGAGTGAGACCCCCGTGATGAAAGGCTGCTGAGCAAGGAAGACTGCTGCATTGGCGACGTCATCGGGAGAGCCATGTCGTTTTAGCAAACTCTGCTGTCGAATTTGCTCGGCGGAATCTGGCGAGATGCTTTCGTCGAGCATGACCGGACCGGGCAATATTGCATTGACGCGGATGTTGGGATTTCGTGCAGCCAGCTCCACAGCCAACGAACGAGTCATGGTTTCGATGCTTCCCTTCCCGACGAAGTACGGAGCGAAATGGCGATAGGGACGATGGACGGCCCAATCACCAACCAAGACGATAGCACCGCCGCTCGGTTGCTGTTCCATTTGAAGTCCGGCGGCTCGAGAGCAAAGAAAGGTTCCCAGCGTGTTTACCTCGAATTGTTTGCGCACATCATCTGCAGTCACTTGATCAAAAGGTTTCCAATCCCAAATTGCAGCTGAATTTACCAGGACATCGAGCCGTCCGAATTGTCCGACAATTTGCTGTACAGCGCGATCTGCAAAAGATGGGTCTTGAACAACACCTTGCACCACCATCACTTCCGTCCCGTCAGCTTTCAGTTCGCTAGCGAATTGGGCGGCTAAATCCATGGACTGATTTGCGTGGAGCACAATTCGGTAGCCCGCTTGAGCGAAACGTTTTGCGATGAAGTGCCCGACTCGTTTCGCACCGCTACCGGTCACCCAAGCGACGGGTCGAGAAACCTCCGCTCCGAGATCATGAGCGCCCGTTGTGTTTCGATTCAAGGTATACTCCGTGGAATGAGGGATGGGAGGACGATCGCCATGTCGATTGCGTTTGGCCCGCTTATCAGAACTAAGAGCGTATCGTAAAACCAGTGGAACCCGCGGCTAAAGCCAAAGCGGCTAATGATTTCGGAAACCGCGGCTAGCGTCGAAGCGGCTAATTGTATTTGGATAGGCTCTATGTCTACTTTGTAAATCATTGATACAGGAAAGCTACCATGAGTAATGCCCCGATCGCATCGCTGATCGCAACTGGAACAAAACTCTATTTGGACTCGATCGATCCCGCTTTGGTGGAGCAGAATATTGCTTGGGGGGCCGTTGGAGCCACCAGCAATCCGATCATCGTTTCCGGACTTGTTCGCACAGGGCGATTCGATGAATTGATCCGGTCTTTTATAGCGAAAGGGCAAGACGACGAGACGATTTGCTGGAATGTAACCGATCGGCTGGTCCGGGATGCACAGGAGGCGTTTGAGCCGATTTGGGAAAAATCGAATGGAAACGCAGGTTGGGTCAGCTTTGAGCTAGACCCTCTTTTGGAGGACCCGGCTCTGGGGTTGAGCCACAGTGCTCAGGTCGCCAAATACATTGAGCTTGGAAAGAAGTGGTCCGAGGGGCACAGGAACCGCATGATCAAGGTGCCGGCGACTCCTGCTGGTCTCGCTGCGTTGGAGGAGTTATGTGCTCATGGGGTGACGCTGAACGTCACGTTGATTTTCACGCGGCGGCAATACGAACTGGCTCGAAACGCGGTATGGCGAGGAGCCCAGCGTCGCGGAGACTTGAAGAGTTTTAAGAGCGTGTTCAGCATCTTTGTTTCGCGAATCGATCAATACACGATTGAAAAATGCGGGCAACTTTCGGCAGCGGCTCAGGGGGAGTATGGCATTCTCAACGCCAAACGTCTTTGGCAAAACAATCAGCAATTTTGGCAGGAGCATCCGACTCCCTTGCAACAGGAGATCATTTTCGCGAGCACAGGGACGAAGAATCCCGCCGATGTGCCTTGGAAATATGTCTCTGCATTGGCGGGCTCGGACATTCAAACCAATCCGCCGGAAACGAACCTGGCTGTGGCCAATAGCCAAGAGAGGTTTGTTTCGCGAGTTTCGGAGATGATTTCTGTTGAGTTGCAGCGGGAGCTTGATGCGGCCGTGAATGTCGAAGATTTGGAAAAGACGCTGATGGAACAAGGGATTGCGAAATTTGTTGCACCGCAGAAGCAGCTATTGGCGACGATTGCGGAGAAGAGGAAGACGCTTTAGATCGCGAGCCGGTTGAATTTGGGCTGAGGATTCGAGGATGGGGACCGGGTACAAGTGCAAAACGGTCGAGGACGACCGTTAGACTGTGTAGCGCAAAGCGGTCGAGGACGACCGCTAGACTGTGGGTGCAAAAAAAAGCTGTCCGGGGGGACCGCTTTCTTTGAGGTGTTTGAAGGTCGCTTGGCGATAGCCGATGCTTAGGTTGCGGCGGCGGTGGCTTCGGAGGCGGGAGCTTCGCGGCTCTCGCTCTTGAACTCCAGTCG
>JALOQZ010000210.1 GCA_025459245.1 Pirellula sp.
AGAGCAGAACACTAATCGTCACTAATCACCACTAATAAGGAGAAGAAGGGGTTCGTGGTGGCTTTCGATTAGTGGCAATGAGTGTTGATTAGTGTTCCTGACGAGCTAAGCTCGGGGGGCGGCTAACGCCTCCATCAGAGACCTTGGGAATAAACTCAAGGCTGGTTTCTCAGGGGACGTTCTGTGGGTACCGGGATTTGAAATACTTCTTTCTGGCGAGCCTTTCTCGACCCTGCGCGATTCCCTAAGAATATCCGTGGAGCGATCACGATTATGGCAGCCATGATTGGATCGACCACCATCCACTGTCTACGTTGGAGATGGCTCGCATCCGAGCAATCCAAACAGCTAAAACGACAGAACGACCTCCCGCAATCCAGTTCTTGAAAACGCCAGGATCAACCGTTGCACCGAAGCCCGCGATCGGGTGCTATTCGTTCGTCCTTTTGAGAGAAGGTGATCTGCCAATATACTTGGCACTGGGAAATGAACAAACGGACCTTTGTCGTCGCGATGGGGTGCGTCATTTGGCCATTCGCTTCACCATATTTCCTCATTACGGTTCCAGGTGGCAAGCCCCAATACTATCTAGATGATGATGTACAGTACTTTCCCGCTCCTAGTCCATCCAACAGCCAATTTGGAATCGACACCACGGGGAGGGACGCAACGAACACTGTGAATCCGTAGATGTCGTATTCGGGCCTTGAGCGATTGCGTCTTTTCTTCTACGACTTGAGTCGGGTCATGAAATGAGTTTGCTGTTTTGCATGTCAATCAGTACAATGCGGACGGAGGTTAGCCAATGTCCATTGAACACATGCTTTCGACACTTACGCCGGCGGAAAAGCTGGCTGCAATTGACATCCTGTGGCGCGATCTGGCCGCCAAGCCTGCTGAACTGGCTTCGCCCAACTGGCATGGCGATGTATTGCAGGCTCGCATTGAGAATCCTTCCAGTAAACCACGCCTAAAAGTGGATGCTGCAATCGACGAGGTCAAGGAACGTCTTAATGCGCGTCGAACTCAGGGATGAAGCGAGGGAAGATCTCTTTGATGGTGCCGTATTTTATGGCGAGCAATCGAAGGGACTTGATGAGCACTTCCTTGAATGCCTGCGATCTGATTTGCATCTTCTAGAAACGACTGCCGGTGTCCACGAAATATATCGCGGGTTTCATCGTTCACTTTCGAAACGGTTCCCCTTCGCAATTTATTACCTGGTTGCCGATAACTTGGCGGACGTGGTCGCGATACTCGACTGCCGCCAAAGTCCAGACGATATCGACACCAGACTAGGACGAACCAAGCGGTGAACCCAAGTCGCCGGTCGGCAGAGATCTTGAATCATAGTTTTTTGGCGTCGGCTGGGCTACCGCCGTCGTTAGCCGCTAGGAATTTTTCGCTACAATGGGACTGCTGACTTTTAGCATCAACATCACTCTCGACGGTTGCGTTGATCACGCCGAGGGAATCGCCGACGACGAGACACATGCCTTCTTCACACGGCTCATGGACGACGCAGGGGCGATATTGTGGGGCCGTATCACGTATGAGATGATGGAGAGCTACTGGCCTGCTGTAGCGAGTGGCACTGTGGACGCACCCGCGACAATCCACGAATGGGCGGTCAAACTTGAGACTAAACCCAAGTATGTCGTGTCCTCCACGCGACATGAATTCTCTTGGACCAATTCGCATCACATCGCGGGTGACATTCGCACTGGTGTGCAAAAGCTAAAGGACGCGACCCCAACTGGTGTACTCCTCGGAAGCGGTAAGCTCGCGACTGAACTTGATCGACTGGATCTGATCGACGAATATGTGTTTCTCCTCCATCCCAGGATCACCGGACACGGCCCAACGCTCTATCAAAACGGTCTTCCCAGCACGCGAAGGCTCAAGCTGGTGTCATCGACGCCGCTCCGTAACGGCGCGGTCGCGATGCGCTACCGACGCGATTGCGGCTAGTAAATAAATGCACCCGAGTCGCGAAGTCGAGCGTTTTGCCGATTGAGCGTTACTAGTCGCGACTGGATGAATTTGGTCGTTGGAACCGAAAATTTGCGACAAGTCATTCGGAATCTCACTTTGATTTTCAAACAATCGTATGCTTCCAGGCATGTGATCGATAACTACAACTTCGCGTCCCATCGAAACCTCGGATTGAACCAGTGCAGGAACACTAATCGTCACTAATCACCACTAATAAGAGCCTAACCGAAAACCATTGGAAACCGCGGTTAGCGCCAGAGCGGCTAATGGTTTTCGGGTAAGCTCTATGTGGCAGGTCAGGTTCGTAGTGGCTTTCGATTAGTGGCAATGAGTGTTGATTAGTGTTCCTATTTGAAGCGCCAAATGATACTCGATCCACCGGTCTTTGGCGGTCCATCCGTTCTCCCTCGGTGTGAGTGATCCTTTTCGTTCGGCAACTATGGAACATCCATTCTCACCGGAAGAACAACTGCTCGATGGTGCGGCGATCTTGGGCGAGCTGCTCGAACCGGCTGGCTTCGCCTTCGCATTGTTGACTATCGGAAACTCGTCTGGAGGCCGATTTGCCATTGGTGAGTTCACTCGCGGGAATCATCGCCTGGAATTGCATTATCGTTTCGGACTTGGCATTGTCATTTACCACGTTGGCGATTGTTCACTTCCCCACACAGAACTGATGCGCTCACAAGGATTTTCAAAACAGGCGGAATTCCCGACGGTTCTCGATAAGTCCTTGCTGGGATTTCATGCGGTTCTTTCAGATTTGCGGAATTACGGCGGCCCATTTCTCAATGCGGACGCGTCGCAATTTGCTATACTCGTCGAGTGGTGTGCCAAAAATCCCAAGCCCACAGGCTTAATGTAGGCTGTGTCTACTTGCTGACGCTTCCTGTTGGGAAATATACTGGCCACCGTTCGGCCAACTGTGGCCCTTTCCATGACACGAAAGTGTATTTGCGTACCATGGTGAAACCGCAATTTCGAATCCACTCGATCTTGGCCGCCATGTTTTGTATCGCAATACTGGTCGCTTTGTCTCGCTGGATTGAGCGAAGCCAACCACCACACTGGAATCCATACACACCGACATCACTTCAGACGGCATTGGATCGAGAACAGACAGTGCTGATTACGCTTTCGGCCGATTGGACTTGGCAGACGCGAATGCATGAAAGAACTGCAATCAAAAGTGTGCACGCATATCGAGTCATTCGAGACAGCGGCTTGATTACTTTGCGTGCCGATGCGACGAATACAGATCCGGACGTTATGCAGTTGATGAAGGATAACGGGTTGATCTCGATTCCCGCGTTTCTTCTATACAGTCCCGCTTGTCGAGAAGAGCCGATCATACTGAGCGATTTGGTGACGGAAGAGCAATTACTCGATGCGATTCGATACAATTCTAGAAGATTGCAGAACCATGACATGCACGCGAAGGACTCTGTCTACGGCACGAGCTTGCGTTGAGTTCACACCTCGTCCTTGATACCAGCGGAATGCTGACAACCGTCAATTCTGACTACCATCCCAATGAACGAACCAACGCCGGCGACCGTTTGCGTTGACGGGACCGCAGTAGGGAGGATTGAAATTACGGTAACTGATCCGCAGACACCGAGACGTTTTGACTTCGCCACAGAAATTTATTGCACGTATTCCAATCCGTCACTGAAGAGTTCGATTACGACAAGATTGTCTATCCTGAATTCAATACAATGGCGGAAGTCGGTGATGGCGTGTTTTGTTTGTATGATGAACCCGAGGAACTGTTTCACTGGAAAAGTGACGAGACAGCCACCTTGATCTTTCACTCCCAGAACCGCTTACCGGACGCTACGGATAGCGATGATGAAGAATATGTGGGAACCGAGCCATATACCCAAGTTGCTGGACTTGTGTTTTGTTACATCACAATCAATTTCGGCGACTGGTTTATGGCCACCGTTCGTCCTTCGAGGATCTATATGGAAAATCCGTACGCAACAAAACCGATGAGCGACATGCCCGTTGCGAAGTCGACATTCCTGGCGAGTGTGTTGATTGCCCTGGTTCCCGTTTGTGTTATCGCTGCAAACTATGCAACAGCTACTACGATCCCACGGGAGCTATGGGACGTCTTTCCCCACGTTGTTTTCCTTATTGCACCTTTATCATTTCTGATCCATTTGCCCCACTTAATCGCGTGGTCCGATGAGGCGAGTCCGTTGGCAAATCGATGGTGGCTACTTGCATTACTACTCATTCCTGCTTCATTCGTATTGTCGATCAGCCCTTACTTTTCGGTCAACAAGTTCGAAGGATTTGTTGTTATGAATCGGTTCTTCGGACCCTATGGTTGGATATTTTGGGCATGGTTGATCGTACTTGGTGTACTTCCACTCCTTGAACTAATTCCTGCGATAAGACGGTCTCGCCTGATCATGATGTCGTTGTCCGTGACCGTTATCGGTTTCCATATCCACAACGCATACTGCATGTGGCGGATTTGCCATATGCAAGCGTAAAAAGCACAAGCAATCCATAAACGCCCAAGGCGTTGGTCGGCCAAAAATTGAAATCATCGCTTGTTGCGGCTCCAAGAATCACTTCAAGACGACTGTGTCTTTTTGGTTGCACGCTCTTTTCGCAGCAGATTGGACCAGCAGGGAAGGCTACTTCGCACCGTATGCTGAATCGGGGCAGAGATCGAGAATCAATGGCTACAAAACAACAACCGATGAGAAAAAGTCATTGCACCGGAAATCACTGGAGTCTACTCTTGGTACATAATTCGTCATCAGATAGAGACGGGTACCGTTTGGTGGGCACGGTCCTTTTTCGAAAAGGAATCTCTCGGTGAGCAATCCAATTGCGACAATACCATTCATAGCCCCTCTGTTGCTATACGTAGGCTTATTCCAAGCCCAACTGCTTGCGCAGGACTATCCGCCAAAATTGAAGGATGCACGGGTTGAGACCTATCGTACGGTCGACTCCACCGAATTGAGGTTATGGATATTCGGAGATTCGGATCCCAAGGTGAAAAAACCCGCGATAGTGTTTTTCTTCGGAGGTGGTTGGAACAGTGGATCACCGGGCCAGTTCGAGAGTCAGGCCCGATATTTCGCTAAGCGCGGCATGATCGCAATTACGGCAGACTACCGAGTGAGGTCGCGCCATGGGGTGCAAGTGGTGGAATGTGTAAAGGATGCCAAGGCCGCTATCGCTTGGGTCCGGGAAAATGCCGAGGCACTAGGCATTGATTCGGATAAGATCGCAGCGTCTGGTGGTTCCGCCGGTGGGCACTTAGCGGCCGCCACAGGTACGATCAGCGGCTTTGGCAGCGATGAACGTCCCAACGCGATGATCCTCTTCAATCCTGCTACTACGCTTGCCCCCATCGAGGGCTTTCAACCGAAGGGGGCAGCCGAGCTCAGTGTTAAACGGCTGGGCGTACAACCAGAGGTGATCTCACCAGCCCATCACATCGGCTCGCATACGCCGCCAACTCTCATATTGCACGGCAAGGCGGACACCACGGTCCCGTACGCTTCCGTCGTTGCATTTGAAGCTGCGATGGCGAAGGCGGATAGGCCTTGCAAGCTGATCGGCTACGAAGGTGAGGGGCATGGTTTCTTCAATGAACGCAGACGTGAAGCTTACGCCAAAACGCTTGCGGAAGCAGACCGTTTCCTCGTCGATCTCGGTTGGATTAGCAAGTGAAGTTTCGATGCCAGCGAGCTAGTCTCTGGCTTGCGTTTTCAGATTGAGGAACCACGGAACACACAGAAGGAAAACCCAACAGGGATGCTGATAGCCCATCGGAAACCGCGGCTAGCGCCAAAGCGGCTAATGGTTTTCGGATAGATGCTGATAGCCCATCAGCGCCAAAGCGGCTAATGGTTTTCGGATAGATGCTGATAGCCCATCTGAAACCGCGGCTAGCGCCAAAGCGGCTAATGGTTTTCGGATAGATGCAGAGGACCCATTGGAAACCGAGGCTAGCACCAGAGCGGCGAATGGTTTTCGGATAGGCTCGAAGGTGGGAAATCGATTCTCGTTGTGTGCTCCGTGTCTGTGTATTCAGTGTGTTCCGTGGTTAAAAAGCGCGCTGTCCCATGAACAATCGGATCGTTTCTAACTTGCCTTGATACCCGCCTAGTTTCTTTTCCAGTACTTGACTGCCGGTGTCCGCGCCGATCTGGAGTCCGTCGTTCGGGTTTTTGAAGATCAACTCCTCGATTGCGACCTCTGCGTCCAATCTGCCGTCAACATAGAGCTGCAATTTCTTATCGACAGTTAACCTAGCGGTTACCTTCGCCCATTTCCCAACAACCGAATCGCGTCCCCGAACGGTCTTTAACCCAGCTGCGCTCCGATAGCCAAACAGAGGCTTTCCATCAATTATCGCTAACGCAAAACCCAATGCCTGACCGCCGTGAGCCATCACGACACCGTCCTTGTCTGCTTTGAGCATGGTTTCGATCTCGAAGGGGCTAAAGCTTGGATCTAGAACGCTCGATTTTGTAACTTCGATGAAAGTTGAACCGTCAAAAACACCAGCCTGTTTATCATCCCTCCCCTCACCAAACGCTATCTTCGATTGCTTGACCATTGCCTCATTCTTTGATTCGGCATGGCTGAAGTCCAAATCGATGACCCAACGATTCACTTTCGAGCTGGCCGGAGAGTCACGGGCTGGGTCCGGCGGTAAGTTCTCGTCCGCATAACTGGGCACATGAAACTGAATCGCTTCGATCTGTTTGCGATACTCCTCTTCTAGTTCCTGGCGCAAAGCCTTAGCCTTGGGATCATCAATCAAGTTCTTTGTCTCATACGGATCCTTGCTCAAATCGAACAGCTCGGTCCACTCATCATGCCCAGGATACTTTATGAGTTTTGCTTTCTCGGTACGAACAGCCGTAACACTTGGAGTGCCAAACGGCCTTTCCAGAAAGTAGTTGTAGAAAAAGGACTTTCTCCAAGAGGTGGTTTCCCCCTTGCCGGAGAGCAGTGGCTTCCAACTCTTACCCTGCATGTCGTTTGGTACTTCGACGCCAGCCAATTCCAAAAAAGTGGGAGCGAGGTCGATGTTGAGCACCATTTCGTCGCGGATCGCCCCTCGCGATACCATCTTGGGGTAGCGAACGATCATTGGGATCCGCATCGCTTCTTCATATGCAGACCGTTTGTCTCCCAGGCCGTGTTCTCCGAGGTAATAACCGTTATCGCTGCTGTAAACGACGACTGTGTTTTCGCGGAGCCCTAAACGATCAAGCTGATCCAATATTCTCCCGACGTTTTCGTCGATGGCACGCAATCCGCGAAACATTCCAAGATTGGTCTTCACCATTTTCTGATCCGAATCCAGATTAACTTGATTCGTTCCCGTGCGTTTTCCCCCGACAGGACGGTATATGGCGGGCGTAGTGAGATTCGGAACAACCCTTGCACTTGCCTCACCGTATGTATCCTGATGGCGTTCGGGGGGAGTGAATGGACCATGACATGTCTTGTAACCTATTACCAGCGAGAATGGATTGGACTTGTTGTTTTCGATGAACCCCAACGCGTAGTCTGTCGATACGTCATCGACCCAACCGTTCGTCGCTTGCTTCTCACCGTTAATCTCAAACGGGCAGTTGAAGTAGACTCCCTGCCCAACAAAGCTTGCAGAGAAATCAAACCCGGGACGTTTTCCACTTTGGGCTCCCATGTGCCATTTGCCGACATAGCCTGTTTTGTATCCAGCGGATCTTAAAAGGGTTGCATGGGTGACGCTGTTCTCCGGAAATGGAGTGTGATTATCGATGACTCCATTCACATGACCGTACCGCCCTGTCAAAAAAGCAGCGCGACTCGGAGCACATAGTCCAAGTACAACAAAGGCGTTTCTGAATCGGACTCCATCTGCGGCCAATCGGTCGAGGTTGGGAGATTCCAACCATGGGAATCGACCTTGTTCACCCTGCTCGCGTTGAACGACTCCCAACGCATCCCACCTTTGATCGTCGGTGTAGATGAAAACGAAATTGGGACGTTCTGCACCCCAGGCTAAAGTCGCGCCGTTCGCAAACATCCATACAAAGAGCCAAATCGACGCACGCAGGAATTGAGCCATCACTTGTAGTACCCCAAAAAGTATTTTGCCACTTCGAGCCTATCCGAAAACCATCGGAAACCGCGGCTAGCGCCAGAGCGGCTAATGGTTCTCGGATAGGCTCTAAGCTTCAGGCGTCTTTATGTCGCCGTTCGCCGTCAGGCCAGTATCGCTGACGGAGGCTTGCTCGACAACCAGACGCCATACACTCCGTTGGAACGGGAGCCTAACGAAAACCTCCGGAAACTGAGGCGATCGCCAGAGCGACTAATCGTCTACGGCTAAGGAGGGCGAGCAGGTTCCTTGGTTGACTTTGGGGGTGGTATACTGCCAAAAGAATTGCCGGAAGGAATGATTCCAAACTGCCGACACAGGATCTGTCTGACGAATTCTCAGCGTATCAATTCGGGGATCGATTACGAATCACGTCGATGAACGGGTAACCTCTTCCTTAGGAGAATTATGATGTTGGTGAAACGCATTCTTTGGGGATGGATTGCCTGCGGCCTTTTAATGGTTTGTGGAGGTTTGGCTACCGCCCAGACCATTGATCCGCTTCCGTCGTGGAACGATTGCGAAGCGAAGCGGTCTATCATCGCCTTTACCGAACAGGTTGTGAAATCAGGTTCCTCGAGCTTCGTCCCGCCTGCGGAACGCATCGCTGTGTTCGACAACGACGGAACTCTATGGGCTGAGCAGCCGATGTACTTTCAACTTCTCTTTGCGATCGACCGGGTCAAGACGCTCGCACCCAATCATCCAGAGTGGAGAGACAAGGAGCCTTTTGCTTCCCTGCTCAAAGGGGACATGCAAGGCGCACTTGCTGGCGGGGAGCATGCCTTGCTCGAGATTATGGTCACCACTCATGCAGGAATGACGACCGCGGAGTTCGAGTCGATTGTGAAGGATTGGATTAGCACCGCGAGGCACCCCACGACAAAGCGTCTTTATACGGACATGGTCTATCAGCCGATGTTAGAGTTACTCGATTACTTGCGAGCGAATGAGTTCAAGACCTACATCGTGTCTGGCGGCGGTATCGAGTTCATGCGTACCTGGTCCGAGCAAGTCTACGGCATTCCACCTGAGCAGGTTATTGGTAGTAGCATCAAGGTGAAATTCGAGCTCCGCGACAAGGTGCCTGTTCTAATTCGGCAGCCAGAAATAGATTTCTTTGACGACAAGGAGGGCAAGCCGGTGGCTATTCACCAGCAAATTGGCCGGCGTCCGATCGCTGCGTTCGGTAACTCTGATGGAGACCTTCAGATGCTGCAATGGACCACCAGCGGTCAGGGGGTACGCTTCGCCCTCTACGTCCAACATACGGATGCCGAACGAGAGTGGGCTTACGACCGCAACTCTTGGATAGGTCGATTGGATAAAGGACTAGACGAGGCGAAGGCCAAGGGCTGGACCGTGGTCGACATGAAGAAAGACTGGAATACCATCTTTTCCAAGCAATGAATGTGATGGCGTCAATTTTCTAATCCGCGTCTCTTAAAGGCGACTGCGTCAGCTGCTTCCCCTATTGAAAGTGCTCCGCTTCCAAGACGTAGTAGACACCGGTCAGACCATCGACTTGCTTTATCTGAGGCATCACTTCAAAGGTTCCTGCGAGGGAATGCTGGCGGTAGGAACGAGACGCAAATTTGTCATTCACTAACCGCACTTCGATCATGTGGGTCAAAGGAGGCTGTGTACCGAAACAGCAAGTTGCCCAGTCGGGAACCAATACGAACGTTTTGGAGCTCATACTCGCCAGCGATGTTGGGTGAATATACCCCTTGAGAAAGATCTTCTTTCCACTGAGTTTCATCGCTTCTATCGTAGGAACGTCCGGCGCACCCATGGGACTTTTCAAGGCAGCGAATGAGATGCGTTCGTAACCCTCAGGAACTTCGGTGAGATAGATGTAAGCATGCTTGGCTGGCGCGCCGACCAGGAGAATACTGCCAAGCACTCCACCGATCGTCGCCCAAAGTTTTCCCGTGAGCTCGGCCGGGTATTTCTTCAAGTTATAGAATGCAAGTCCTGCGAACAGCGTGGCCAGAAACGGCAAAACGGTTAGTAGAGGGGAGAACCAAGCCAGCAAGCCAAAGCCGCCGAAAAACACGGACAAGATCGCCGCTCTGCTCAATGCTTTGTACGAAAACTCGTCCGGTAGATCCTCTGCCGTGCCTTGAAAAAAAGCCTCGTTGTGCGATTCGGGTTTCAGCATACCAGATGAGATTTTCGGAATTGCAAGAGGACTTAAGGTGCAAGATATCAGCCAACACCCAACGCGAGCGTGAGCTGCTCGATCAACCGTTTCGAGTCGCAACCAACCACATGAATGTACCCGTGGTTAAAGTTGCGAGCGATACTACGGCAAGGGCTCGCCAATGGTTCAGCTGTAAGGCCTTGGGATCCGAAGCGATCTCATCCGAATGATCGAATGCGATCGGTTCACCGGTCACAGTCGCAACCCGCGACTGCATGCGTGCAGCGAAGCTGGCTCGAAACGCTTGCTCGTTCGAAAGGTGCCCTGCGTCTGCCAAGATGCTTCTCGGCGCCCAGCGAATCTGACTCGACTCGTCCTTCTTTGGTACGTTGGAACCTGGAATTGGAATCGGGAAAAAAGTCTTCGATCGCTTCACTGCAGCAGGATCGATCTGCTCCATCTCTTTCAATCGTTCTTTTGCCTCTGGGAGCGGGCAAGCTCTCGTGTAATTCACAATCGGCATTCGAATCCAAGCATTATCTTCTTTCGCTTCTTTGAAGAGCTTGGTCAGCCGGTCGAGTTGCGACCAGTCCTCCATGCGTGCCAAGTCGGGAATGACCAAATCGGCCAAATCGGGTCGTTCGAGAAGATGGCACATCGCTTGGGCAACCGACGGCTTGGAAAGTACCTTTCCTTCGGTTGAATGAAACCGAAGAGCCATCACGGCGGCAAAGATGTCAACATATTGAGACTCGGGGTTCTTCAAAAAGGAATCGACAATGAGCGGGAGCCCTTCTTCCCCTTTGAGGGTCAGGTAGGCTGCGATCAAGGAATCCAGGCCGGCGCGATCTTCGGGCTTGGTGCTTTTGATCATCTTCTCCATCCATACAGTGTCCTCCTTGGTTCCGCAGACACCGAGCATAGTGAAGTAGAGACGCTTGCGATCGGGAGCCATCGCGGGATCTTGCACCCACTTGATGAGCTTGGGGCGATCCATTTTGCTTTTGAGTTTGATCACATCTTCGTAAGGACTGAGAGCGAACTCGTCGTAGCAGTCTCGGGAGAGCAGCGAATCGGGGTGCTCGAAGTATTCTTGGAAGAAAGCAAGTCGTTCGACCGGATCTTGAGGCAGCTTGAGCAGTTTCGAAACGTACTTTTCACCTTCGTCGGTCAGAGGAACGGGCGAGGACCAGACCAGCTCACGCGGATCGACACCTTGCATTAGAAATCGCTTTGTCGATTTACCAGGCCCGAAGTAAGTGGCTTGGAATTCCTGTCCTACTTTGACGAGCGATTCCCCTTTGAGGATCCCCTCCAATTTGAACTTGGCCAATCCATCGATGTCATCGCGTCCGTCGGGGACCAAGGTTGCAATCGCGACGACATCCATCGACTCCATTTCTTGACGGAGAGTCTGACCTGCAGCGGTGCAGAAGGGGCAAACCGCTGCACTCGCCTGGATTCCACCTCGGGAACTCCAAGGGCTCGTCCAAACGACGAGACAGCATGCGAGCGTCGCCAAAATCCTTACCATCGGTACATTCCTCATTCCACGAACCTATGCAATATGACTCAAGTCCTCGGGTGGGCCCGGCAATCTCGGGACAGGACCGTTTAATTTAAGTCATTTGTAGGGTGCAGGACCAGGAGTGATCGGAATAAATTGCCAAAAGCGAGCCCGACTTTAACGATCCCGCCGGAGTTTAACGGCTCCAGAACAGCCCTAGAAGCGCGCCGGTCGCTAGCCCACCTAGGTGCGCCATATTCGCCATACCGAGTCCACCTTGACTGAGGAATCCAGCCAGCAGAAGCATACCGGTCAAAACGTACGCGTCGGGCGGGAAGAAAAAACCGCAGTCGGGATGGAGCTGGGATTTTACGGCCAAGTACCCAAACAAGCCGAGAACGACGCCTGAGATTCCGACGAAGTTAGGGGTTCCCCATAGGTTGGTCGGCATCAAGCCTTGGAGTAAATGGGCCCCCATCGCTGACAAAAGGAGGATGATTGCGTACTTGCCGATTCCCTCCACTCGTTCGGTCAAACGCCCCAAGGAGGCGAGCGAAATCATGTTCAGCAGCAGGTGGAGTGTGCCGCCATGCAGGAATGCGGGAGTGATGATTCGCCACACTTCTCCTTGTTTGATCGAGTAAGCTGGATCTCTGGTTTCGACGTACTTGGCGTAGTCAACAAACTTGAGCTCCTTCATCGCGATGGCTCCGATCTTGTTTCCATCGCTCACGTAGCCGAACTCGGTGATCAATCCGAAAGCGATACATAGGAGGATCAGAGCCAATGTCAGCGGGGGCATCTTGCCGCCCACTCCGACGGGACGCTTGTATTTGATCTTTTGAATGTTTTTCTCGCGTTGCTTTTGGAGCTCTCGCTCTTTCTGCACGATGGATCGCGCTTCGGTAATTGCAGCTCGATAGCGTTCGTGATTGGGATCTGCGAGAAAGGATTGAAGCTCTCGATTGGCCTCGGGCAAGCGATCTTCGTCCCGGATCCAGACCGACCAGCTAGGTTCGACGTTCCCTGCTCGCGGGGATTCGCTCTCGACGTGCGTTGAAATTCCTTTGGTGAGCAGGTAAGCGACGAATGCCTCCGCCTGGGGTTTCGAATCGATATCCGTTAAATGTCTCATGCGTTGATCAAGCGATTGGGCGGAGTTGTTGAATGGGAACGTAGTACTTCACGTAACGGCGACCATCGCTGAATCGCTGCCCGCGACTATCTTCTACCAGAATAGTGGCTCGACGAGTAATCCTATTGACCATGCCGACCAATGTTTTTCCTTCGTG
>JALOQZ010000020.1 GCA_025459245.1 Pirellula sp.
ACTTAGTTCTTCGATCCGAGCCGCGTATATTCGAAGAGAGGCTCTTCCAAAAAGTACTTCTTCCAGCCGTCTTTAGACAAGAACGATGTGAGCTTCTCGTCTGTCGTGATTTTGACATCGAAGTGGTCATTTTTCTTCGGGGTAATCACTCCCGAAAGCGTTCCTTCGCTGACAGCATCCCGAAACTTACGCGGATCGGGGAAGAAAAGCTTCAGTTGGTTCGTATTTGAAAAATCGATGCGAAAAAAAACCGTTTTACCCGATTCGGTCAGGAAGAGATAATCGGAATTGCTCAACGATCGAACATCAAGAACCACGGTCTTGCTTGTGAAGCTCTGTGCTTCCTCGTCCCATTCAAGATGACCACCCACGAGTTCCCGATTCTTCGATAATCGCAATTCGAAGTGATTAGCCTCCCGATCCATCCACTTGCCAACAAAACGTTCCAGCCTTGAAGGCTCCATTCGGTCGCCGAATGGCTTGTCGACGGTGACCGTGTCGCAACCTGTGAATGCAAGCAACAAAACGAAACACAGGGCGCAAGCTGTTTTCATGCTGGAGTTGTCCTTACTGCGATAACGACCTGGCCATCCATTCATGAATGGAAAGGCCTTTGCCGAGCGTCCATTATAGCCTTGAACCGTCCGCCGCGTTCACAATCGAAGAGGCCACCCATGCTAGCACAAGGATGATACAAGCTGCAATGAATCCCAATATGGGTGCTATGATGATGAGGCCGGCACCCGCCAAATTGGGCCAGTTCGGTGACTTCGATCCGCTAAGGCAAAGTTGATATTGTACAACCATATTAACCCACGCGCTCGCAAGCGTCGTACCCAGGGCAAGCCGCCAGCAACGAGCTGATGTGATTCCATATCGAATCCATGCGCCGAGGATGCTTGGTACCACCGCTCCGATAGCACCCGCGCAGAAAAGGAGGGACGAAATGCGATGATTGAATCCAGCGAGTGTTGGGAGATTGGCGATTGATGCACAAAAGAGGGCGACGAAAGCCATCAAGGCAAACAGATCACGAATGGAGTATTTGGCACTTGGCGAATCCATGGTTTCATCTCCTCTGACTTTACGCCCCATCGAGACATCCACTCGCCGTCGTACGGGGCGTCGTGGCTTAAGGGTTCGTCAAGTGTGCCGTGTGACGATTCTTGGTCGATTGCCCGAAGTCCAGCGAAGCAAATGAGGTTTGAGCATGACTGTCAATCAAGTGAAAGGATCCCGATTCTGGCTGGTAGCACCAGCTGCTTGCTTGTGTACGGCTGATATTGGATTTACTTTGATGGGACAGCCAACAATATACTGGGCGGGCAACTACAATTCTGCAAACGAACTAAATCCGATCGCGAATTTTGCACTTCATATTGGAGCTGGCGAGTATTCGATCGTGATCTGCTGCGAAGCAACGTCGGGCTTTGATCCAACGACGAGGTAACGTATGGTTCGAATTGTCGGCATGGAGTTCGTTTCTTTCATGTACGAAACGCTCTCGACTCGGAATCCGGCCAACTCAAGCATATAGGGTATCAAAGCGGTCGAGCGACAAGCGGACACCGGAAGCGTATCAATTTCTTCTTCCCATTTTCCAGTCCAAGCTGTTCTGTCATAGAGTCCCTCGATGACGAGGACAGAGCCACCGGGTTTTAACCAGTAGTTATTAGGACGCCTTCTTCGATTGCGAGGTTTGCGATTGAAGGGTATCTGTGATCTCTTGGATGGAACGCCCCTTCACTTGGTATACGTACTTCAAGACCTCTGCAACAGCGGTGTACTCGGTAGCAGGAATCGGTTTGCCGACATCCACTTCGCGAAACAATGCTTGTGCTAAAGGTTTGCGTTCCACGATGGGAATTCCATGCTGCAACGCGATCTTTCGAATCTTAGCTGCTACTAAATCCGCTCCCTTCGCCAACACGATCGGAGCCCGCATCGTCTTCGGATCATATTGCAATGCAATCGCCAATTCGGTCGGGTTGGTCACTACCACATCCGCCTTGGGAACATCGACGGAGAGCCGCTGCTGTGCTAGCTCTCGCTGCACCTTGCGCCGACGCGATTTGGTATGCGGGTCCCCTTGGGTCATCTTCATTTCTTCCCGCAATTCTTCGTCGGTCATTCGCAGATCTTGTTCATACTTCCAACGTTGAAAGGCGTAATCCGCGATCGACAAAACCACCAATGCTATAGCTACATTGCGACACAGTTCGATCATTGTCTCCCAAACGAAGCCTCCAACAGCTCCCAAACCCGTGGTCCCTAGCGCGAGGATCGAATCCCACTTCGACCAAACGCCAACAATCAGTATTCCTGCAACGAGAGCAATTTTGACCAACCCGAATCCCAGTCGCGTGACATTGGTAATGGAAAGGAGCCGCTTGAACCCTTGAATCGGATCGATTCGCGTAATGTCCATTCCCAATTTTTCAGGTAGCCAAAGGGGCCCAACTTGCGCGTAATGCACAATCACCGAAGTTAAAAGCATCCCCATCAAAAGAGGCAGCAACGCGAGCGAGGATTGGCTCGTTTGGCGAATCAGCTCCACCATGATCGTGCGGGAGTCGGTGCTAAGAGTCGCTTCGGAAGAAAGCACCTCGCGGAGAATTCCAATCAAGGCGTTCGCGATCGATGGTCCCGTCGTATCTAGCAGGACAACACCGACGAGCAGCAGGATTGCCGAGGTCAAATCGCTGGATCGCGCAACATTCCCATCTTCGCGGGCTTTTTGCCTGCGATAGTCGGTCGCTTCGTGTTTCTTCTCTCCGCTTTCATCCGCCATCGATGGCGACGCCTCCTGTGATTAGCCTCGTCCACCCGCCGGAAACAGCTCGGTTGTCTTTTCGATCCAACCGACGAATTCGTCTTGAAAGACCCAGCCAATGCTCGTAATCGACAGCGTCATGATGATGAGCAAGATCGATACGTTTAGATTGAAACCAACAGCAATGATATTCAGTTGTGGAAGCGTCCGGCCGATGAGCGCGGTTACAAAATTGGCCAACAATAATGCGATAGCGGGCGGGGCAGCGGCACGCAATCCGATCGCGACGCTATGCCCGAATAATTCGTGTAGATGAAGGAGCCAGTATTCCTCTAGCAACACACCGCCAGCGGGATACGTTGCAAAACTATCGACGCAAGCCCCGATGACAACGCGATGCCCGCCGAGAGTGACAAAGAGGATCATCGCAATCCAAGACAACATTTGGCTCACGACGGTAATGCTCTCTTGGGTCGTTGGATCAGCTGCCTGCGCAACATCCAAACTGGCAAGGGAACTGATGACTTGCCCACCGATTTGCAATGAAGTGACGATAATCAACGCAGAGGAACCGAATAGCAATCCGAGCAACAGTTCCTTCACAAGACCAAGAATGATATCCGCCAAGTTTCCGGGAAGCGGTGTCGAGTACTCCATGACAATAGGCGTCATCGCGAACGACACCATCAATACGATCATGACCTTGACCCGGTTCGGTACCGAAGCTCCCTGCAGGGGGGGCATGAGCACCAGCATGGGCCCGATACGGCTCAAGATGCAGAGAAAGGTCCACATCGAACCGTACAGCAGGCCTTGTAGGAAATCGACGCTATCGAACATGAAGTCGGCCTCTCAAGCATCAACGCTTGGAGACGTGAAGCGGGATCTCGTGAAAGAGATCGCGTGAATAATCGATCATTCGATCTGCGAGCCAAGGCAGGCACACGATGATACCGAGGGTCATTGCGACCAACTTGGGTACCGTACTTACTGTTTGGTCTTGGATCTGAGTCAAGGCTTGGATCAATCCAATCGCCAATCCAACAACCATTCCGATCACCATTAAAGGGGTACCTAGGATCAGCGACATCAAAATCGCCTCGCGGACCAAATCGACCGCTTCACTCGAAGTCATACGTCACCTTTGCGGAATGAAGAAACTATTGTTTGGATTTTCTGCGCTCGTTCAGGTCGATAACGTCCCAAAGCTGTCGAGAAGCATCTCGACAACCAATCGCCAACCATCGACCAACACGAACAATAGGAGCTTAAACGGAGTCGAAATCAGGGCCGGAGGAAGCATCATCATCCCCATCGAAACGGTGACCGACGCGATCACAATGTCGAGGATCAAGAAAGGAAGATAGATTTTGAATCCCATCAGGAATGCCGTCTTGAGCTCGCTGAGCATGTAGGCTGGCAGCAAGACCTGAAGCGGAACGTCATCAAAACTTGTCGGCCCCTGACTGCCCGGTGCATAGCGACTGTAGAACAAATGCACATCATCGTGATTGTCAGCGAGATCGATCTGCCGAATCATAAACTCGCGGATGGGTTCTACTCCTTTATCCCAAGCCTCTGCCGCCGTCATGCGAGAGCCGGTCTTGGTGTAGGGTTCAATCGAGTCTTCGTAAACGCGGTTCCATACCGGACTCATCACAAAAAGAGTGATGAAAAGCGAGATCGACGTAATGACTTGGCTCGGTGGTAACTGCTGTGCTCCAAGCGCCTGCTTCAACAACCCAAAGACAACGATGATCCGCACATAGCAGGTCGTCATGAGAAGAATGGCAGGGGCCAGACTGAGGACGGTTAGCAACAGCAGAATTTGCAAGGAACTGGATAGCCCTTTGGGACTGATCCAGTCTGCAGGTCCGCCTCCCAGCCGATCCACCAAACCGTTCAAGCCACTTTCAGGATCGGTGGATTGCTGGTTCTCCGCGGTCGCTTTGCGAACAGGCGCGTTTTCTCGAATCTGCTGTGCTCGCGATAAAAAGTCGTCCGTGCTGGTCTGAGAATACACTTTGGACGCGTCTGCAGACCAAACGATGACGAGCAAGGCGAGCATGCAAGCATACGAAATTCCAAATCGACACACAGGCCCAAAGCATGCTCTCGCATCGATGAAAAGACTCGGATTTGCTAGCATAAACCACCTCTTGAATTTTCGCCTTTTTGGCAAGATTCATTCAAGTAGCGGATATGCGAATCGGAATCTAGGTCAAGCTGTCGATCTTCAGCTTCAATCGGGCAACTTGGGCCAGTAGCTTGGGAGAGGCGCGACGATGTCGATCTTCTGTTCCTGCGTGGGGTGGTCAAATGCCAACCGCCGGCAGTGCAATCCAATCCCTTCTTCCATCCGCGTTGCTGCGCCGTACTTTCGATCGCCCACGATTGGGCATCCCAGCGTCGCCAACTGAGCTCGGATCTGATGCTTACGACCTGTGATGAGCTCGATCTCTAGCAAAGTTCCTCGATCGGTTTCGCCCAAGGTCCGATAACGCAATTCACCTCTCTGAGACTGAGGCTGCTGCCGCGCAAACGCCCGGGTAATTGCCTCGCGATCGTCACGAACAAGCCAATGCACCAAGGTTCCGCTCGGTTCAGCCGGCTTGGCTTCCGCGATCGCCCAATAAAGTTTGAGAACCGTGGATTCTCGCAGTTGCTCGTTGATCCTCGCGGCGGCTTTGCTCGTTCTCGCGAAGGGGACTGCACCGGTGACCCAAGAATCCAAGCGACTCACTACGCCGAGATATACATTGCCGGGTTTATGGTACTTCTCTTTGAGATAAGCCTTTCCCCAATCCAGCAAACTCAATTGATCTGCCGCTGCTCCTTGAACAACCCAAGTGGCAGGTTTGTTGACAATCAACAAATGATTGTCTTCGTAGAGTACAGGAATGGATGCCATGCAGAGAGGCTGCCTTTAGGAGAAGGCGATTTGAGGCTGGTAGCTGATCTCGCGATGATAGGCGTTGGCAATCGCGAGGAGTTTCGCCTCTGAAAGGGGAGCTCCCTGCAATTGCAACCCCATCGGTAATCCGTTGGAATGTGTCCCCATGGGGATCGAGAGAGCTGGTATACCTGCCAAATTCGCGCTGACGGTATAGAGGTCCTCAAGGTACATCTGAACCGGATCGTCTTTCTTCGCCCCAAGCTCGAAAGGTGTGGTTGGCGTTGTCGGGCCGAGAATGGCATCCACTCGGGTAAATGCCGAGTCGTAGTCCTGGCGAATCAACCGACGAACCTTGAGCGCCTTCAAGTAATACGCGTCATAGTACCCAGCGCTGAGAGTGTAGGTCCCCAGCATGATTCGCCGCTTGACTTCGCTGCCGAAGCCTTGCGAGCGGGAACGCTTGTACATAGCGACGAGGGGACTATCCGCCGAACCGCGATTCTTGTCCATCTCCGCGCGAAAACCGTAGTGCGCGCCATCGTACCGAGACAGGTTGCTGCTCGCTTCGCTGGGAGCGACAATGTAGTAGGTCGGTATTGCGAAACGATGGTGCGGCAAATCTAAGGAAACAATTTCGCATCCGAGTTTTCGGTAAAGCTCAATTGCTTCTACCAGCTTTTGCCGGATCTCCGGATCTAGCCCCGGGGAATCGAGGTGTTCGGGGACGAATCCCACTCGATAGGGAGCAATCGGTTTCTCGATGGCTTCTGCAAAAGGTTCGTTTTCGATTTGAAGACTGGTAGAATCGCGATGATCGTGCCCCGATATAGCCTCCAACACTATCGCTAAATCCCGCACCGTAAGTCCGAATGGACCAGCTTGGTCCAAACTGCTGGCATATGCTATAAGACCGTAACGGCTCACGCGGCCGTAGGTCGGCTTCAGTCCGCACACACCGCAGAACGCAGCAGGTTGCCGAATCGAGCCTCCCGTGTCGGTCCCGATAGAGGCTGCTGCCAAGCCTGCTGCTACACTTGCTGCAGATCCACCGCTGCTGCCACCGCATGTCCGATCGACGTTCCAAGGGTTGCGACTGGGGCCACGATACCCCGTTTCCGTTGAACCACCCATGGCGAACTCATCCAAGTTCGTTTTTCCGAGAATGATTGCATCGGCTTGGTGCAGTCGCTCGACGACATGGGCATCGAAAGGAGACATGTAGCCATCGAGCATCTTGGATGCGCACGTTGTAGGCATGCTTCGCGTGCAAAGAATATCTTTTACCGAGATAGGTATTCCCGCCAACGCACCCAGCGACTCTCCCTTTGCTCGCTTCGCATCGACGCTATCCGCAGCCTTGAGTGCACCTTCTGCGTCGACATGAAGATAAGAGCCGATATTGCTGTCCAGCTTGGCAATACGATCCAAATAGTACTGCGTCAGTTCGCGGCTGGAGATGGAACGGCTAGCGAGCTGCTTTTGAATGGATTGAAGGGATGAAAGATCCATAGACTTGAGATGATTGGTCAGTGACTGAGGGACTAAAACCCTCTCTCGGGTGCATCGTCTTGTAAAGATTCTCTATTGAATGAGCTTAGAGCCAATCCAAAACCATTTGCCGCTCTGGCGTTAGCCGCGGTTTCTGGATGTTTGGGACAAGCTCTAAGGCTTCGGGGGATAGCCGTAGCGTCCTCGGATTTGTTCCCAAGATGCTTTCAAGGAATCGAGCAATCGTCCGACGTGCCCCGATGCCATAAACACACGGCTGCTCACTGCGGACTGCGGGTAGAAATTCGTGATGAAGTCGAAGCTGAATTCATAGGGGCCATGTCCGATCATGACGGCATTGGCGTAGGCACCGCTGAGGATCTCGTCGCGCAATTTCAGCTCGTCGTAAACCTCTTGCGGGTTTTGCCGACGGGGGCCTTGATTGGGAGGAGTTGGAGATTGGCCAGCACCGGGATTGGCACCGGCATGGACATCGATCGAGTTGGACTCAAGCGATGGCGGAACCGAGGGCCCGCCTTTTCCTCCGCCACCTGCGGCTGCCCCCGAATTCATCTGGGGCTTTGGAGTGTTTTTAGGTGACTCCTCTGGCCGATCCCCCTCCAAACCGAGTGGATCCTCCGAAAAATTGGGTTCGAACGGATCGTGTTCCGCTGCAGGCTGCTCTTGTTGGCCGGACTCACCCGGTTGAGCAGTCGGCGCCTGAACAATGGGGCTCGGAGCTCCGGGTAACTCGCCGTACCGCTGCCGAAACAATTCGACGTTGGTGGTTAAAGCATCGATGAATTGCGGCATCACCAAATGCGGAAGAACAACGCGCGATACGACGCAGCTGGGGCGAGGGAGATTCCGAACAAAGTCCAAAACGAACTCGGTCCCTCCCGTAACCACGATCACACCGGTGCTAATCTCCCCGCGAGCAACATGATCAGGAACGCGTGCTCGTACCGCGGGCATATTCTCCATAGGGTCGGGACGATCATCGGAATTCGGTGGAAACGCCATGCTAAAAACCAAAGTCGGTTGGGAAGAAACCAGCAATAGAAAGATCAGGATGATACCATAATCCTTCGAGCTTGCACCGGACGCCTTGCGGTTAATCTAGCTTCTCAGCTCCCTCCTATTTCGCCTCCCTCCAGCAACGCCATTTCTTCCTACCGATGAATTCACCTGACAACCCATCTCCGACAAGTCAACCGCCATCTCCTGCAAATCAAAAGGCCAAAGCTTCGAATCGACGCAGTCTTCTGGCTGCAGCGACGGCCTGCGGTCTCACGTCTCCAGCAAGAGCTGTGTCGGCTTCGACTGGCCCATCCCATCAAGAGGACTCGAAGCGACTTGAAAATCCCATTGTTCGAGAAAACCGGCAATCCGGAACGCTTGATTGGAAGATCGACAAAATTCAAATTGAGCCGACATCCAAGTACCGATCTCCTTGGATCGAAGGCTACGCTTCCCATGCGAGCATCCGGGCTGGCGAAACCCTTCAGATAATGATCAGCACCTCGGCCCCGACAAAGGTTCAAGTCGACCTCTTTCGATTAGGCTACTACGCAGGATTGGGGGGCCGGAGAGTCGGTACCTATCGCGACTTACCTTGCAAACCGCAACCTCTTCCTTCAGTTGGTGAAAATCGATTGATGTTTTGCGATTGGGCCCCCGCGCTTGAGTTTGCAATCCCCGAGAGTTGGACAAGTGGCGTTTATCTAGCCAAACTCACGGAAGGAATTGAGGGACTGCAGAGCTATGTCATCTTCATCGTTCGAGACGAGCGCCGATCGGATTTGACGTTTCAATGCAGCGACCACACTTGGCAAGCCTACAATCGATGGCCTTCGCAGTACTCGCTTTATGACGATGGCGACAACGTTTGGCATTGGGGAAACGCTTCACGAGTCAGCTTTTCTAGACCCTATGGTAAGTACTGTCAGATCCTCGACGCGCCCCTTTCTTTGGGCTCGGGGGAGTTCTTTCTATGGGAGTTCCCGTTTGCTTTCTGGCTGGAAGAGCAAGGCTACGACGTTCAGTATGTTTCGAACACCGATACGCATCGAGATCCCGAAACAGCGCAGAGAAGCCGCGGATTCCTAAGCGTTGGGCATGACGAATATTGGACAATTGAAATGTTTCGTCATGTCCAAGCTGCCGTGGAGAGTGGTACCAGCGTTGGGTTCTTCAGCGGCAACGCGGTTTGCGGCCGGGTGGAATGGGATGAGCCCACCCGATCGTTTCGGCGGACGGGAGTCTTTGGCCCTCCCGGTGGAACTCGCGAATTTCATCAGATGTCAGATTTGAAGCATGAACGCCCCTACGCGAACGAGCTTATTGGCGCTCACAGCACAGGGCCAGTTACTGGGGGAGCGGACTGGGTCTGTTCCGCCCCCCAGCACTGGATCTATGCTGGCACTGGAATGCAACTTGGCGATCGCATCCCTGGCTTGATCGGATGGGAATATCATGGGGATCCTGCCCCTATCCCCGGACTGGAGATCGTGGCGACAGGACCGACGCAATCAGCACCGGGCGTACTTAATGGAGGAACCTATACAGCCACCATGTATCCCGGACCAAAAGGCAATTTTGTCTTCAACGCTTCGACATGTTGGTGGGCAGACGGTCTCAGCGCACCACCCGGTTACCAAAGTCCCAGTGTTTACACATCACCGAAAGGAGTCGATCATCGCGTTCAGAAGATCACGAGGAATATTCTCGATAGAATGATTCGCCCCACCTAGCCGATCACCCTTTCGGTCGAACTAACAGAACAACTCGATTACTTTGGGGCTGGTACCGCTTTCCGCTTCACCGTTGGAACATAGTCTTCCGGTTTATTGAAGTGAATGACTTTGGCCTTTGGGACTTGATTCGTGATCACAGGAAACGCTTCCTTGTACGATGACTGAATCACATTGCCCGAATCGATCGGCCCTGCTGGGGTCAAAATAATTGGGAGAGGCTGATCCAACTCTTCCGGGGGAACACTCTTCAGTTGAACCGGATCGCTTTCTCGGATCGGTGCAACCGCTTTCTTCGAACGTTCCGCTCCCACGGTGAGCTTGATACCATTCATCTGATTGCGTTTACCTTGCCAAGTCACATCGTCTTGAAAAGGATCGACGAGAACATCCGGAATTTGTCCACCAGTTGACGAAGGCAATCCCGCGGGCGGCAACCCTACTGGCGGCGATCCCGCAGGGGGTAATCCCGTGGATGGCAGATTGGCTGGTGGCAATGGAGCGGTTGGTATGTCGGCGCCGCGGAGTTTCGCCGGGTATCCCGTCGAATTAGCGTCGGCCGGAATGTTACGAAGGCTTGGAGCCTCGCTGGCCGCTCTCGGGAATCGTGGCATGAATGGTTCTTCGGGTGATTCTGACTTTTCCAAGGGAGCGGACTTCTCTAAGCTCGGCTTGGATGTCTCCATGGATCGCCTTGGCTCGGGAGGCATCGGAGCGGGCTCGTCGGTCGAAGGTTTCGAGTCCACTCCGATTGGCCCGCTAGGTTGCTCGATCTTGGGTGCAGAGAATGGTTCCGATTTTTTGACCGGAATTTGCGGCGGTGCAGACAATGGCGTTTTCGAAGGTGCGGTCGATGGAAGAGGGGCGCGACTCGACGACTTGTCGCTGATCTTCCCGATGGCTTGCTTCTCTATTGGAGCATTCGGATGCATGGGCGACGCAGGCGGAGATTGTCGAACAGATTGAGGGGCGAGGTTCGTGTGGGTGAACGGTTGCCCTGGGTAGGCATTTGCGTATGTCTGACTAGGGTGCGATACACAAGCTTGGCAGTCGCATCCAGAGACGTTGGCCATTTCGCTACCGCAGGATGGTCCCATCTCCGTGCCGCACTGAGGCTCTGTTCGGTGCACGGAGAATGTTCTCGCAGCGGCGCGAGGGCGATGCTCGGCTTCAATCTTGTCACCGACATGATCAAAGTGCTTAAGAATCTTCTCTGCAAAGGAGAGGGATTTTGGCTTTTTGCGATACGTTTGGTGGGAACATCCACCGTCGCAGACAGGGCTGGATTCGCACCCGCACGAAGGCTCTTGCATTGCGCCCGCCGATTCCAAACCACTTGCAAACCAAACAGTGCACACGACGGTCAGAGACCGAACCATGCGTGTGAATTCGCGTCGGCGTTTCTGTTGCAACTTGGCTGTTTTCATAGTGATCTCGTACCGCTCGAGGCTGGTGTTCCCGCATGCAACACGGTCGGTGCTGCAAGATGACGACGGGGTAGTCGATGAAGGTACTACCCGGAACAAGTTATCGAGACGTTACGGCCGGAATCCTCAGTGCTTTCGGCAAATCAAGCAAACTCAACGCAGATTGCCCATCTTCCCCCTGGCTCGTCCTTTCGACGCGGAAACAGACCTCATTCAAAATCTCACAGGAGTCGAATCAAGCAGCTGTCGCGGTAGCTTAGAAACTTGCTCCCGAATGCAGGGGACTAGCATTATGATTCGCTGACTCAGACTTCTGATTGATCGGATTATGGCTGAAACATGCTGGTATCATTAATTTGACATCCCAAGTCGGATTGTTTAAAAAACCCGGTGCTGGATTTTCACACCCAGCCAACGTAACGTCCAAATTACAGCCCGCTCTTCCCGAATCGTCTTGTTCGGCCTCTCATTTCTTTCGAGATACAGGTTCTCATTATGCTTATTAAAGTGGTGACGCTTGCCATTTTCACAATGGTTCTCCCGTTGGTTGGGAATGCACAGACATGGACATCCCCTGACGGGTTTCTATCGATAACGACACCAAATGCGAAGGACTTTCAAGCGGTGCCAACGCCACCGCCCCCATTCCTCGCGCTTTGGGTGTCCAACGACCAGAGAATGAAGTTCGGTGTCATGAAGTTACAGATTCCGCCAAACGTCAAACTCATTCAGTCTTCTGCTGAAGAGGGCCTCGCGGAAGAGATCGGCGGAAAAGTAACTCGTTTGCCGACAAAACAGTTGTCTGGCCATGATGTATGGAACATGACAGCCAAAAGCGCGTCAGCCGAAATAACCCAGGCAATGGTTCGACATGATGGTGCGTTGTACAAGTTGATGGCTGCAACCGTTGGAGGGGACTCTGACCAGGTTGCCGTAAGTCAATTCATCGATTCATTGGCCATCCAGCAGCCATCTTCGATGGTTTCGGAACCAATGACACAGCTTGGAAATCAGCCAGCTAACGATGTCGGTGAGACAGTGGATATGCACAACCTATCGAAAACTATAGGTGGTGCGAGTGCCCTGCTTATTGCCGGACTATTGGTATATCTCCTGATTCGCGGCAAGAAGAATCCATCGACGTAACAAAACGTTGGTGTCAATCGGAGCGGCCGATCCCTCGAAAACGGATGCCGGCTTCTCGGAATGCTCGGCCGTTTTGACCATTGCAACATAAGGATCCGTGGGGCGTTCATGCGAATCGACTTCGCGCAAGGTTCTTTCGTTATACTCGCCAATAAGCAGACTCTGGTTTGGCGCGGTACGTAACGGCCAGCTCTGGTGTCTCAATCGTCTTCCCTTTCTGGTATAGGGACTCGACTCCAGCGATCACCATACCCGAAGTCAACAAGGTTCGCTCCACAGGGTAAGGTGTCTTTCCCTCGACCACCAACGTCTCAATATGATTCGCCAGTGGATTGAAAAAATCCGCGGTCGTCGAACCATGGGTCGGCATCGGGAGATACATTTGGCACGAGATGATTTCGCCATTATCCGACCGCAACCCTGCGTAATTGAAATCCCGAATCGGGGCCAACAACAGCGTGGTGCGGAATCCATCTCGATGTTCGACGATATAGCCAATCGACTTTGCTAAAGTTTTCACGGCCCAATCCCAGTCGATCGGCGCTGTAGGATACCCGGTTTCCACTGGAAGATTGTGGCTTCGAGTCAAAGCGGAGACGAGCAATTTTCGAGTGTCTTTGTAGCTGTCTCCCGCAAGCGTTTGCCATAACGCATCGTCTCGCAAGGCTTGTACGGATCGCACACCAACCTCGCCCCCTTTGCGTCGCTCGGACATACACTGCGCCGTCTCAAGACCATGGATGTCATAGCTGTCGACGCCACCGTAGCAAACACACACACTCTCTTGGAGCGGAGTGTCGAGAGGCATATCGATGGATGGCATGCGCCACGTTACCGGGAGCGACGAGCCTGCCAAAAATGGAAAACCCAATCGTTTGGAGTCTTCCACCATCTCCTTGCACTCGCTCCAAACCGTTGAAAGATGTTTGTCGTTAAAGACAGGGACACTTCTCCCCGAGCTCTCAAAGACTTTCACAACCCGTTTGAACCACTCGTAGCGTGGATAGCGTTTCTGCCCTTTTTCGTTGTCGGGATACTTGCCGTGCTCCGCGATGATGACCACGCCGTCGACCGCCAGTTTGGATGTCCCAAGAGTCAACGCCTCTTCGATCGACGGAAAGTCTTTCAATCCATACTTGGAGATTCGACCAGGTGCTAAATCTCCCTCTGGATGCTGATCGATGTAGACAGAGGCGATATCAAAACGCGGCTTTTGCCATTTCCCGCCCCAAGTGTAGCCCATAGCGTGGCGATCTAAAAAATGCTGCGCATGGGAGTGGGTTCGCACTTCCGTCCCAAGAAATGCAATGCGTTTGCGCGGTCCCCCATCGTTGGCCGAAAGCAACGACTGTAAACCTATCGCTGCACCGGAGAAAGCGGCTGTACTTTGAATGAACTCGCGACGACTACGACGTAGATTCATAACGATCTCCCGGCCAAAAGAAAACTAAACTCAAAGTTGCAAAGAGCGGTAAAAGCCCGACTATGATCAAGCCTGTATTGAAGCTTTGGGTGGCATCTGCCGAACTGCCAAATGCCATCTGCGCCACACCGGAAAATGCCCAAGCCAGAATTCCGGTGATACCGGTTACCTTGCCTTGATGGCTCCTCGATATGTCTTGCGAAAAGGCGTAGTACATTGGAAAAAGTCCCAAAGCCCCGGCTCCAGCGATGAGCAATATCCCGAGAAGCATCGGGCCCTTGGGGATCCAAGGAACGCATGCAACGAGAGCGCACGCAAGCGAACAAAGCGCCACGGTGGCGGTGCGAGAACCTTTGATACTCCATCCTCGGCTCGCGAGCCCAAATGCCATCGCACCAGCCCCCAAACATCCGATATCGGTAACCAGATACCAGACCGACGTAAAAATCAGTGTTTCGTTTTCACTGTAACCGATTTGCTGTTGAAGCACCTTCGGAAGCCAAGCTCGCAGGATTTGCCAAGTCGTATTGATAGCGAGAAGCACCAACAAAAGCACAAAAAGCTTCCAGCAAAACACCTCTCGCCACCAAGCGATCGGTTTTTCAGTAACGGATTCTTGTTTCTGCGATGCTCGCAAGTCGGAAGCTCGAACCAATGCGAACCAGAGAGCGATCCAAACCACCCCCGCCGCACCGATCGCTTGGAAACCGATGCGCCAGCTGCCAGGCTCGGGAGTCAAAAGCCAAAGCATGAGCAAGGGTGTTGCAAACGCGCCAACCGAAGTCCCGCTCTGCAAAACGCTATTGCCGAGCCCTCTGCCACGCGAGGTGAGAAGCGCTTGCGTGGTCTTCAAACCGCAAGGCCAGTGGGCAGCTTCGAAAAAACCGAGCAATCCGCGACAGATGAGCAGGTCGTCATAGCCCCGAACGAACCCGGTGAGAAATCCGACAGTCGACCAGAGAAGAATCGCTGCAGGATACATCCATCGGACGGGCAAGCTGTCAACCAGAAAGCCGAAAACAAGGGACCCTAAAGCGAACCCCCAACCAAAGCTGGCTTCAACGGCGCCGTATTGCTTTTCGCTCAGGTTCAGCTCGTTAGTAATGCGAGTCGCGACCGAGGCCAAGGTCTGACGATCCATGTAATTGATCGCCGATGCAAACAGTAAGAACAGACAGATAACGACAACTTGTTTGGAGAGTCTACCTTGAACCTCGTCACCAGCTCCAGCGGTTACCCATCCCATGATTGACCATCCCATCCGATGACGCGCTCCAGCCATTGAGTGACGTCTTGGCTGAAACACTGCAACAAATGCTCCCCTTTCTCCCGCGTCGCCAAATGAGGCCATCCAATGTGCCCCGGTTTGCTGCGGTCAGGGGTGGTCCAAGCTCGATAGCCTGGGCGGAACGCATTACCTGGATCGACCGGCGCAGCCGATTGATAGTCCCCTACCAACTCGGGGTGCAATGCGAGAATCATGGACGTTTCCCACTCGCAGGCATGCCCCATGTCTCGTTGATGAATGCCAGGAAAATCCTCCCAAGGCTGCGAACCGAGGGACCAGTACGTCGTCATGAGCAACAAGATATCCGATCGAGTTCGCAATTCTTGACGCATCTCGAACAACGCTTGTTTGGCAGGTACATCGTTCCCACCATGACCGTTGATGACAACGATCCTTCGAAATCCAGCCATAACAACGTTCTGCACCAAAGATCGCAAGAGATCGAGATAGTTGCGAGGATCAGCCGACAGCGTGCCGCCAAAATCCAAGTGGTGATGTGAATTGCCAAGCCACTGCACCGGAGCGATCAATACGCGATCACCTAGCGAGGCTTCAACGCGTCGAATGATCTCCGTCAGCAGCATCGTATCGGTACCCACAGGCAGGTGATGCCCGTGCTGTTCGATAGCGGCAACCGGTAGAATGAAGGGAGTGTCGCGCGATACTTTCTCAAGCGACGTCCAAGACTGATTCGCAAAAAGCATACTGGCAAGTAGAGGTCGTGGGGAGGGATGCGGGGAATCGCATTCTACTCCATTCCCGATTGCCAAGGTGCCTGTGAAGGAGGAAAAATTCTCTCCTTCAACGAAGCTTCGCTTCTCGTTACGGCGTTATCTTGTTGCTGTTCTAGCGTTGGGCTCTTGTATCAGCGGTAGATTTGCATAGAAAGCCGCTTCGTCGACCCCATCACCATCGAAATCTCCGACGACGACGTTCTCTCCTTCGCCTTCGATCTCGAAGACCTTATCGGTCGCATCCCACTCGCCGTTGCCGTTGCTGTCAACGATCAAATCGTTCCCGCGCACAACAGCGATTTCGTCGAGCCCATCGCCGTTGAAGTCGCCAACCACAGCGATGTCTCCCGGTTTACCAAACTCGAAGAAGGAGTCATTCTCGCGCTCGAATCGCCCGTCTCCGTTGACATCGAGTCTCCACGATCCATTGTTAAAGACTCCGAGCGTGGCAATGCCGTCGCCATTGAAGTCCCCTGCAACAGGCTGGTCTGTGTCGCTGCCGAAACGGAATACGTGATCGATCACATCCGACCTAGGCTCTCCATGCTTGCTGCGTTGCATGAGACGCTCGGCCAGAATGGGTTGATCGGTTGGCGGTATATTCTTTGGTTTGGAAATGCGGCGGTTTTCCGGATCAGGCAACCCTGGCTCGTAAAGCAATGCTTCATCGTCCCCATCCCACTCGGGACCATAGATGCCGATGTCGTCTTTTCCATCGCCATCCCAATCGCCGACGACGGGTAAGTCGCCTTTCTTACCAAGACTTGCCCACAAGTCGCCGTTGTCCCACACGCCATTCCCATTGATGTCGAGCAGCCACTCTCCATCTTTGAACAAAGCCAATTCGTCTTTACCATCGCCATTGAAATCCCCAGCAAGCTGTTTCGCTCCGAGAATATCAAAGGCATCGCGAGTCGTTTTGTCCGGTTGATTCGTTCTCGTGGAAACGATGGTCCACCGACCACGATCCATGGTCTCGATCGTCCAAAGCTCAGGGTTGAGAACAACCGCATTGTCCAACACCTTTTGCCGGCTCACCGTCTTGCTCTGCTGGTGACCTCGTGGTTCACCTGCATTGATAACGCTGAGGTGCCAGGAATACTCCATGACATAGCCGCCGATTGGATAGTCAGGTTGACCATAAACGACCGGTGGCATGACGAGCACATATTCAAACGGCAACTTGACCGGACCATTCACCGGAGGTGGTTCGAAGTTAGGACGAGGCGTTTCAGGCGGTGGAGCTGGAGGATCGGGTGGATCTTCTGGAGGCAGCATCGTGACGATGATCTCGCTGAAGTTGTTCTCGATCGCTCGATCGCCCGCATTGAGATTGATCATCAAGATCGCATCGAACCGAGGATTGGTCCCCGAATCCAATGCAAGCTGTTCGAAGAGCGTCTGCTGAGATGGATCGAGGCTGTCATCCACGTTGATAGCAAAGCTACCAAAGCTGGAGCCTGCGGTATCTCGTCCGTCGAAGTAACCGTCCGGCTGCATCTGGTAGACGTGATAAGCACCTGGCCGTAAACCTCGGAACTCGTAGTAACCATTCTCATCGGTCACAACGCGGAGGACTTCTCCGTCGTAAATCCCTGGCAGTGCATTGCTCGATGAGATGCGTTCCCCTGTTCTAGTTCTCAGTTCCAAGATGACGCCGGCAAGCGGCTTGTCGTTTGCATCCCTAAGCCCGTCTCGAATCCCCAAGAGGGACGCAGGAGGAAGACCATCCGGAGTTTGCAAAGCATCGCCATCTTGGAAAACATAGCCATTGATCGATGCCGGGGGAACTTCGCAAAAATCCAAATCGGTTTGCGTCTGATTCGATACCAGTCGGATTTCGCGGATCAAGTCGGGCTGATCGGTGAGGCCTACTCCGGGAGGAGCCGTCTGCCCACCTTGAAAATAGCCTTCGGGCTGGGTTTCACGAACGGTATAAACTCCGGGGCGCAGGCCTTCGAATCGATAGTTCCCTTGCGCATCGGTGAAGGTGGTTGCTATGACCACCCCGTCCTTGTTCAGCAACTCAATCTTGACACTCGGCAAAGGTTGCTCGCCTGGATCTCGCACGCAGTCCTCGTCGAGATCGACGTATACGTTCCCCTGCAAGGCCGCCGGGCGAAACTCGCAAAAGTTGTAATCGACTCCTTCAACACCTTGGGGGACATTGATGGATCGAATAAAGTCTTGAATCGATCCATCGCCACCGAGAGAGCCAGGCTTGGTCCCGCCTTGGGAATAGCCTGCGGGTTGCGTCTCGCGAATCGCATAGACACCCGGAGGTAGATTGTCGAACTCGTAGCGACCCTCGGAATTGGTGAAGGTGGTTTCGATCACGTTTCCACTGCCATCGAGGAGCTCTATTTTAACCCCTGCAATCGGTGGCTCGCCAGGATCACGCACGCAATCGCCGTCCATATCCTCATAGACATAGCCGCTCAAACTGCTAGGCAGCAGCTCGCCGAAGTCGTAGTCGATACCGCTCGCGCCCGAAGTCAAAACGATGGAGCGAATCGTATCGGATCCATCTAAGCTTCCAACGACTTGGCCGGCGATCGTGCCGACTCGATCTTTTCCGTCCAAATATCCATCGGGTGTGATCTCAACGATCGTGTAGGTGCCAGGTGGTAGGTTGTCAAACTGATAGCGGCCTTGAGCGTCTGTTCGAGTCTCGACAGTACCGTTCGGTCCCGAGAGCCGGACGATCACGTTCCCGATCGCGGTCTCTCCCACTTGCCGAACGCCATCGTTGTTCGCGTCGTGGTAGACCGTTCCCGAAATCTGAGCGGGCTGTAGTTCACCGAAGTTGTATTCAATACCCGATTCGTTTCCCGCTAGAACGATATCGGTGATTTGCTCATTGGTTGTCACGGAGCCGCGCGTTTGATTGTTGACTCGTCCCGCTGTGTCTTTACCGTCCAAATAGCCGGCAGGTTGCTCGCGTTGAATGACACGGTAACGCCCCGGTGGCAGTCCTTCGAAACGATAGGAGCCATCGCTGCCTGTTCGGATCGTTCGAGAAATCGTACCAAACGTGCTTTCGAGCGAGACGATTTGAATCTCGACGTTCGCGATTCCCGCTTCGCCCGTCCCGCGGATTCCATCGTTGTTGCGATCGTGATAGACGAAGCCGCTGATCGATACTGGCTGGGCTTCGGCGAAATTGAGCTCTGTCCCTCTCGAGTCACCGAGAGGAATGCTGATGGTTGTCAGAACATCACGGTCGTTTGCAACCGTTTGTCCGAGAGTACCCGCACCGTTCAAGCGGCCAGGGGTTGCGCCGACGCTAAAGTATCCGTTGGGTTGGGTTTCACGAATTTGGTAGGTTCCTGGCATCAGTCCCAGGTTTGTACCGAACTCGTAACGACCGTTGGCATCGGTCGTTGTGGTGAATCCAGTCGATACGTACGTCCCATTCTCCAATCGAAAGAGTTCCAAACGAACGTTCGGAATACCTTGCTCACCTGTTTCTTGGATCAGGTTCAAGTTGTTATCGACATAGACCGTGCCGCCGAGAGAAATGGGCTTCGGTTTTTGAACAATGCTTGTGGCGGTCCCAGCAGTACGGTCGCGGAATCCCCCCTCGTTATCGGCCGGCAGGTTCAATCCCGATGGATTCACGACATTGTCGTACTCGCTGTAGTAAATCGTTGATGCAACTGCATCTTCAAAAGAAGGAGCGCTAAAGTAAGCCGTCAGTTTGGAACGAGCGAACTCCGCCCCTGAACTAACAGGATCGACATCGTTGTTGAAATCTTGAATTGTGCCGCCAGGAGTAAAAAACTGGACTTCGTCGACGTCGATTGAAAAGATCAGCCGATCGCCGGCCCGAAAATTATCAAAGGTAAGCGTGAGGAGCATGCCACCGTCACTTACCTCTGCTTGTACATTGGCATCGGAGAACTTTCCGTCTTCGCCGACGATTTGGAAAGGGAACGCAAGGTCTGCACCTCGTCCTCCGAGGGCGATATCAAAGAAGTTGTCCCCTTGCGAAAAGCCCGGCAATCCTTGATCCAAATCGATGACCAGCTTGGTAAGTTTCGTTCCGGCGGCCCCGCCCTTGAATTGAATGTAGAACGAATCACCGTGCAAATCGCTGCCGCCGTCTTCTTCGACGTAGACACCTCCGACCCAAATCGGGTCGACATTGAATAGTTGTCTTGACTCGAGCAGTTCGAGGACCGAGCGGCGTGTTCTGCTTTCTCGCGACTTCATAGGTTGGGTAGCCAATCTCTCATTCGAGAGCGAGTTCGCTTTGACGGATTCGCAAAGCGCAGGGGAACGCATCCCAAAACTCTTCTTCCATTGATCAATGCGTCGTTTCCATGACACGATATCGATCCTCTGAATCAAGTTCTTGTTAGGGGTGCGCCGGTGTGTGTAACGTTGGAAGGCTATTTAATTGGGGTCGAATTAATTGGTGTCGAAATAAAGGAGCTCGGAGTCGAAGCTGCGGAGTCTTCGAACTGCGCGGCGACCGGGTGCAAGTACCGGCCATCGCGATCTCGTTCCGTTTTCGCCCTCTCTAAATCCCAAATCCGAATCGTCGTGTCAAAGCCAGCTGAGATAAGAAACTGATTTGATCGCTGTAAAACACAAACGGATCCGTCGTGACCTACCAACTTTGTCTGAGGAATGGAGTCATTCCAGCCAACGATTCGAATCGTGTTGTCCGCCCCCGCGACCGCAAATTGGTCAGGGGAAAGAGGGATAAGCCCCATCAGCTTGCCCCCTTTTACCTCGGTTTGCCCCACAACTTTTTTCGTTTCGACGTCGAAGTGGACGATTCGGCGATCTTCACCCACGGTCGTAATGGTGGAGCTATCATCAGAAAACTGAATGGATCGGACTCGATTGAAGTGCACGGGGGACGTTGCCCAAGCATTTTTGGCACTGCCATCGAACTGCTGCACTCGCAAGACTCCGTCGCGGCCTGCGTAGGCAAGATGCTTTCTATTGGGTGAAAGCACGATTGCTCGCAAATCGTTGCAATCGCAAGTGTGATCGGTGGAGATTTGGTTCGTCGAAACATCCAATCGATAGACGTTGTTGCTGAAACCGACCGAGTAAACCGTGTTGGCATCCACGAACGTCAATGCGTACAACGCGTGGGGGACCCTCGCATCACTCACCGGCTTCATGGTCTCTGTGTTCCAAATCCGAATCCATCCGTCGTTCGCGCACGACGCGATTCGTTGTCCGTCCTCTGAGAATGCTAGCGATCGAACCCAGTCTACGTGTCCGGTCCAAATCGATATGACTCTCCGGTCCTGAAGCGAAACCAATCGAATCGCATGATCGTCGCCAGCCGCTGCAATAAACCGACCGTCTTTTGAAACGGTCATTGCGGTGATCACAGGTCGCTCGGTCGAACCGGGCAAGGGATCGAAGTGGATTACATCCATCCCGCGGTTTTGCGGTGCAGTTGTCGACAAGTTATTCGTTGAACGCACACCTGTTGGGGGAATCGATGACAACGAGCCCGTGTCTCTTGGGGTTTGTGCGAACACATGGCAGGAAGCCGAGCTCATCCATATGGCGATGGCGGTAGCGCTCATCAAGCCGCGCCGAGCGAGACCGAGATCAAGTCTGAGCCTTCTCACTGTTGCTTCCTCCCTGAAAGTGAAGTTCGTTGCTTTGCTAGCAAATGACAGGTCGTCCGAGACCTGAAGAGATGTTCGCATCCTCGGTTATCGACCGCAGCGCGCGAGATGCTTTGAGGAACTTGGTAAAATAAAGAGACTTTTCCGGTCGCGGTGACTTTGACGTTCCGTTTATGAGGGCGATTTTGCCTCGAGTGCTCGGGCAAGTTCGCTAGGCCTTGTTGTTCTGCAATGGCGCACAAGAGATGCCGACCGGGAAAAGTCTAAATCGACAAACCACGATACCACCGAGTAGGATGATGGCCGCACTCGGTTGCGAATAATTACTCCTGACGTGAACGACATTTAAATGCAATCCTATTCAATATCGTGGACCCTTCGCAGCAAACGCTTGGATCTCTCGCAAGGTCCATTGCTGATGGGAATTCTCAACGTCACTCCCGATAGCTTTTCCGACGGCGGACAACATTACACGATCCAATCTGCAGTCGACCACGCGCTTCGCATGGAAGATGACGGAGCTGATATTCTCGATATCGGTGGTGAGAGCACCCGGCCCTACAGCCAAACGGTGGGGCGAGATGAAGAGTTAAGGCGAGTCGTCCCGGTTCTGGAGCAACTGCAGTCGCGTGTCCAGATTCCCATCTCGATCGATACCATGAAAGCCAGCGTAGCCCGCGCAGCAATGGACTTGGGCGCCGAGATCATCAATGACGTTTCGGGGCTGAATGCGGATCCGGAGATGCTAGAGGTCGCGTTGAAAACCGAAGCCGGCATCTGCGCCATGCACATGCAGGGAACGCCTCAAACGATGCAGGATAATCCTCAGTATGACGACGTCGTCGAGGACATCCTCGGCTATCTGCTCGATCGCAAGGAACTGCTTCTCAAGTCGGGGATCGCTTATGAACGTATTTGCCTGGACCCTGGCATTGGCTTTGGGAAGACGCACGAACACAACATCGAACTGATTCAGAACGCAAGTCGATTTCACGAGACAGGTGCACCTATCTTGATCGGCCACTCGCGCAAGGGCTTCATTGCGAAGATTCTTGGTAGCAAAGATACTCCGAGAGTTCTCGGCACCATTGGAGTCTCGTTATCCCTGGCGCTGCAGCGCATTCAAATCTTGCGTATCCATGATGTGGCCGAGCATAAACAGGCGCTGAAACTATTTCTTGCAACAAAACCGCTTCACTGATCCCATCGGTACAGTCGAACACCATAGCCTGGTAGGGAGTCGCGAATCTTACCGGCACGGGGCTCTAAAAATCTGGATTCGCCGAGAACATCCACGCGAATACCCTCGCGCGGTGATGCAAGTTCTAGTTCCGTAGGTTGATCGGTCATGCCTACGACAAAGCAATAATCTTTACCGCCGTGCGATCGCCATGACGCGGCGATGGCTGCATCTCCTTGGCTGCTGGAAAGTTTGGTTAACGCTTTTCGCTCGGGTGCATTGATCACAGCTGCTAAAGAATCGATCTGTTCGTTGATCTCCGTGATCCCAGCCAGAAGCTCTCCGTCTTGAAGTACCGAGGCTTCGACGAAACTGGGTTCAAACTGATGCACGAAGTAAATCAATCCACGAGAGCCGTGGATGATCGACATCCAAACTTCGGCTCGTATCTCGTCCACGGTCGGTTTTCGTTTTGTATTGCTGATGCGGCTGCATTCGATGCAATTCCAGACGACCTGTTCGTCACTTGCCCATTCTCTTAGACGATTCACGCCGCGCGCTACGAACTCTAGCTTGCCTGCCACTTCTGGTTTGTCATGGACAGCCGGGTAGATATCAAACGAAACAATATCACAACCTCGGATGTATTCGGGATAATCCTCTGGATGGTTTCTTCGAGTTCCTCTGCCGATGTATTGGTCATACGCGACTCCTTGCCCCAAATTGAGGAGCACGGGGCGAGTCGGGTCCTTTTTCTGGATCTGCTGGTAATCGCGGACAATTTTCTCAGGAAGTATTGGAGGGTCGTAACCTTTTCCGTCTCTCTTCGCTTGTGCGTTGTCGGGTTCGTCTCCGTGCATCCAAGCGATAATGATGTCGCGATGTTCGGAGCGAAGTGCGATATCGTTCTGATCGCAAACCACCTTCATTCCGGCTCGATCCAATTGTTCAAGCTGGTCGTTAGTGGGACCGTTCCAGAGCCCTACGTAGGTGTTGATACCGGCAGCACGATACTTGGCCGCATTTCGGGGTGCTTGAACCCAGACTGCGATTGGGAAGAAGTTGGGGTCAGCGGGAGGACCATTTTCCCAACGTTCATAACGTTGTGGAGGAGTGCCCCAGGCTGTTTTAGCCCAATTGCCTGCTAGCGATATAGCCGCAGGCATTCCAAGCGCACCGATCATCCAAGAACGTCTCGCCACCTGGCGATCTCGATTGCCCATGATTCAAAACCTTTATCTCTTTTGTTAGTTAGAGCCTATCCGAAGACCATCGGAAACCGCGGCTAGCGCCAGACCGGCTAATAGTTTTCGGATAGGCACTTAGTTGGCTAATGGTCCGAAATCGCAACTGTTCCGCAATCGCCTGCCATAGGTTCGGTGCAACAGGGCGTTCCGACGAATCAGCCGCGTCCACCTTCGCAACAAGTTTCGCAGATTCGGTGGCATTTGGAGCACTGCAGTTTAGCTCGGATGTCGATCAGCGTGCCTCCGCAAACGGGGCATGCTGGTCTGCATTCCGAAGTTGTGGAATTTTCTGTTGAGATTGGCGGGATGGTATTCGGTTTTGAATCGTTCATCGTGCTGGGCTCTGTCAGCTTGTTTCCGAGAAGTCGATGGGGCGGGTGGGTGGGGTTGATTCAACGGGCCCTTGATCTTCGAGGGGGCTCGCGGCGGGTGGATAGTATAGATTGTCCACGAAGAGTTGGGCAACCGTTTTAGCGGTGCCTTGAGCTTGCTAACCAATCAGCGATTGATTGTGATTTTTAATGGCGATTTGCCCACCGACTTGATCGTTGCAGCCCATGATTTCT
>JALOQZ010000211.1 GCA_025459245.1 Pirellula sp.
AAAGATTGAAGCGCTTTTTAAGTTTCTTAAAAGTGACTCGTGAAGCGGATGGGTCCATGCTTGACCGGACCATCGTTGTCTTTGGGTCAGGGATGAACAGTGGCGAGGGAGGCGACCACTCTCCAAAGAATCTACCGCTGTTGGTCGCAGGTGGTCAAAAACTGGGACTTCGACACAACAGGCACGTTCACTTTGAAGCCGACAAGAATCCACCGCTTAGCAATCTGCTGCTAGAGTTGGCGCAGCGCGTCGGAATCGAGTCCGACGAGTTTGGCGATGCGACGGGGGCAAGTATTCTTTCCAGTTGAATCCTTCTCCGTTGCAAATCTTTCGTTTGATTGTGATTCGCCTTCCAACGATAATTCGGATCCTCTTCATCGGACGGAAGCTCGCTGCATGGCGGAGCGCAGAGCTTGGTTTTCTTTGTGTGTCTTTATCTCGCAAGCAGGATTTGTTCGCAATGCGCGTTCTAGCAACCACGATTCCATCTCGCCGAAATCCCGTACATCATCATTTGAAACCGAAGCGTTGGGTTGTCACCAGCGCGATTTGTATTGGCCTTGCCTTCCCTTCGGTTCAAGCTCTCGGGCAAGTCGCCCAAACGAAAGACGCTGGGATCGCAACCCCGGCTACCTCAGCAAACCCGGTAGCCACCGAAGTGTCCGATGCTCCGATGGACCCCGCTGCACTCACTCAACAAACTTTGCTGAAGATCATCGATGAGGGGAAAAGTCGAAATCAGACGATGGTCCATCTTCGGCACTTGTGCGAAGAGATTGGCCCTCGGCTCACGGGCTCGACGCGATTGGATCAAGCGTGCCATTGGGCTGCGGAGCAGTTTCAGTCCTTTGGACTGAAGAATGTCTCGCTCAAGCAATGGGGGGAGATTCCTGTTCGGTTCGATCGCGGTGAATGCAAGGGCCGCATGCTGGAGCCGGTCGCGAGAGATTTTGAATTCACCGCAAAGGCTTGGTCGGCCGGCACGGATGGCCCGCGCAAAGGCCCGGTTCTGCGCGAGCCCCAATCGCCCGAAGAACTCGAAAAGCTAGCAGACCGACTCGAGGGTGCTTGGATCTTAAGACCGGCAGGTGCCAAGCCATCTATCGTTGTCGACAGACTGAATCATGCGGGAATTGCCGGTTTTGTTACCACCGCGACAGCCGAAATTGTGAACACGGGTGGAGTGCGAGGAATCACCCAGTTAAAGCTTGAGGATATCTCTCCCATCCCAACGGTCACTATCCGAAGGTCCGACTACGACGCGATCAACAGCCGAATCATGGATGGTGAAAAGGTCGTTTTGGAATTCGATTTGAAGCACACTCTCACGGCTGGACCATTCCCCGTTTACAACACTATCGCAGAGATTCCCGGCTCGACGAAACCAGAGGAGATCGTGATCATCTCCGCTCACCTGGACAGCTGGGATGGTCCGGGATCCCAAGGAACGGTCGACAATGGAACCGGTTCAGCTGTAACAATGGAAGCCGCTCGAATTCTTTCGGCAGTAGGCGCCAAACCAAAAAGAACCATACGCTTCATTCTGTGGTCGGGGGAAGAGCAAGGACTGCTTGGATCCAAGGCTTACGTGCAGCAACTTAGCGAAGAAGAAAAGAGTCGCATTTCGGCCGTCTTTGTTGACGATAGCGGAACGAACCAACAAGCGTCCTTAACTTGCGTCGAGCCGATGGCATCGATGTTGAAGGACGCAATACTTCCGATGAACTTCGCATTTCCACATGCCCCTATTAAACTCAATGTTGCACCGAGGATGCCGCGTGGTGGAGCAAGCGACCATAGCCCATTCAATGCGGTGGGTATCCCCGGGTTCTTTTGGGGCAAATCGGGAACTGCCGTTTACCGATACGCTTGGCACACGCAAAACGATCGAATGGATCAGGCTGTTCCGGAATACTTGACCAAGAATTCTACTGTTTCAGCCATCGCGGCTTTTGTCCTTGCTGATGCCGAGACGCTTCTCCCTCGCGCCCCCATCTCAACAGAAGAGACTGCACAGCCGCAACAAACGCCATCGGGCAGACCGCCACAACTGGAAGACCCGTCGAACTTGGGAGCCAAGTAGCATTGCTTGGCTATTTCGATACCAGCTCAAAATCGATTACGTTTTCCCCTGGTTCCACCGTCTTTTTTAGTTCCGTGCGAACATTGTATTTCGGTGGAATCCTTTCAGGTGGTTCCTTGCCACCGCCGGAATCCGAGGAGGATTGATGCACCGTGGTAATGTCAATCTTGTATTCACCAGGAGCAGCGCCGAGGGTGTCTCGGATATAGACCAGTCGATAGACTCCTTCCTCGTTCGTCATGCCGATGGAAGGCCTCCCCGCCGCAGGTACGAAACGAACTTGTGCGTTTGCGTAAGGCTTTCCGTCGAGAGTCACCTTGCCTGAAACAGGACTCATTCCTGAATTGGAATTGCATCCGACGAATGAAACCATCGACAACAGGAAAGTCGAAAATGAGATGTTGCAAACTTTTTTAACGATGTGAAGCATGATAAAAGCATGGCCGATCGAGGAGAGGCAGGTGGCCGAAAAGGACACCTGCCAGGGTTGTTTCAATTCAAACGGTTCCGAGCTTACAGCTCTCCGATCGGAGTGCCGTCGCCACGATCCGCCAATGCTGTTTGAATGGCGAACTCGATCGTCTCCGACAGAAACTGAACGGAACCGTCTGCCAACGCAACATTCAAACCTCCAGTATGTGCTCCAGTAAGAGCTACATTGACGTCGTAAGGGTTGCTATTTCCTGAACCACCAAATGTTCCGATAGGGTACCGAACGGTCGTTACGTTCTGAGTCCAGTTACCAGAACCTGCACCATTGCCCCAAGCTCCCCCTCGCCAACCACAGCTTCGGCGGTCAATTTTGTTGAGATTCGCGTCGTAGAAGAAATCGCTTTGTTCGCCGATCATCATCGTATTGCTCGTTCCATCCGACGCACTCGCAAAGCTTGCCGCTCGACTATTGGTTCCGATGGGGGTAATCATCCCATTGTGTACAGCGATCCCGTAAATGTTGGTTTGCGGGTCGGTCGATACGACTGTCGTGGATCCACCACGCCAGTACGATCCAGCGATTCCGACGTAGTTGATCATCTGCAAAGTGACAGAGCCGTTCGAGTGAGTGGTGTACGTCTGCGTCTTTGGCAACGGACTCGAAGGACACTCCAGACCTGGAACTCGCAAATTGTTCAATAAGTTGTAATTGACGATTGGAGTCGGCCCATCCTGCATAGTGAAATCGCCGGCAAACTCGAGCCCGCTGTAGACGTTGTTCTGCTCGATATACGGCATGATGCGAACGATCCACGAAACACCGCGCTGCCTCGTTCCAACGGCTCCAACTTGGGGAGATGCAGAGAAGGGTAGCTTGTTGAAGGCCGAGTGGTAGTTATGCATCGCCAATCCCAACTGCTTGAGATTATTCGAACACTGCATCCGCCTTGCCGCCTCTCGGGCCGCTTGCACTGCGGGCAGTAAAAGACCAACCAAAATTCCAATAATTGCGATAACAACTAGCAATTCGACAAGCGTAAATCCAACACGTCTCTTGGACTTCATAGAACAGCTTTCCGTCAGAAGAAGATGAATAAGATTCCTGGTGCAAGCAAATGTTACGACGGAGAGGAGTCGTGTAGAGAGAGCTTGCTTTCCATGAACACTAACTAGTTACGAATCCCTAGTCAACAATCAGATTTGACGCGTGCGTCTTCCAACAGATTCATGCTTGAATGGGTGGATCAGCAGAGTGGCGTTATCATGAAGCTAAGGGCCTATTCTCGCACTTACACCCGCGTTCATTGACAATTTTTTTTGGAGACAATCAAGCTTTGGCTCCCCATTGCATCATCGCGACTTCTACCCAAATGCACAGTCACCGAGACCTCAGAGAGCGTTATACTAGGTGCGACAACTTGTTGGCTTGAAGCCCTAAAAGCGATTGAGCTATTCAACACGCCCGAGTGGTTCATTCACTTTACGGCAAACCAATGACGCTACCATGGCCGGCGTGCGAACCGTGGCAACACAAGCAAAGGAAAGAGAAATGATGGTAAATCGATCCCTGCTGAAATTAGGCCTTTGCTACATCCCAGTACTACTAGCGCTGTCGACCAACTTTTGGAATAATACCCTCATTTCAGCTCAGCAGCCTGGCAAATCGGTAACTCCAACCAGGGTGATTATCGACGCCGACACCGCGAACGAGATTGACGATCTTTACGCAATCGCTCGAGGCTTGATCGCTCCCGAGTTTCAAATGGAGGGGCTCACATCCGCTCATTTCACGCGTTCAACGGAAAGTAACGACTCGGTTCAAAAGAGCCAAAAGCTCAACGAACAACTCCTCGAAGCATTCGGACTATCGAACCGCATACAGCATCCGATAGGCGGGGATCGAGCCATGAAGTCACCTGCCGACCCGGTCGACTCTCCGGCAGCCAGATGGATCATTGAGCGTGCGCACGCTGGCTCGAGCCAAAACAAACTCCTCGTAATCGCGTTGGGTGCATGTACCAATCTCGCATCCGCGCTGCGACTGGATCCGACCATAGAATCCAAAGTCACATTTGCATTTATCGACGGAGACTTCAAAGACGGAAAGTGGGGCCCAGGAATCTTTAACTGGAAGAACGACATCGCGGCAGTCAAGGTGATCTTTGAATCGAACGTTGAGTACATCCATATGCCAGCTCGAACCGTAAGCGTTGAAATGGAGTTGCAAAAGGTCGATGTCGATCGGTTCCTGCGTGGTGAAGGTCCCGGTTGGGAATTGCTTATTCAAAGATGGGACACATTTCCTCGAACGGCCAATAAACCAAAGAAAGTCATGTGGGACCTCGCCTTGATCGAAGCCTTGCTTCGACCGGAGCTTGCAACCGCCGTGACTGTAGGTGCCCCAATCATTCTATCTGCAGAACATGTCGAACAGTTCCCAGACAATCCACGGCGCATCAAAGTGTTCAAGGCGATCGATGCCGATAGGATGGAAAGCGACTTTTGGGAGGCTGTCCGCCACCAACGTGAGGCAGATGCTAATGACGCACGTTGACTAGCCAATAAAGATAGGTGACGTAGATCGCTCCCCCCAACGCCCCTTCCAAGCGAGAGATGCGTCTCCCCGGACGGTGGAAATGATCGTTGCTACCAGCTCAGGAGTAAACGTCCCCATAGCAACAATCGTGAGACCAATCGTCGTCGGCGATACACCAAATATCGTCGCTAAGCTTACAGCACCACGGACCAGAATGTCGGCTCGCAAGACGGTGAGAACAATTCCAAACACGAGCACCAGAAGTCCCAACACAAAGAGCAGAATGGAGGAAAACATCAACGCACGCCCTAGTCCGCCGATGATTTGTTCGCTTTGACAATCATCACAGAACAAGGTGCGTTATGTGCGACGTATTGCGATACCGAGCCGAGAAAAAAGCGATGAATGGGCCCATAACCATGCGAGCCGACGACGATCAATTCCGCCCCGTATCGATTAGCTTCGTCGACGATTGTTTCCTTAACGTGGCCTTCTAACATCGCGCTCGTTACGTGCACTTTAGACGGATGGGCTTTCATCAACTGGGTCGCTTCGTGCAGCTTTTGCAAAATATCCGCTCGCTGCTGTCGGATGAGATCGTCATAGGCTCCCAGTGATTTAGCCCGGAACATTCCCTCGTCAATGGGAGCGTCTACGATTATGACTCGTATCTCGCTTTGCGGTGCAAGCGGCATTCGGTAAAGTTCACGAATCGCAGCGAAGCTGCTGGGGGAACCATCGATGGCGAGAAGTATTTTCATAACGAACTGCGTTTCTGTGGACAGGATTCGAGACTGACGATCCGTTTTACGGATGAGTAGCGGAAGACGTCAATGCTCGTTCCGAGGCATTATCGAGAACTAGTCAGGCAGCATATGTATCGTATTGTGCAACGTTCCCTCAAGGGACTCTCCGGATGCCGTCCTAAGCGAGTATTGAATCTGCATTCCCCAAGTAGGCTTGATGCCATCGATCTTCAGGTCAATCGCGGTACCATCCTGCGACAGTATGACCGATCTAACTTGCAAATCCTTTTCGTCGATATGTTTTGACCCATACTTAGCAGTCCGTTCGAGTCCCCAAACGGAAACGGAAAAAGCATCGGGTTGCACCGATGTCTTATCGAGCGGTTCGGTAAAACCAAGCTGAATGCCATCTCGAAGTGCTCGCAATTCTACTGGCATACAGACCGGACGGTTGGTTGCTCGGATCCGATAGAGACCTCCTGGTGCTGTCGCATTGCCCGCCCAAGCGAACATACCGCAAAGATATAGGTGCTCGTCTTTAGGATGAAACCGTCCCCGCATAACGCCGGTTGGGAAACTTGGCAACGGGAGCTCGATCATCCCTCCCTGCATCTTTCCATCTACCCGTTCGTGAGGAACGAGGAACACTTTGCCATATCCATAAGAAAGGTTGAGGAGTCGTCCATGAAGCTTTCCCCACTTCGGACTTTCGACCCATAGCAACTCCGCAGGAGATCGATCGAACGCGTTCGTGATCCAGCAGAGCGGCGGCTCCATAGCCGAATCCGATGTATCGGTAACATCATGATATCCGAGCATGTTTCCGTAGAATTTGGGATGACCAGACTCCGAAAGCGTTACCCAATTGATCCGATTCTTCGGATTCCAAAAACCCTCTTGATCCGTAACGAAAAAGGAACCGTCGGGGTTGAGACAAACGCCGTTCGCAGCACGGAAACCATTGGCCAAAATCGTCGTCTTAGTACCATCTCTCGAAACTTTTAGAAGCGTTCCATGATGCGGAACAATCGCCGCCTTTCCATGGCATCCCGACTTGGCATAGTAGAAATTCCCCTCCGCATCGACTTGCAATCCCATGGCAAACTCATGGAAATGCTCCGTGACTTGATGGTCGTTATTGAGACACTCGTAGAAGTCGATTTCGGCATCGCCGTTCAAATCATGGAGAACGCAAAGTTGATCGCGACACGTGACATGAATTTTGTCCGAGATGACTTTTAACCCAAGCGGCTGAAACATCCCACTCGCGATTCGTCGCCACTCGAATTCTTTGATCGAACTTTCCGAAGCCGGTTTTGCATGCCACACATCGCCATCCCAAGTACAAATGGCGAGGCTTCCATCTGCAAAGAAATC
>JALOQZ010000212.1 GCA_025459245.1 Pirellula sp.
ACGATTAGGTGGGGGGGCTGCGCGCCGCGTCTCTTATTTCGCGTGAGCGATGTGAGACTCCACGGCTTGCTGGGAGAGGAATTACGATACAATCGAATTTCGCAAGCAATCTAGAATCACGCACGCAAAGGAAGAATCATGCCCGATGATTTCGTCTCGCCGACATTGTTTGATTCGGAGGAACCGCTCCCATCTCCAGGTGCCGATGGTCCTTGTTTCGAAGACCCTGACCTTGCTCCCTTCGAGATATCGATCCCTCCAATTCGCCATGTTCCAAAGGAAGATCGCGAATCCTATTTGCGTCTCGCTCTCATCGGTGGAGTCGGCCCGCGTACCCTGGCTGCATTAGTGCAGCACTTCGGATCCGCACAAAACGTGACCACGGCGACACTGAAGGAGCTTGGACAAGTCCATGGTGTTGGGCCGAAGTTGTCGATGTTGATTCGCGAAGGTGTCCAAAGTGATTTGCTTGCTCGCGTGCAGCAGCATTGTGCCGAAAACTCGGTACACATTCTGATACCCGGCGATGCAAGCTTCCCAAGGATGCTTTTGGAGCTTGAAAACCCACCCCTCATGCTTATGGTGCGTGGGAAGGTTCTGCCGAACGACGCTCTCTCCATCGCCATCGTCGGAACACGACACTGCACCAGCTACGGAGCGACCATGGCCGAACGAATCGCAAAGTCGCTTGCTCGTCAAGGCCTTACGATTGTCAGCGGGCTTGCTCGAGGAATCGATGCAATTTGCCACCGCGCGGCAATGGAAGCGGGCGGTCGCACGATCGCCGTCCTCGGTAGTAGTGTCACGGATATTTATCCACCAGAACATGATGTGCTCGCTGACGAAGTCTCTAACCATGGTGCGTTGGTTAGTGAAACACACCCTTTCTCTAAACCGAAGGCAGGGGTGTTTCCGCAGCGCAACAGAATCATCAGCGGTTTGAGTTTGGGTGTCATCGTGGTCGAAGCCGCTGACCGTTCTGGTTCGTTGATCACCGCTCAACACGCGGGCGAGCAGGGGAGAGATGTTTTCGCTGTCCCCGGCGCGGTCACGTCACGCATGTCACGCGGTTGCAATCGACTCATCCGGGATGGTGCCATTCTCGTTCAAGATGCGGAGGATGTCCTCGAACATCTAGGTCCACTTGTAGAAGGTATCGAACTTGAGAATGGTGCTCGTGTGTCTCACCCGGCAGAACTTCAGCTGAATGAGATCGAACAACAAGTCCTTCAGTGCATCGAATCCGTCCCGACCGATATTGATTCGGTTGTATCCAAATCAGGATTACCTGTGTCGCGCGTACTCAGTACACTTAGCGTCTTGCAAATGAAAGGGCTAATCAAAAGGCCTTCAGGTAGAACGGTTTCACGTTAGTGAGATGAATTAGATGAAGTTTGGAATCGTCGGCACAGGTGCGCTGGGAGGTTTCTACGGCGGATTGTTGGCCAAAATCGGGCAAGAAGTTCATTTCTTACTCCACTCCGATGTCGATTTCGTCCGCGAGTATGGATTGCGAGTCGATAGCAAGATGGGTGATTTCCACATACCTCGCGTCAACGCCTATAGCACTCCTGAAGAGATGCCTAAATGCGATTGCATCATTGTCGCTCTCAAAAGTACGCAAAATCATCTCCTTGAGAAAATTCTCCCACCACTGATGCACTCCGAGTCCATTGTCCTGGTGCTTCAAAATGGGCTTCATGTTGAGCAAAGAGCCAGGGAAGTGGCGGGCGAAGGCCGTGTCGCAGGAGGTTGCTGCTTTTTGTGCTCGAACAAAGTTGGCCCCGGTCACATTAAACACCTGGACTATGGCAAGATCCTTATGGGGCCCTATCGTGGTATGAATGACGATGAGTCAGGCCCAAGCATGGAAGCTTTAAAGCAGATCGCTGATCTGTTTCGTGAAACAGGTATCGAGTGCAATACTACAGAAAGCCTTTCGTTGGCTCGTTGGCGAAAGCTGATGTGGAACATACCATTCAACGGTCTATCGGTCATTCTCAATGCGAGCACCGATGCCATCATGCGTCACCCTCATTCGAGGGCTTTGGCGGAATCGATCATGTCTGAGGTTCGAGACACTGCGATCAACTGCGGGCATTTTATCGAGCCAGAATTCATTGCCTACATGATGGAACATACGGATGAGATGGTCCCGTATGATAGCTCGATGCGACTGGATTACTTGGCCGGCCGACCTATCGAAGTAGAAGCTATCTACGGAAACGCAATCCGAGCCGCTGCTCGAAAACAAGTGGCTGCACCGTTGATCCTGTCTATGTATAGACAGCTTCATTTTCTAGCAGACAAGCGAGCTACTTGATAGCCGCGGTAATGCTTACCCTTCGCCCTACGAATAGCGTTTTTTGATCGCGAGAAAGTGCTTCTCATAACCATGGTAAGAAATCCATGCGAGCGCAAACGTCACGCCAAAAAGAACTGCAACGTAGGCTAGATAGAACGATACCGTCGACCGAAAACTATCCGGCAACAGTCCTTGCACCGACGCCGCTGGCACCAAGGTGACCAATGGCAGCTGAATGACGTACATGCCGTAGCTGTATTTGCCGAACGACCTCAGCGGCGACCATCGCGTCAGCTTGTTCAGCCAGCCCGATTGGGGTGTTTCCAGCATCCAATAGATGGTTGCCGCGAACAATACGGGCACCAGTGTATTGGGAATTGCAAAATAACGCTTGCCCGTCAATGCGACTCCTAAACACAGCAGAAACAAGGTGGGGATCAGTATCGAGGCGAGGATTCGAAGTTGCTTGGGAAAAAGGTTTGCATGAATCGCAATCGCGACCATCCCTCCAAGGCAAAGAGCGTCTGAACGGAAGAATGTGTGCACATCTACTGCAACGCCGTAGGAAGAGTTTTGCGCAAAAAAAGTTCTAGCTGCTAATACAAGGATCGCCCAAGCGAGGCATGCTGCAAAAAGTCGCTTGGGGGCAAGCCAAAATACTACAACTGGCCAGACCAAGTAGAAATGTTCCTCGACAGCAAGCGACCAAAAGTGATCGAGAGGTCCGAAGCACCAATCGTTGAGCCATGACATCCGCATATTAGATGTGTAGGTCCAGAGGTACAACTGTTCGGACCTAGCCGAACGAAACGAAGCGGGCCCTCCGAGCCATGGAATCAGATAAAGGCAAATGAGGAGTGCCAGCCCATATAACGGGAAGATACGAAGCGCACGCCTAGCCATGAAGTTGCGAAAGTAGAATGGGCGACTTCGTGTGCGAAGCAAGATGCCAGTGATCAGCAGTCCAGACAACACAAAAAAGAGATCCACTCCGCGTTCCCCTATCGGTGATAACCGTTTCACCCACGCGAGAATCTCGTTCGCTTCCGGATCAATCTCTTTGCTGTAGCGATAAAGAGTCACAATGAGGATGGCAAAGCCTCGAATGCCATCCAGTTCGGGAAGATGCTGACCTTCCCGCCAGCGGAACGATAGGGATTTCTGATCGTCCCTCTGTTGCACTGCATCCATGTGGTGTTGCTATCGATTACGGAATACTATTGGCTTCGGACGAAAGTCGATCGAGCATGGATTGAAGTCGTTCTCTGAGCCGTTTCATCACAGGGTCCTCTTCACCTCTCGGAGCTCGGTCTGTCGGTACTTCGATCGCTTCGTCGATTTCGATGATGGCTTCCAGCGGCCCATGTACGTTTGCTCGATCGGTCAGGTCTTCCTCAAGCCGTTCAATGGTCTCGAGAATCCGCGTGTCGGTCGTTGGTGCAACCAAGTAATCGGCCGGATACGATGCGATTTGCTGGGCCAGATAAATCTGAGACAGTTGAATCCATCGGCGTTCCCGTTCCGATTCCGTAATCTCACCTGTTGCAAGCTCGGGGACGATTTTCATTCGAAGCGATTTAATCCGCGGAATCAGTCCATTTTCCGAACAAGCCTTCCCGAGCCACTCTACCTCCAAGGGGCTGAGAAGGTGATCAATCAATCGCTGTTGGCGTTCTTCGAATGTGCCGGTTTGTGAGCTGCCCAGATATTCGATTTCCTTCAAGCTCAGCATCGCCTTCATGATGCGATAGATTCTCTGCAAGAGCGGCGTTTCCTTCAGCTTCAACCAAGTCAGTCTCTTTTCCAAAGCATCCAGGGTAGGATCGACCGCCTTTTCCAGATCGCCGTGGAACACGTACTTGATCGCGACAGGGTGAATCACCACCTTGCCATCCCCCTCTTTGGCACGCCGTTTTGCTGCGGTGCGAGCCATGAACGCGACGCCATCCAACAGTGGCTGGAGGCGATCGTTTGTACGAAAGACGGTGCCTTCTGGGAAAACCACCAAGGGCCGTTCCGTTCCAGAAAGAATATCAACTGCCAGATCGAGCGACTGTCGATCAAGTCCTTCGCGATAAACGCTGAAAGCCCCCATCGTGGAAATTGCCCATCTCTGAAATCGCGACTGTTCGAACAAATGCCAGCTCGCCATCGCGTAAAAAAGAGTCTGCGCCTCTTCGGCTACGAAGCTCATCACGAGCGGATCCGCATACCGGCAATGGTTGGGGGCGAGAAGAATGCCATGCCCCCGCCGCTTCGACTCTTTCAGATGATCGATTCCGTGGAGCCGTACTGACACGACACCTTCTGCCTTCCTTAGATGTCGCTTCACCAAGCCCAGCTTGAGAATCGTCCAAGGCAGCCAGCTGCCTCGATGGGGCGGAACAAACTGGTAGGGCTTCTCAATAATGATGTCTTGCATCGCGACCTGCTTTACACGCAATCAATGGATGATTCTCGCGGAATAATCACCGAGAGAATCCACGGGCAAACCATTATCGAAACAGCTTCCCTCGCACAGGAGTCGGCTTGTACTCATGGTCGCGTTTGCGAATCACTTTGGCCTCGATAATAAAGTCTGGATTCTTCTTGGCTTTCGCCTCGTCGTCTTCGGCTGCTAGATTCATCTGCCTAAACAAAGCGACATTCTCTAATCCCTCGACCACCCGCCCGAAGACGGTGTACTTGCCGTCCAAATGTTCGAGTGTTGTAAAGGCGATGTAGAATTGCGAGCTACCGCTATCCGCATCGACGCCGCCGTCCTTGGAGCCAAGAGCAATCGCGCAGCTGCCTCGCAAGTGTGGGCGGTGCGACTCCGGTGTTGCTTCACCTCGAATCGTGTATCCAGAATCGCCAGTGCCGTCACCTTTTTCGCAGCCGGTCTGAGCCACCATATGCTGCTCCACTCGAAAGAATGCCTTTCGGCTGTAGTACCCGCGTTCGGTAAGATAGATGATGTTTGCAACTGCCTCCGGTGCATCGTCTTCGAAAAGTTCGATAACGACCTTTCCTTTGGAGGTCGCTAGCTCGATGCGGGGGTTATTGTCTCGCTTACTTTCCTCTTCTCGCTTTTGTTTTTCCTTTTCCCAAACCTCTTTCATTCGAGGGATGTTGCTTAGGTACACCAGCTGCGATTCGGCCAGTGCAGAACGCTGCTTTAAAGCCTCGCCAGCCGCGATTGCCAAGTCATATTCTTGATTGGCAATACAAGCGGAAACTAACTCCAACAGCAATTCGGCATCCAGAAGCGACGAATCTAGCTCGAGCATTGCACTCAGCGAAGTCTTCCACGCGTCAACTCGGTCCAGTTGCGAGTCGAACAGAAACATCTCCTTCAGTGCCAATCCAAGCGATAGATACTTTTGCTTGTCCGACAGATAGGTTTTTGCGCACTGCTCGATCCAAATCAGACGGGCTTTGTGGCAGTTTGCTAAGGCTGTGTTCCAAGCGTTGTCCAGGTCCTTCTGCTGCGTCTCATTGACCTGGTATGCGAGCGAGTGGCGATTCATGGCCATGATGAGTTCTGTGACTGCCTTTTGAAACTCACTATAGGCTTTGCGATACTCAGTTGCCACTTCCGACGTGTCGTTGTCGGGAATGTTTGCGAAACGTATTTCTCTCGCTTGCGCTTCGCGAGACCGTGCGGCCGCTTTCTTTCGATCGAACTCGGCGCGCTGTTCGGGCGTCATCTTCGCCTTGAGTGCTCGTTCTTCACGCGTATCTTCTCCCAAGGAGTGAGAATGTCCCGCATGGGCAGCGTGATCATGGTCGCCATGATCTTGACCGTCGCCAATGGGGATGCTTCCGTCGTCCCACCGGATGCTGGGACGGGTGGAGTCAACCGTAGGTGCTTGTCCATGCGTTGCACACGCGAGAACCGACCAAGCTAACAGGCATTGGATGGCAGCCTGAAGCCATCGATTCGCCGGAGCAACATGTCCCTTCCTGTCGGCAAACGATGCGGCACAAACTGTGTGGCAGAGTGAATTACGAGAGCGAATCAAGGTTTGGAACATCCAGGAGACTCTAGTCAGGGGGTCGGATTGAGTTACGATCATATTCTAAGTTCATTTGTTGATTCTGTCCCGCGAGTAGAAAACCCTTGGAAAAAACTAACCTTCGAATCATCGGCGGAGAATTCCGGTCGCGCAAGATTCAGTTTGCGGTCGACCCACGCACCCGGCCGATGAAAGATCGAACTCGCGAAGCCGTTATGAACTTGCTGGGAGGTACGCTGCCGGAATCCATTGCGTTCGATCTTTTTGCCGGTACCGGAATTCTGGCGTTCGAAGCGTTGTCGCGAGGTTCGTCCGCAGCGATCCTGTTCGAGATTTTGCGGAATGCATCTCAGGAAATTCTGAATAACGCCAAAACACTTGGCTTGGTCGAGAATGTCGTCGTCATTCAAAACGATGTTTTGCGATGGACCGCTTCGATGGAAAAGAATCTGCCGATGCTCAGGCTTCCCGAGCTACCTTGGGTCGTTTTCTGCTGCCCGCCTTACGCGTTGTGGGAAGAAGCCCCCGACGACATGCGGATGTTGCTCCAGCGATGGGTTGAGCTAGCTCCGGTTGGTTCGCTCTTCGCCATTGAGCTGGAAGAGAAAACGCCCCTTGATTTTTTGCCGCCGGATTTGGAATGGGATGTCCGAACCTACAGGCCTGCCCGCATGGCGATCGGCGAAAAGTACCCTGCGAACTCGGAGGGCGAGCCAGTCTCGGAGTCCGAGTCGGACCTGGAGTCCTAGCAATAAAAGATGCCGACAAAGGCTCGGCTCGTCGCCGAATGGTCGCGTAAAATTGAGCAAACAGATATTTGGGTCGATGAAGTCGAGGCAAGCCATCCGCAACTAACGAAGATAGCTTCGCAGGTCATCGAGCGTTTGGCGGATATGGGAATCTAGCTTCTGGGGTGCGTTTATTGCTTCTGCTGAGGCGAGTCCATTGATTTGAACTGGATATTCCGAATCCATACTTCGCTGCCGTGATCGGTGAGCATCAGCTTGCCGCGGAATGTCTTGCCAAAGCCATCGGCATCATTGAATTTGCTCGCTTGATACCTTCGGTCCCAATCGGAATCGCCGATCGTTGCTGAAACGATTTTCTTACCGTTGAGCCAATGTTCGAGCGTGGGGCCTTTGGCGATGATTTTTGCAGAGTTCCATTCGCCCGCAGGATGAAGCAGCTTTTCTTGGTTGGGTTCATAGAGATCGTAGATGGAACCCGTGCTGTTCTTGGGCTCTACTTTCTTGACGCTGTTATCGTCATAGATTTGATATTCAAAGCCGAGCCACCGCCCCCCATAGTTGCGTACTCGATACTTGATTCCGCTGTT
>JALOQZ010000021.1 GCA_025459245.1 Pirellula sp.
CCTGAGGGGATTGCGATCATCATGGGAGTCGATCGGCTGCTCGACATGTCGCGTACGACGGTCAATGTATGCGGAGACGTCGCTGTCGCCGTATGCGTCGATGCGATCGAAGGCAAACGGATGGAGCGTCTGTCCGAGGCTACCTAGCTAGGTCGCTTAACGTGACGGGAGAATGATCGGGGAAGGAAGAAACTCGTTCGCTTCCCTCAAGTCGATTTCTATCGGCTGACCGTCTTCGAGCGACCAGGCCTGCGTCGCAATGGTTCCCTTCGTTTGAAGTTCAATCTTGGCATCTCCTATGCTACCAAGGAGATCTGTCGGGTTTCCGACGAATTGGAACGTATGAACTGCAGCGAACGAAGTAGGGTCTACCCTGCGGCGAACCTTAATTGGGATAGGTGCGTCACAAGGAACTAATCGAATCTTTGTCTGAGTAAGTTCCTTCGACTCCGGCCCCCAACGTTCCCTGACCACCAAGGTCCCAACGAGGTTCGCATTGTTCGAGCTTTGCCATTCGGCGTGGAGTTCATAACCTGGCAGCGATGCAACGGTGACACCCGATTCGTACTTAGAGATGTTTTTACGAAGATCGGCCAAGGAGAAAGAAAGCAAGCCGGCTGCAGGAGTGTCGGACAGCCATACTTGAACGGAGGCCTTTGTCGCGTCGGAAGGCCAGTTGTTCGCTAGGCATTCTACGAGAGGAACAGTTACACCGCTCTTCCACGGCAAATCGTAATATGTGTAGGGTGAACCTACGGGCTGTTTGGAATCGGTTTGAGGTTGGATCTCAATCCAAAGTTCGCTTGGACGCTTCGTGTAATGGCTATTTGGATTTTGAACGGAAATGGGGAACAAAACAGAGTTGTTGCTTTGAACCGGTTTGTGCACCCGAGCAATTTTGCGATCCGATGAATTCGGCTTTCTCAGGGGAGCAGATTTGGGAGAACCGGTGAGATAAGGTTCCGCTTTGATATCGAGGCCGTTGTCCTTGAGCGTCATTTCCAGTGCTTCGCCACCCTGGAGTTCGAACTCCTTCTTTACCGACTGGAAGACGAGTTCGAAGGTTTGCGGTACTCGAGATCGCAACTCGATTTGAACGGGCGTATTGAGCTTGGAGATTTGATCTTCTCCAACCATGCTTAGCAGTCTGGAAGTAGACGAGTTTGTTTCTGAAAGGCGAAATTCACCTCGTGCCAGCTGTTCTGTGAGAGCTCGCAAAAGGGCGCTGCGATTCGCGATGTCGTAATACTTACCCCCAGAGGCACTCGCGATTTGATTCAGATTCCTCCAGGCTTGGCTTTCCGAGTCGCGATCGATTCCCACTCCCAGAACAAACGTTGGGATTTGAGATTGTTCGGCAGATCTTAGCACGTCGTCTAGCGTGGTATCAGTTTCGCGATCTCCGCCAGGCGTGCGAACGGAGTTAAACTGAAAGTTGTCTCCATCGGTGATCAAGACCACGCACTTTGCCGTGGATTCAGAGTCTGCATCGAAGTCCGAGTAGGCCTCGATAATTGACTGATAGACGGGTGATTGCCCCCAGGGAATCACGGTTGACAGCCTGTCGCTTAATTCGGATACCATTTGGGGCTGAAACCGCCCGAGTGGCAATACGGCTTCAATATCGCGACTTGGGGTAAGCCCGTCTGGGATTTTGCCTTGGTAGTTGGGTTGAAGAAGCAATCGAGTTGGGCTGCTGATACCGGATGTTGAGTTACTGTTGGGGCGAGACCAACCAATGCGGTGGCCAAAGAGTCTGACCCCTGCACGAGCGTCCGGGAAGGCCGCGAGTTGATCTAGAAGCTGAAGGATCCCTACCTTTGCGGCATCGAGTTTCGATTGACTCCTTGAATCGATGGCTTCGAGGGGGATACTATCGCCCATGCTCGATGAACAGTCGAGAACGAAGACGATTGATGGCTGCTTTGGCTTATCTCCAAAGAGAACGACTTCAGAACGTCTTTCAGGGAGCCAGTCATATTCGACAATGTTGAAGCGATTCAGTTGGAACGTTTTAGTGAACTCATGGCCCCGGAACGCAACGACCATTTCTTGTAGGCTTGCGACATTATCGTTCGGCAACTTGGCGACACTGGTTTGGATCGACTCGTTCGCACGCGGAAGCCCTACGGCTTGATTCAACGCAACGAGATCACCGGCGGGATTCCTGCGGAAGACCCCTGCTGACCCCGGTGGCAATTCTGCCGACCATTCAGCTCCTCCTGGAACGGAAATGCGATTGGCCTGCAGAGTGAGCGACCAATTGGAATTGCTGTCGCTATCGGAGTCCTCTGCTTTGATTTCCATGACGAGAGCGTGACGAAAGGATCCGATCGAAACATCCAGCTCGCGACGGATCTGTTCTACCGTTTCATCGAGCTCAGCCGAACTCCCTGGCAATCGCGACATGTTCTCCAAGACTTGCTGAACTGCCAGAGCAAAGAAAGGAGTCGATTCCTTCTCGATTGTCTTCAACGCATAAAAATCGGTAAGAGATCGTCGCGCGTACCAACCCAACGATTCTTTGATGGCGATATCTCGAACTAGCGTATATCCATGAGCATCGGTTCGACGTGAAGACCATGGAGAGAGCATTCGTTCGACGAAGTCGGCGTAGACCGCATTTTGCCAACCTGCATTCACATCTGGTAAATCGAGCTGAATGCCCGCTCCTTTGCACCAGGTCAGAATGCGATTGGGAGTAAACGCTGGAAATGCGTTGAACATGCTTCGCAACTGCCGATTTCCTCGTTCGATTCGGATCGCGAAGTCATCCAGTTCGTTCGTTGGTGCCTTCTCAGCTTCCTCGGTCGGACTATGGTGCAATCGGTAGCTACTATTGAGATACGTAAGGAATGGATGTTCTCCCCACGAATCCCAATGTGAATTCGGAGTGGGACCGCCCGGAGATTGGAGCAGAACCAGACCGTCATTCGCCGGCTCACTCATTGAACCCCCAAGCCGGTTTTGCTTTAAAGCCTCGTCGATGTACCTCTGATTGGCTTGGTGATTCGAATTGTGTACTACAAGCTCGAGTTCCCGAAGTTTGTCTCGCAGCTCCTTTTGGTCAACGAGTACTTGGAGCTCATTGCCTATCTCAGGCAATAGCATGGCTGCTAAATCCTCATGCTTGAGCATGGCCTCCGCATCGAGGATCCACTGAGTTTGGAGAAACATCCAATCTTGTAAGATGAGATCGGCGGAGTCCAGAATGCGTTGCCGCTGCGTCGGATCACCGGGTTCTGCGTTGGAGAGGAGTTTGGTGAACTCTTCAGATGCATCGAGAAGTTGCAAAAAGCGATCGATCGCAGCGCGTTTGCGATTGCTCAAGCCAATCGATGTTTTGGGTAGTGGGGCGGAATCGGGAGCGGTTACATTGGCTGCTGATCGGATCGTACTGTCGGCAGAGTCATCCAGCGAATGAGTGGCGTTCAACCAGGCGAGAATATGTGGGGAGCTTATCAGGAAGAGATCACGCACACGAAGGGCTTGATCGGCGAGCGACTCCATACTTAGTTTATTCGATTGCAGGTCGTAGAGTTTCTGCTGCAACTCGTCGAACAAAGCATCAGGCCATTCCGTTTGACCGGATAATGCGGCATCCTCTAATTTTCTGCGCGATTCATCCAGCTTATCCCACATCGGATGGTGAAGACGAAAAAGTCGAGGATCGGAATCGAGCCACAGTCGTTCAAGGTTGACATGATATTGGAGGATACGATCCATGCGGGACAAGGTCTCGGGTTGCGACGTGTTACCGAAACGCTTAAGCAGATTGATAAAGTTTATCTCGTTCCAATAGGCCCCAGTAGGAAGAATCTCAGCGGTGGAACTAACGAGTTCCATATCAACGAGCCCTGGTGTGGCGAGCAGGTTAGATAAATCGTTGCCCAGTTTGGTTTGCGAGGGAGCGTCGATCTCTCCAAAACGAGTCTTCAAAGCCAGCGACGGCCAAGGCCCGAGACGCGTTGGTGGCGTATCGGTTGGAGTGAGAAAAGTTTCTCGTTCCAGGATGCTACGCGACCTTGGTCCATTGGATCTCTCGACAAAGGACTCCAAAGATTTTTTTGTTTGTGCGGACAGTTGTCGCTTCAGTGTGTCCGAGAAAACGGATCCAGAGCGATTTGCTTCTTCTAAACGCAAAAGCCCATTCTCCATTTCCGTCCATCGTCCTGGCGCGTCCAAATAGAGCTTGGCCGCTTTGAGCTGATGGTAAAGATCCCACATCGCAGCCAACTCCTCCGATGGGATCGATGGAGTTGGCAGACTAGCACTCACCAGTTCATTGAGTTGTTTCGTGGTCTCATCAACGAGGCTTGCCCAAAGAATCGGTGGATCTTGATTCTTGCTTCGAATCAAGATAGGTGTCTGCTCTTTGTGACGAAACTTCTTTGACCAATCCTGAACCCTGGTGGACACAAACCTGGCCAATTCCCCTGCGCTAATCACACCATCGTTTGGCTTTTGATTTGTATCCATTCTCGAGTTGGATGCATAACGATCGGCCGCACCGGAGAGGCCTATTCGGAGTTCGCGGCCAAAGAGCGTGCCTTTCAAATCGCCCGACGCGATGATTTCTTGATCATCTTTGGCAGCCACCAGAATGGAGATCTTCGGGTCGGCTCTTTGTTCCAACCACTCGGTTAGGCGAAAGGTGAAAGTTTGAGAAAGAATCCCTGCATGCCAGTTCGGACCTAAATCGATCGGATCGATCACGAACAAACAGTGGATATGAGCCGGAATGCCTGATCGTAAACCGTTTACCAGATCATCTATGGATATCCAGCTATTGGGGTCGAGGGGGTCTCCTTGTGTCGGAATGAAGCATGGTGTCCCAGAGTCGTTGACGACTCCTTGCATCGCCAAATAGATTACGCACGAACCGGACCTTGCTGCCTGTTGGGCAAGCCCGGCGGCACGTCGTTCCAAATCGGCTAGCGCGCCGCTGCGATTGCTCCATTCGCGGCTGGTGTTGATCAAGCGTATGGTCTTCCCATCAAGCTTTTCAAGCTCGACGAAGTCTTCTAGTCGGTGGGCAGGCAAGCGAATAGGCCACACGTATTGACCAGCGCACACAGCAAGGACTGGTGTTTTTACCGGTGCATAGGTGAGTAGATACACCAACGAGCCAGTAAGGCCTAGGCCAACGAGTGCGCCTAGGAAAGGTAACCAACCGGTCTCGCGACGAGAGGAAGACTTAACCGCATCGCTATTCTTCTGCTCGGACTGCCAGCGATGTTTCTCGACGTCCAAGATGAGGGGCGCATTGCCCTTCCAGTTTCTATCTTGGCTACCTTTCGAAGTTGTCATGCTGCGCTCACCCAATCAACGCACGGATACTTTTATGAATCGAAGCTCGAACAAGCCCCGGATACCGAACAATAGTACACTAAGAACCTATCCGACAACCATCGGAAACCGCGGCTACCGCCAGAGCCTCTCGCGGTTTTCAGATAGGCACTAAGGTGTTGATTGAATTGAAACCTCCGACGCAGTTTGCACAGGATTTGCTTGAGGCGCTTTGTTTCCATCGAAAACGGTCCAAATCGCACTTGCCGAACGAAGTTCCGCAAGCAGTTTTTGTTCTGCATGAATGCGGCGTTCTTGCACGATCGCGTTTTGAATCTCCGTTACGCATTCCGCCAGTGGACGCGATTCGGAAGGAACTCGTTCCAGCACTCTAACGATATGGAGACGACCATCCTCTTCGATCACAGGACCGACTTGTCCAACCGGGAGAGTCTCTAAGCATCTCGCAATGGCGGGAGAACCTGCGGACGAAGCGGTCATCCAGGAATAGTGGTTTGTGTCGAATTGATGCTGATTCACAGTGGAAAGGGGCTGAATCTCGTAGCCTTCCGCCTTGCGACGCAAGGTTTCGGCAAGCTGCACCGCTTCGCGTCTCGATTTGCATTCGCCGATGTAAACGACGAGTTCCTCCCATCGCACCTTGCTCGCTCTGGCAAATTTGTTTCGATGCACTTCGTAGTAGGCAGCGACCTCTGTCGCAGGTACATAGGTCTCGGGAGTGGTTCGTTTCGAGAACCAATGTTGTATTTCGGTTGGTGCTACCACACCCGATGGGCTTCCTCCCGCGAGACGAACTTCGCTACGGATATGCTGTTCAATGATCTTCCAATCGATTACTCTGCGAAGGGTCTTTCGCATATCCTCTTCTGAAGTGGATTTTGATGAGGAGAGGAGCGATCGTTCGCCGTTCGAGCCGCTTTGTATCAACGCTTGAATCTGTGCCCTGGTGATCGGCTCTCGGTTGACAACAGCGAGTACGTCCTCGGTTGAATGAGGCGTGGGAGCATTAAACGAGACCAGTTCGATTCCTTCAAATATCTCGATGCTCGTTCCTTTCGCAACCGCCTCTTTGCTGTCGCTCGGCGCTGCGGGAGTGGGGCCTTCGCGAGGGCTTTCTTCTTCGTCTAAAGGCTTCGTCGCACAACATGCTAGCGCCATTCTTGCGTGGCGGCGTATCCGCTCGGAAGGTTCCTTTTCACAACGGGTTAACTCATCGAGCTTTTTGCGAACGGCCAAGCTGCAACAAGAAGGGGAACTGCAAAATTTGCAGCCGCAATCGGGGCGGCATTGCAACGCCCGAACGGCTTCATAGCGTACCGACTCGGTGCAGTCGTTCAGTCCTTCCAAAAGGGCTTCCTCTACTTTCTCATAGCAGCCACCGCAGCCTAAGGTTGCTAGATAGCGAATGGCCATAATCTTTTGTTGGGCGCTATCTTCCTCCTTCTTAATCTCCGCTGCCGCTTGGACAGCAGGTGGGGCATCGGGGCCCATATTCTCGGGTGCCGTTATGGGCAACACGGGAGGTTGTGGCTGCAGACCGGGAAATCGTCCCGTGAGATCCAGAGCGGACATCAATCGACTGCCAATTCTCTGTAGACCTCCTCCGAGGCCTTGCGCTGCACTATCGAGACCGAGGAACTTCGGAAGAGTGGTGTCGCATGAGGGGGCGGAAGGCTGTATCGCGACGATGGTCGTATTTCCCGCCGCGGCGCTCGTAGGAGGCGGAGTCGATGCTGCTGGTTTGGGTGCCGCCGCGCACCCAGCGGCAATTGGGGCCAGCAAAAGCCATCCATACCATTGCCATGAATGGACCATGGCCACGACTCCGGGTCGGCGATTGGGTGTGGTCACGTTCGGGTTCCGCAGAGCAAACAGTCAGATTGGCAAAAACGTTATCTACGGAATAGATCTTCGACTTTATCGCAGGAATAACTTGAAACTTCTCAACCGCCGAGGCGTTGAACCTGTCACTTTAGCTCGATCTCTTTTCGGATTGCCGACTCGGCCTCTCCAGTCACCGTGATATCCTCTTCGAATCGACGAGGACGATTCTTGATGACGGCGACTGCGGATAGCTTGTATTTACCCGGGGGAATCGCTGGAATTCGATAAAGACCTCGGTCGTCGGCCGAAACGGTCAAAACCGCCTCGCCGTTCTCCTTAGCTAGAGTCACCTTTGCATTGCCGACCGAACGCTCGCTGTAGGAAATCAAGCCGATGATTTCTCTGCGACGGTTTGCGATCGCCTTCTGCCAATCCTCCTCGCTGACAATATCGATGGTGCGGCGCTCCAATTCACTGACATTTCCAGCTCGGTCGATCGCTGCGACGACTAGAGTGCTAGCCCCGATCGGAGCTTCTGCTGTCGGCAACGTAACTTTCCAGGATTGATCTTGTTGGCGAACACCAGCAACCGCGCCCTTCGCTTCCTGCCAATCCAGGATACCTCGCGTATCAATAATCGCTTGTACGCTAGCAATTCCACTTAAATCTGCATCATCGGTCGCGACACGGAGTTCCAAATCACTTCCCTGAGCGACGCGGGTCGCCGGTCGAATCTCTAAACCGCGAATACTCGGTTTATCACCATCAATGACGATCGGGATAGGTTCGCTCCAAGCGGATTCGCCACCGCGGCGGATGCGGGCAAGCAGATTAACTCGCTTATTAACGGCGGTTGGGGGAGGCATTGTGAGCTCAAAGTCACGAACGTTCGACAGTAGTTTTGTTCCTTGCCCCGTGTAAGGAGCGGCCTCGACACTCCAAACCCGATCCGATCTAAAAGTGAGCGGGCTTTCATTCTCAAACTCGCGGTCCAAGTCTTCGTCCCAACCAACTTCCAAAACATCTCCCTCGCTCAGGAAGGAGTCGTTCCAAGCATCGACCGCAAGTTTGACCCCAGTCAGTGCGATCCCCGGTTTCAAGGGTGTTTCTGGAAGGACATTCGAAAACAGCAAGCGAGGATATTCGTTTCGCACTGGTGCGTTGTTGTAAGTGCGCCAGCATGGAATGCTAGCGATGAAGGCTCGCGCATAATCTTCGACATCGAGTTCAATGGTTAGGTTGCGAATCGAAGTGACTGGCACTTTGCAATAAAGGCGAAGCGAAGAGTTGGGAAGAAGTGTTCCCGATAGTTTCATCTCCGTACCTTTCGGGAGATTCTCTCGAACACGCCCAATGACTGCGATACCGCCCGGCGGAAGGAGAGCTGGGTTCGGACTTGTTAGGATCAGTTCTGCCGTTTCATTGAGACTGTTGTAACTGCTCACGACGTCGACGTAGCTACGGGGATGTCGAGTTCGGATGGAGACCGATCTCCAAGTCGTTCGTCCGCTTTCGCGATTCTGAATCTCGACGACGAAACCGAAAGTGGAAGTATCTAGCTTCGGTGCATTAGCAGGATCGGTTTTGGATGCGTTAACTGCGGGTTGTTCCGTTGCGGTTGAACTCTGGGGTGGTTTCTCTTCGGGAAGGAGCCATTTGGTCAAATTGGTTGCTGACCATTCAAACTCACCAAACTCCTTCCACAATTTGAGTTCTGGAAGTCTTGATCGCAGCTCGTCGCTCGCATCTTTGGAAAGTTCCCCGCTGGGCAGTAGTACCGAGATGGGTGAGTTGGGAATATAAAACCTGACTTGATACTTTCCTGTTTGTGCGGATTGAGTTCGCAAGCCGAATTTGGCGATGGCGGGGCGATTTGGAAACAGATCCAGATCGATACCGCTTGCCGACTGTCTTGCGATACCACTTTGTACTTCAGCTATCAATTGAATCGGGTTGGCGGAAGGCAATCGGATCAGTGTCTCAAGCCGACTGTACTGCGAGCGTGTAACGATTTTCCAAACAACTTTTTGATTTAGATTCGGGACATCGGTTCGGTTCAAACGAAGATCGATCGATTTGCTCTCATTGGGTGGCAAGATTAGTGAGGGGCGCAAGCTGCTGGCTGTTGGATCGGAGGGGTAGAGCAGCGCCTCATCGAGCTTGCGAATCTGCGAGCGGCTTTCAGTGAGATAGGGTTCGGACTCCAATGAAGAAGCGGTCGCCAGTTGAGCAGCAAGTAACTTTTCGAACTCTTCTCGCGCTGAAATGATTTTGGTTTGCACATCTGTAATGCTATAGATCGATTCACCTCCAACTGCGGTGACTCCGATGATGTTTGAGTCCGTGTCTGCGATCAACCAGACATCTTGAGCCGACGCGCTGCGGTTTCTCAGAGTGAGCGTGACGACCTCTTCCTGTGTCGATTCGAGTGAAACCCGGTCGACTACTTGCCCGGTGACAGAGTTTGCCTGCGAGGAACTGACACGTGCCATCGGAGTCAGTTCAAGCAGTTTCTCGCGGAGGCTGAGATCAGTTTCCAAATGAAAGGCTAATTCGCTAGGAGAGGCATCGCGGAGAGCGCGTCGCAGACAGTCTCTTCGATTCTGCAGTAGAAGCGCCCATTCTCGTCGTGAAATCGATTCGAGGAGGACGCGCGGATTGAGCACTTCCGGCGTATCCACCCTGATCTGTCGGACCGCTTGCTCTTGCTGTCTCAATTCTTGCAGGCTCGATTGCAGTGACCATTTGCTGGTGTCGATGCGAAAGCCATTCCGCCATTCTTGTATATCCCGGTCCCAGTTCTCCGCGACGGGTTGATGTGCAGATGGGGGAAGCAAACTGACCATTGACTCCGGGGATTCACGTTGCAAAGGCGACTGCAGCCAGACCATCCATCTCTTCAGCAGACGATCTCGCTCCTCGCCGGAGTAGAAATACCAACCCAGGAGTTCGTTGATTTGCCAAGCTTCGTTTTCGGCGGACTCGAATTCCGAATTCTCTAGTTTGGTTGCTGAGCTGACCCAGATAGTTTCTGCGTTTTCTAGCTGTTCGTCCAACGCCAGATTTGCTGCTTGGATTCTCTCCAAACTGGAGTCATTCAAGTTTACGATTAAACTCGTTAGCTCTCGATGGTATTTCAGAATCGAAGGGAGGATTTGCTCGATCGATCGTTCCAGATCGGATCTCTCCGCTTGCGATTGAAGCTTGTCCCTCCAAAACTCGATCTCATAGTTCACGCGATACCACAAACGTTTAGCGCGATGGATCTCATCGATCCCCGCGCGTGTTGTATCTAATTTCCGTTCTGCGGCGTCGAATCGAACAGACGCATCTCGAGCCCAATTGCTTTGTACTCGATCGAGGCAGGTACGAGCACCGTAGAGCCAATCGCTAAAGGCGCTCTCTAACGATGATCGGATCTCGGAATTACAACTCGCATTGTCCGCCAGCATCCCATCGAGACGGCGCCACAAACGCAACGCTCGGCGACTCGCATCCCAACCTACCTGCTCGTCGATCAAGAATCGTTTCGCGTAGTAAAAGTCTGCAATCGTAGATGTGTCGAGCGGAGCCTTGGTGCCGAGCCATTCAACGAGTTTCTCAGGGCTTTCCTGGCTTAGAGCGTAGTCGTAGTCGTCTATCCATTTTTGCAATTCCTTGGATTTGTCTTTGCTCGCCATGGAAGCCTGGAGCAAATGCAAAGAAACGGGTGGAATCGATGGAGAGACAGGTGCAGGCCGTTGTTCGTCCCAGACTTTTAGGTTTCCTTCGAGCTCCGCCGATCCTGTTACAGCGAGTTGGTGGAGGGAGACAATAAGAGCGACGAGTTCGGCGCGTAGGGAGTTGGGATCTGGAGTCGCTGCGAGGCGTAGACGATCTTCCGCGTTTCGCAATTTTCCTAGCGTGTAGGACCAAGCAACCGGAATTGTTTCCCACGGTCGAAAGCGACTGGATTCATTCCGCTCAACATATTGGCAATACTCACCAGCAAGTTTCAGGAGCGAAAGCGAATCTTTCATCGCATCGGGAAGCGATCGAATATCGGGACCATTCGGAAGTCGAAGCGTGTCTGATGAGTTCTCTTCGCTGGATGGGGGGGCTGGGGGAGACTCGGAATCGGGTGGATTCAAACCGAGCGAGGTTTTGATCGGGTCGCCGATAAACGGGGGCAAGAAACTTATGTTTTCGCTTACTTCGTCCACAATGCGCTCGGTAACGCGTTGCGACTTTTGTTCCGCCAGCTTCGAAAGCCAGCCCTGAGCCTTTTGCTGTTCTTTTTGAACTTCGGAAGGGGCCTGGGGGGCTGCATCGGGCGCGCCCGCCGCTTTAGCTTCCTCTTTTAAGCTCGCGAGCTTTTCCTGCCAAGTCGACTCGGGGACGCTGGTCACGATCCAATCGGATCGTGCAAGGAGTCGGCTGTTCGGACCTAAGTACAGGGGCGTTTGTTGATACTGACCTTTTGACTCCGACTTCACCAACTCGGATGTGGCTTCGATGACGGACTGAATGAGCTCTTGAAAAGTAACCGTTTTGTCATTCCCGATCCTTCCTTTGCCACTGAGTCCATCGACAGCAGACTGTAGAAATGCCGAGGATCGGTGGTGCATCGACAAATGACTCCGCTCCCCAGGAGAGTGCGAGGCAATGACCCAAAGTTTGGAGTGAGGCGGTTGTTGAAGCAGATTCTTTAGTGCGGAGAAGAAATCTGAAATCTCATTTTGGTCGCTGCTTATCAGGTACTCGAAGTCTAAAAAGACCAAGACTCTTTCGACTGGAAGTTGAGAGAGTCGGCCGAAAATATCTTCAAAGGGAACGGCACTGTCGTCCGGATTTCTCAGAACTAGGTTGCTTGTATAAAGGCAAGGCTGCTTGTTTAGCAACGTGGTTTTGCCGCTTAAATAAACGATGGGTAGGTCGTGAAATCTCCAACTTTGCTGTTGAAGAGATTCGAACGATGAATTGGCATCGCTGGGCGTAGTCCACTCTTTGAACTGAAGAGACGCTTCCGTTTCGTCAAAGTACCCATCGCAGGAAAGAAAACGGACAGCTTCATCTCGGAAGAAGGGGACTGGGGAGAGAAAGGGGGCTCGATAGTCTCCACCGGTGTAGTAGAAGAAACGAACGTTGGGATGGTAGAACGGACCGAATAGCAGATAGGTAAAACCGGAAGCTACGAGAAGAAGGGTTAGTAAAAAAGCGAATCTGCGTAAAAGGATGCCTCGCCATTCCTGGATAGATCCTTCCTGTTTTGGACGCCAGGAATCGCGAAGGGTAGCTGGCCTCATGGAACGGCTCGGCATAGCTAATCCTTCACCGTGGAGCTGGAGAAATCGTAGTTGGGCTTAGGCATGCTCTCGATCCAAGCCAACCATTGTTTCGGATCGGGAGGAGAGGCTAACCGTCTTCCTAACTCCTCGATTGCGATCGCAGTGCAGCGACTTGTTAAACGGCGATCAGGTGGAATGGGATTCTGCAAGTCCGATGTGAGGGAGCCTTCACTCCATCCGACAGCAGCAGCCATGGCTCCGTATGGTCCTCGCCATTTCAGTTTTTTTGCCAAGTTGAGACAGGTTATCCGCTCAGAGTCATTCGGGCTTGCAAGCCACGTTTGACAGGCGTTCGATGCTTCTTGTTCGGTCGATTTCGCTTGTGGTCCGATAGATTGAGTTATCAATTCTTTAACCCATCGGATCAATTCGAATTTGTTGCAATGAAATCCTCGCCATCGCAGACATGCCCCGAACAGACCATCGGATTTCAGTTTCGCCTCGAAGGCATCGCCATCCGTGATCTGGGAATCCAGCGAGAAGTCTTCGTCGAATAATTCGAGCAGAGAGATTCTCTCGATCAGTCGTTCGCGGTTCGCTATCGAATTCAGCGTGGATGAGCTGGTAGCGATCGAGACATTGTCTGATCCTACCGCACCTTCGATACGAATGACGAATTCAGAGCGACCAGCCGCAATCTTGTCGCCATCCTGCAAAAGGTGTTGAGAGTTGGATGGCAATAATCTGCCATTGAGAAGGCAAGTGTTCACAAGCGGGTGTGTAGCCAGGATGCTCCGAGATGATTCGCACTTCAATGTGAAATGGGTATCCTCCATGCGATCATCGTCGCAAACTGCGAAGTCGTTCCATGCGGACTTTCCAATACTTGCCGCTTGCCCGTTCTTGAGAACGAACCGCTGACCTGCAGAGGGCCCGGAAACGATGGTGATGGCAACTCTCATGTTTAGCTCTCCATCGGGAATGGGCCGAGGTTTTTAGAGCCTATGGTTCTCGGATCGGCTCTTAGTTGATATTGATGACTCCGCCCTTCAGATCCAGTGTCGCCGAGGCTTCGAACTTGCCTGCAGCAGTACTGATTTCTGCCGACATTCCCCCCTCTACTTTGATATTGTTCGACTTGATCGTAATGCTGGATCCATCCATGACGAAACTGCTTCCTCCCGTCTCGATAGTCGCGGAACTGGTGTCGAGTACAAGTTGTGTTTGGCCGACTTTGAGCGTTATTTTCTGTCCAGCTTCGATCGTGCAAGTTCCCGATGGAATGGACACGGATTGATTTCCAGACGAGATGGTGACGGTTTGATCGCCACTGGAAACGGTCAACGCATCCGAGCCTTGTTCAATCGTGGTAGTGCGGTCCCCGGTCTTGATTGTCTCGGTTTGGTTCTTCCAAACGACCAGTGTTTGGCTTCCATCGGGGCACTCGTCTGTTCCGATGTTCACTGTCTGGTTGTTGAAAATATCGATCGTTTGGTCACCTTGGTCTTTTTTGGTGAATCCAACTTTGAGAGTATCGTTGTTTTCGACAACTCGATCGAAGTTCTTTTCGGCGTGAAAATAGACTTGCTCCTCATCTTTTTTGTCGACAAACCGCAATTCATTGAACGTCTCTCCGTCCCCTTCCGGCGTAGATCGAGACTTGATACCACTGGTCGCTGCTGCTGCTGGTAGTTCATAGGGTACAACTTGGTCGGTGTTGTAAACTCGGCCGGTGATAATGGGCCGATCGGGATCCCCCTCCAAGAACTCGACAATAACCTCTTGGCCGATGCGAGGTATGAACATGGAGCCCCATGACTTGCCCGACCAGATTTGGGCTACGCGGATCCAGCAAGAGCTATTCTCATCATTCGCTCCGATACGATCCCACGGAAATTGAACTTTGACTCGACCAAGGCTGTCGGTCCAGATTTCTTCGCCTACTTTGCCGACCACCTTTGCTGTTTGCGGTCCCGCAACGATGGATTTAGGTGTAGTCGCAGGGCTGCGATATTGGGTGTCTTTTGGGATAGCGGCGAATTCGACATGCACTTCGTTGTCGGAATCCGCTTTCCCTTGATCGATTTCACTCGAGGATATTTTAGTGCGGGTTGCAACGACGAGATATTCCCGGTTCTCTTTTTCGTTGGGATGGTCGGATAGTTTGAAAACATACCCAGGCTTGATTCGATCGGATTTTGCTTTGCCGACGATCTGCACAAACTGCGTGTTGTGCTGTTCGGATCTAACGCGAACATATCCATTCCCGTCGGCTGTTTCCAAGTAGTGTCCTGGGAAATCAAAGTACTCGAAAGCTGAATACGGGTGGACGCGATTGCTGTTCAATCGAACTTCCAAATTGACGTTCGGTTTGTTGTAGTCGAAGTCCCGATAACTGAACTTGCCCGGCTGGATTGCCAGTTTGTGTTTCCATTCGTAAATGTGATCGTCAGCGGACCTCGTATCGTTGGGGGGGCGAAATGGAATCACTTTAGCACCGCTGATGTCTGGATGCGCAGAAAGGTTATCGACGAGCACCATCTTATGGTTGGTTGCCGTGCAGTCAAAGTAGTAGTAAATCCCCTCTTGCTCCATTAGCCGGCTGACAAATTGGAAGTCGGATTCTCGATACTGAACACAGTACTCTCGAACCTTGTAGGTCTTCGAAAGTTTCGACTGGTAGTCCGTAAGCCCATTCTTGGTACGGAATACGAATTCAATGATTTTCGAAGGATCGAGTTGCTGGTGTATTCGGCAATCCTGGGTGTGTTGTAGAAGCCAGAGCCACGGCTTCATAACGAATCGATACACCGCATATTTGCCTCGCGAACCGACAAACTCGAAGTGCGAGATAATACCGTGAAAGAATCTCGGTTCCGGTTTCGCGTCGATTTCAATACCGATCGATTGCCCGATCGTGTCGTAAGGACTGATGTCTTGTTTGGTCGAGAGGACTTCGACTTCGAACGAGAAGATCCGCCCTAAGTGTTCATCGGCGGTAAGGCTTCGAAAAATTGTTTCTGAGTCGAATACACCGTGAAGCTTGTTGATCCGTTTCGAGGGGGCTCCGCTCGACATGTTCAAACCTTTCCAGAAAACCGATCCCGATACCGTATGTGTCTATTTCGCGCAGAGTTTTCGGATACCGCGGTCGTCGGATTTTCCGTTCCATCCTCTCATGCTAGAAATCAGTCTATCGAGGACGCGGGCGATCCAAGGCTGGCTGATCCGCCAACCATGAAGCTAGCTATCGCGTCCTTTCGAGCCTTTCCCCTTACCCATGGAGCTGAGGTTCGATGCGATTTCTTTCATTTCTCTCCGCCGGTTTTTTACCGTTTGGCACTGTCGCAAAAACCGACCGTGCTTTGTTCGCAAATTCATTTGGAGATTCTTTAGGAAATCAAGGCCCGGAATGTCTTTTAATTCGTTCAGAATGCTGTCAAGTAAATCGAACATCGCCACATGTCGCCGTGAGTGGAGACGACTCCTGTTCAAATCAATGGTTGTCTGCGAACATTCCGCTCCAAGCGTCAAACCGCCCTCACTATACTATCGTCCATTTTCAGTCGCAACTTGGTCGCTCCCCAACGAAATGGCGAAACCGCAAAGAAATGCCTGCATCGGATAACGATTTCCTTCATTTAAATCTACCTCCCCTAACAAGCTCCTTGTCGGAGGAGAGGCGGCTTGAGGCTTGGGAAAGTCCGAAGCTGGCGTTCGACCAAGGTCACGCGGCAGCGAGCCAGGGGGATTGGATAAACGCAGCCCACTGGTATTTGCGTGTTGTTCACTTGGCACGTCACGTCGAAGCTGGTCACTTCAATCTCGCTAATGTCCTCTTCGAATTGCAGCTATACGAAGATTCGGTGCGAGAATATCGCGAGGCTCTCGCGTTGGTCGACGATCCTGCAACGTGGAACAATCTGGGGAATTGTTTGGGTGCCATGTTTAGATTGGAAGAAGCGATTCAGGCCTATCGCACTGCCTTGGATCACAAGAGCCCCGAGGCAGGGCTCGCCTCCCAGCTACTTTTCAACTGCGGGAGAGCTTATCTCTCATTGGATCAGTTCGAGTTGGCAGCGGAATCCTTTCGGTCGGCTTGGGAAAAACATCCAGGTAATCCGAGACTTGTCGAACGCTATTTGCGTACGCTGGCGATCTTGGGCGATTGGAAGGATGGTATTCGGTTTGGAGAGTTGGCTCTTCAGATGGCCAGCTGCAAGGTAGAAGCATGCGAAGGGTTGGCTATTCTTTATGAAGAACAAGGCCGATGGGACCTCGCCCTATCCTACTTGGTCCAAGCCGCGGAATGGTTTCCTGAGGACCCGAGACCCTTCGCTCGCCTCGCGCGACATCATTCCAAGCGCGGACGGATATCCGAAGCCGCAGCTTGCATTCATCGATCTGCAAGTCTGGCTGTCGCCCCGCCCGCTGAAATCTACAGCCATTGGATTCAAATGCTTCAAAGCGCGTCGGCGCACTCCTCGCACAAAGTGCGCGATGAAGCCAAGCAATGGAGGATGTCTTCGACATTGACTCCATGTCGAGTGGCAAGGCAGGTCTACAGACAAAGGAACAGCGACGAGCCCGCGGAGCAAGCGGAAAGCATTTCCGACAAGCGAACGATCGCCATTCTCGCGAACGATGACGTCCTCGATGCCGTCGCGTTCCAGCTCCTGCCGTATCTTCAAGCACGGGATCACGCTTTGAGTCGCATTCATCTGTATTGGTGTTCCCTGGATCGCAGTGGATTCCAAGAACGAATTCGCGGGTTGGTTGATCGCTGGATACCTTCTCATCAAGCGACGGACAGTTCGATCGCATGGATGATCCGATCAGAGAAAGCAGATCTGTTGGTCGATATGATCGGCCACGGACCCGCGACGAGAATCGGCGTAGCGAAGCATCTCCCCGAAACGGTCGCCGTTCTTTGGAATTACGCTCAACAAACGTCAGGTCAGCCGGAGTACGCATTCCGAATAGCGTTAGGGGAAGGAAAAGAAAGTCATCGCACCGAAGCGACCGAGACCCCCATCGATTGTCTGTTCCCCTCGCTAGCAAGTTTCCCGTCTCAGAATTCCTCGACGAGGGATGTCCTAGAAGCGGAGGATGGTGCGACGATTCGTCTTGGGTATGTCGGGCCGATGAAGCGAATGACCCACGAATCGCTCGACAACTGGTCAAGTTTCCTGAATGCCTTCCCCAATACTACGTTCGAGTTCTTCTCCGAGGATCTTCAACGAACGGGGACTCGCGAAGAGGTCCTCGATGGATTGGTGCGCCGAGGGGTTAATGGTGCTCGAATTCGTTTTGGTGATCTTGGTAACGAGCCTTCGGTACAAGCCATTTGCGATTGGATTTCTCGCTTGGACGTTTTCGTTTGCTCTGCTCCAATCGCTTCCATGCCGGAGCCATTGTTCGCTTTGTCTGTCGGCACTCCGGTTCTCGGGTATCGGGGAGATTCTACAACGAGGTCTTCGATCGCATCCTTGAAGGATTTGCTACCACATTCGGTTTTCATTGCAAACGATGCGGAGGAAGCAATCGAAGAGCTTGCAACCAACATCGGCGATATAAAGAATCTCCGAAGTAACCGCCAGGACCGCAAGGAAGAGTTTAGTCGATCTAGTCTTGCGGACCGGATTGCGTACGCTCAGTCGGTCGATCGTGCTTGGCACAGCATGGTTGACCAAGTTTATCGGCGTTAGATTTTCGAAAACATCGAGGGATGAATTGAGTAGCAAAAACATCCAGAAGCTCTTTGCTTCCATAACTCTCGAGGGGATTCAGTCGTACATGGGCAAGGCTGGATGGTCCTCTTTGCAAAGAGGCGAACGATTGGATTTCCAACGAGAGAATACTACGGACGGTTCGATGCAAACCCTCTTTATCACGTCGAGCGAAGTCCATCCGAAGTTTCGGAGCTTGGTTCCCAATTTGGTCTTCAACCTTTCGGTGCTCGAGGCGAGAGAAGCGTCCGAAATCGCGCAGGCCATCTTCGATCAAGGGATCGAACTCCAATCTCGCTCGAACTTGAACGAAGCTAGTCTCGCACCGACCGAGATTCGCGAAAAGGAATCCGCTCCGCGGGGAAAAGAAGACTCGCCAAATTCAAAAGATGAACGATGGATTCGAATTCGAAATACAAGTCGATCTACTGTATCCGTATCGCGATCGATCGACTCAGGGCGTCTGCAATTGAAGGGAGGTGAATCGATCTTCCTCCCTGTTTCACTCGATCGGATCGATGTAGAGATCGACAGCGACGTTGCGATATTTGGAGGCGAGGGGAAAGAGCTTCCCGCTTTTCTCGATTTGCCTGGGCGTCGATTTTCCAACCGACGCATTATCGAACAAGAAGCGATTCGCGTGATGGGGTTCGGTGCTGCATCGAACAACGATGGGCTTCAGGGGCAGCATGAGTTGTCCCTCGAATCTTTCAAGGGGATGTTGAATCGATTCTTTTTCGCCAACGGTGTTTCGGAGAATTTGCAAGGCACAATCTCACCGTCAGAAGATTCTCGAAGGCAATTGCTGAGGTCTTTGGCCGTTCTCTTAACGGACTTGGTTTCCAGATTCACGAGTAAAGAGGACAACTCTCGATCTCTTTTTGAGTTTAGTCGCTGGATTTTAGCGATTTGGGGAATTACATTCACGGCGCACGTTGATGCGCCCTTTCAGCTCTACAGTGCGTTGCTCTCGGATCAGGGCGGTGATCCGATCCATACGCTCGAATGGTTGGAATTGCACAGCCGAGTCCTGACGGACTGGTAGCCATCTTTATTCGTTTGCTCTTTTTGGTTTGGAGATTAGCAGTGGTCGAGTTTTGCAAGAAGGTAACGAAGTCAACTGCTTTCAACAGATTCATTCTCTCCCTCATTGTCTTATCGGGAATACTGGTTGGTGTTGAGACATACCCAGCCTTTGAGGAGGGCACAAGCATGGGCGAACTGCTGCAGTTTGTGCAGTTTGTCATTCTCGTTGCGTTCGTAATCGAGATCGCGATGAAGATTATTGCTTGCGGGAATCGGCCTCAAGACTTCTTCTTGGAGCCCTGGAATATCTTCGACCTATGCATCATCGTCGTCTGCATTCTCCCCTTCAATCTTCAGTCAGCTGCGGTTGTTCGCATGGCTCGAATTCTCAGGGCCCTCCGGATGATTACCGTCTTGCCAAGACTTCGATTGCTTGTGAGCGCGCTCCTGCGATCGATCCCATCGCTGGGATATATCGGTGTGCTATTGGGATTGCATTTCTACATCTACTCCGTGATCGGAACTATTGCGTTTGGCAAGAATGACCCCGTTCGCTTTGGTTCCCTCCATGTTACCGCAACGACGTTGTTTCAGGTTCTGACGCTCGAGGGGTGGAACGATGTTCGCGATACACAGGTTCTGGGAAGCGATTTGACGTACGACGACGGTTGGAAAGAGCTCGTGGGAGAGAAGCGAGAGTCGCAGCCGATGCCATTGTCTGCAACCATCTATTTCATGACTTTTATCTTGCTCGGCACCATGATCATGCTGAATTTATTCACCGGCGTGATCATCAGTAGCATGGAGGAAGCTCAGTCGGAGGTGACCGATAAAGGGACTCGAGAGCAGCAATTGGCTGACAAGGGGTTTCTCACCGTGCATGACGAGCTCGCTATCCTGAATGACCAGCTGCAGAAGTTATCCGAGCAAGTTTCTCGGATTCAAGTCAGGTCTCTGGGAGATAAAGAAACGTAATGGCGATTCGATAGCCATGGAAACCCAAGGCTCGAGCCAAAGGTGTTTGACGAACTCGAGTTGGCTTTCCGAGGGAGCACCGAGGGACCTGTCGTGACGGCTGTGTTCCTTGGTCAAGGCATAGGAAGTGCGGGCGGGCTCAACTCCGATTCTCTCGCCGGAATCTCTTGCTCGGGTACCATCGGCTGCAGGTTGTCGATGGGCTCCGCCATAATACTTTCGTTTGCAAAAGGCGTATCCTTGGAAGGAATGCGCGTGTCTGGTAGTGCGGAACCAGTTGGAGCGTTCGCGGCGACCATCAGCCGAGGAGTAGAGGAACGGGAGGTCCGTATCCCATCGGCGAAGACAATATTGTTGTACTCGAGCAACGTTCCTTTTTCGTAGTGAATGTTTTTGAGCGAGATCATGTAGCGGACCAAGGCGTCGTAGAAAGCAGTATCGCTTTGGGATACTCGGCTCTGTGCATCGAGCACCTCGTTCACATTGACTTGATTGTTGTTTTCTTCGAGGTTCTTCAAGATCGCAAGCTGTTCGTGAGCGGCGACGCGTTGATTGAATGTCGTTTGAGCAACCGCAAAACTCCGTATCGCCGAAGCGTAGGCGTTGCTTAGATCGTGCACAACGCGTTTCTCTTTTGCGTTTAAGAGCTCCTGCTCTTTCGCTAGTTTGAGCTGCGCATTTTTCAAGTTGTTGTAAGCGCGCCGAAATCCTACGGGCAGATTCATTTCGACTCCGAATTGCCATTCTTGAAATTGCCCCGAAGTCATGCTTGCTACCGCATTATCAAATTCAGCTTGGCTCTTACTCCAAAGGTCATCGCCGAACCCTCTCAAGCGGTATTGAGAAACCAGATCGAGTTGGGGTTTGAGTGCGTTGCGGCTGGCCAAGTACTCGAGACGACTTCGGGAGATCTGGAGGTCTTGTTTCCGTAACTCTGGTCGCAGTCGCAATGACTCCTGCACCAGCTGCCCCCAATCAAAAAGAACTTGGACCAAGATCGGGTCGTGCGCAGGTTTCAGTATGCGGTTGTCGTTGATCGGTAGATTCATGAGAAGCCTCAATCGGCGCTCTGCCGTATGGACTCCTTCGATACCTCGAAAGGTACCTCCACTGCTCCCGTTGTTCGTTCTCGTTCCATCGACCTCGCGACCGGTGAGCGCCTCGAGAACTTGAGCTTCAAAGCGGTAGTACTGCTCCCTAGCTCTCGCTTCCTTGTCGCTCGACCCCGCTTGCTGATCGCGATAGGTTTTTTCTACTCGCCAGGTATTCAATGCTTCGTCGCGCGCTGCAATCTTTGCCTCGAGGTTTCTGTAGGCAAAGTAAAGATCCCAATAGGCATTTTCAACATCGCTTACCAAATCTCGAATCGCCATCTCGTAATCGAGGATTGCGGAGTCGGAGCTAACCCGCGCGATCAAGATGCCGTTGTAAGTACCTGGAGTTGCTTTCGGTCCTGCGATTCGGTTGTACTCTAAGCCGCCGCCCCGCGCGAGTGGATGCCGAAATCCAACTTCGATGTTCGTTTGCCACACGCTTGGAAACAGATTGCTCGGAGCGTTATTGGCATCGTAAGAAGTGTTCTTCCTCGCGTATAAATCGGTACCGTAGGCTGTCGTTTTGACCAACTCGTTCTGGTAGTTGATCAAGTCTTGTTGGAGAAGATTGGTACCACCTCCGATCAAACGATTGTTGAGCGGAAGATCGTTCTTATTTACCGAAAGACGACTGTTGAATTGGGCGTCGAAGGCGGCCAGCGCTGACTCGATACCCAGCCGCGGGTCGGTCGCTTGGAGAGCCGGATCATGGAGCGAGTTGATTCCGTTTGTAGCTCGGAGTGTAGAACCACCGAGATCCTGGAGGATCTTTGATCTCTCCACGGCGATCTGAATCGCCTCATCCGGAGTGATAAGCCACGGCGTTCGTTCCGGAGTTTGGAGCGTGAGGGGTTCGCTGGCCAGTGCCTCCACCAGCGTCCCTGTTGCCACTCCCTGATCGGTATCGCTTAAATAATTTTCGGGTGATACGTGTGTAAGTTTGTGGTAGACGCCGCTTGCACTGATCGCCGGACGGAACTTCTTCGCGCAGCCCGATAAGCACAAGGAAGCGATTCCTAGGAGGATAAAGCCGTTGTGCAGTCGACGCATGGACATGGAAGATGGGGTAATCCAAAAGGCAAAGGCTTCGCCAGCAATCAAAAGGGACCGTGTCACAATGTTCGAGGGAGATCATCCCCGTCCGGTTTATCGGGCTGGTGCAGTTACCCGCATAAGAGATAAAATCGGAGTTGCCGATAAAATCGTTATTCCCGACGAGATTTGGTGGGTTAGGCGGTCTAGAGAAAGAAGCAAAACTAGTGGACTTGGATCAACGGCTGGATCAGTTATCCGAGCTTGCGGCGACAGCACCAACTGCCCAGGTGTACTTCGATTCCCTGGTTTGTTCCCTGTGCGAAGCAACGAATGCACTCGCCGCAGCTGCTTGGACTGTCGAGGGAGCTCGCTACCGTTTGCAGGCAGAGTATGGACTGCGTGACATTGGCATCCACGATCAACCGGTTGTCATGGCGTTGCACGAACAAGGCTTGGAGGAGGCTTGTCGAAGCTCGAGCAGGTCTTCGCATGTTGGTGGGATAGAGCTCCCTTATCGCTACCATTTTTGCGCCGGTGATTTCGATGGCGATGCCTTTCTGGTTCTCGAAATTGTTTTGAATTCGATCGAGCTGGAATCAGCCAACGACGTCACCGGAGGGGCTATCAAGGCGATCCTAGAAGCGTTTATTGAAACGGCGCGAGAGTACCGAAGTCAGATTGTCATTCAGTCGTTGAAGGAGGAACTGCATGCCATCGAAGACTTGGAGGCTCGCATGCCGCGCTGGTATGGTAGCGAGTGTTTCGAACGAGCCGCCTTCGTCATCGCGAATGAGTTGAGAGAGCTCAGCGGTGTTGACCGTGTTTGCATCGGTCGTGTCCAGCGGGGACGCATCGTTATGAAGGCGATAAGCGGTGTGGTGAGTTTTGATCGACGAGCTAAGCAAGTGGCGTTGCTGGAAGAGCTAATGTACGCGACTTCGCGAGCGATGATCCGAGTCCAGCTTCCGAGTAAGGATCCGCTACCGGTCGAATTGGAATCTCTAGCAGACCGCTATGTCGATGCGAGCGGTGTCGAATCGATGCTGCTCACTGTTTGTAAATCGAGTCAAACCCCTGAGTCTCATCTGTCTGATGACAAGTCGTTCGGGGTTATTGCCCTTGAGAATTTTCAAGAGCCTAACTTGGCTTTATCGCCTCGTGTCGAGAGGATCGTGGAGCGTGCAGAATCGGCATTGGCGATGGCCGCGAGGCGCGAAGACGGTTGGATATTTCGAGTTGCAGGTCGATTGGATCAGGTTCGCCGGAGGCTTCACGAGTCGAAAGCAGGATGGATATTGACCTGTACTCTTTTGGCTTTTGTCTTGCTGTTGCTGTTTTTGGTCCCCATTCAGCGAGATGTTTGGGCCGAGGGAGTTTACGAATGTTCTATTTCGAGGGACATCTTTGTCCCGCTCGACGCAGAAGTCGTCGAAGTTCGAGTCGATCATGACGTGAGTTTGCTGATTCCGGAGATCTGGTGTCGTCTCAGCCCGCAGGAACGTGATCCGAAGTTTCTGATCAGCGAACAGTTGATCGAGAAACTGGAAGACTTTGATTTCAACGGAAAGTTGATCCCCGCAAGTCGACTCGGCTGGCGCATCACATCTCGATTCATTCGACGGTTCGCCGGACGAGTCTTCGACAATCCGAACAAGGTGTTCGACGCGGCGATTCTGAAGCCGGAAACTCAGGACCTGGCAGCGT
>JALOQZ010000213.1 GCA_025459245.1 Pirellula sp.
GAAGAATCCTGGGACCCCTCTCCTGCAAAATGTCAGCCCCCTTTTGATGATCGATCCTCCCTACAAACAATAACACCGGCGCATCTTTTGGTAATGAACTGGGCAATGAAAGGGAACTTCGGCTGGCTGACTCCCACCTCGAGGTTGAAATGCCGTTGGGGATCACCAAAAGCTTGGAGGGGTCGACCCCCTCATACTCCGCGGTCCATGCGGCGACTTCGGGACTAACACAAACCAATCGCTGCATCCGACCTGCAGCCCATCGCCCCCATCGATGCCTCTGCACCCTCGGTTCCGTGACGCGATTGCCACCGACCAATGGAACACCGAACGCCGGATAGACGCTTGCCGCTAACACATTCGCATGCCACAGGAAGGACTGGGCAATATCTGGGGGATGCGTCCGGACGATTTTACGAAGCCGCAACCACGCCATCGGAAACTGAATAGCCCGATCGGCATGCAAACTAACAAACGGAATTCGCTGCGATTGAACCTCGCGATAAAACGCGTCGCGCGGTGGCTTGGGCGGGGATCCGATCGAGATGATTCGAACGGCGTGGTAATTGCGATGCAAAAACGCTGCGAGCTCCATGCAACAACGCTCCGCACCGCCCACCTCCAGTTCCGTGATGACCAAATCGATCTTCAATTCGTCGCCTGCTCTTGGGTGGAGATCGCGAAACTCAGAAAGGGAAAGCTAGGAAAGCTGCGTTGTCCCTGGGTCGGTAATCTTGTAATGTCCCCCATGGAGACCAACCCATTGTCCTTATATGTCTCCAGTCTGTACTGAAGCAAGGAGAGTTTCTATGGCAGATCCAACCCAACTTGAGAAATACCGCAACGACGCAACACTGACGCTGCAAAATCTCAGCGAAGTGCTAGCATTCCTAGCGGAACAACAAGAGGAGACGGTCGGTTACGCCGTTGAAGCCCTCGAGAACTGCGGTTCGCCTACCGCCAGTCATTGGCCGACTCTCTCCGCGGCTTTGAATGCTTCCCACCCATTGATCGTCTACTGGGGAGGAACGTTGACAGGCCGACTGCTAGAAACGCATGGTGGCTCCCTTTCCAGCGAATCGCTTCATGCGATCGAGCTAGAGCTGTGTCGGCCGTTGTTGGCAGCCAGCGACTTGGCCAGCAAAGAGCGGATCGTTTGGGCGATTGGAAAATTGCCTGCGATGGAGCGAGCGACTCAGCAAACGCTCGAGTCGCAGCTTCCAGCAGCTCCACCTCGATTGAAACGCCTCATCGAAGAAGCGTTGAGCACTGCGTTGTCCAAAGGCATTGCGTAAGGCAGGCAAGAACAAAAGGCTTGAGATAAGAATCGAAATGGCCCTTCGCGAATACTCGCACGACGCGAGTGGATCTCGTTGGGCTCATCAACTTGACCCACGCAAGGAGGCGAGGGATGAAGACCAAATGGAGTTGGGAAGCGATCGTTATCAGTGTTGTCATCGCAGTCTGTGGCTATATGCTCGGATGCGAACCAAACCAGATCGCGCAAGTCGTTAACGAAGCGGTGCCAGCCGGCAATGGGGGCTTCCCTCCATCTCCTTACCCTCCCAATCAGATTCCGGGCAATGCCTATCCAGGACAAGCCGCTGCACCATCATTCTCAGGGCAGATGGCACCCTCAGGGCAGATGGCTCCGTCGCCTGGCCAGTTCGTATCGAATCGCCCACCGGAGTTTGTCAGCGCTGGCCTTCCTCCTCGCAACGGCCAAACCATCCTGATCGCTACCTTTAACATTCAAACGCTGGGGAAGACGAAGATTGCCAAGCCGGGAATGGCGGAGAAACTCGCGGAAATTATTCGGCAGTTCGATATCGTCGCCATTCAAGAGATCCGTGATCGCGATCAAGAGACGATTCCCATCTTGCAACGCTTCGTCAATGCGACGGGCGCCCGTTACGACTATCTCATCAGCCAGCCGTTAGGCCGCACCGTTTCCAAAGAGCAGTACGCTTATTTCTACAATACCGCGACTATCGTCGGGTCACCCGATGCGACTTACATTGTCGACGATGCCGAGAAGGATTACCTGCACCGAGAGCCCTTCGTCGCGCGCTTCTTAACGCGCGTTCCGCCCAACTATCGGCCTTTTTCATTTACGTTGGTGAACATCCATACCGATCCGGATGAAGTCGCTCAAGAGATTCCGGTAATGCACACAGTATTGAAATCGATTCGAGAGTTCGAATATCGATCTGCCGGTGAAGATGATGTTCTGTTGATGGGCGACCTCAACGCAGAACCACGGCAGTTTGGAGAGTTGGGGCGGATACCAGACATTTATTGGGTGATCGATCGCGAACCGACGAACACGCGCCGAACGAAGATTTACGATAACATCTTGTTCGATCGGATGACGTCTAGCGAGTTCACCGGACGAGGGGGCGTTCTCGATCTCAACCAAATGTTTGGTCTTCGCACGGAGCAAGCTCTCGAGATATCCGATCACTTGCCCGTCTGGGCTGAGTTCTATGTTACCGAGCAGCCTTATGGTGCTAGCGGCCGAGTCGCAACGGGCGATGGTGGACTCGGGATGCGATAGCCTGTTAGATAACCCCGCCGTGTACACGGTAGGGGGTCATGTGGTCAGGCTGATCCAAGAACCAGAATCGTTCCCATTCTTGCAAGATCGCTCGGAAGTTATCCGAGGTGTAGATCAATTGCTGCGCACGTCGAGAAGGCTTGGCTGAATAGATGGGGATCGCGCAACCAACCAGAGGCATCGTTGTGCAAGCTACCAAAAGCAACCATCCCAATTGCCGTCTCATTTCCATTCCTCCGTGAATATAAGCATTCGCACCGCAATGCTTTTGTGATCAAGTCTACAAAAGCGTGGAATCCGAGTCGTTGTCGGAATCGAGTTCCTCGTCACTGACATCAATTCGCCCCGACGCAATGTCGTCTCGAATCCGCTGTGCGAGTGGAGTGCCCTCTATCGCGTTAACTCGCTCCTCCATGATCTTGCCCGGCTTGAAAGTCACCACAAACTTCTCGGGGACCTCCACTTGGCGGCCTGTCCGAGGGTTGCGAGCCTTCCGTGCAGCTCGAGTTCGAACTTGGAATACGCCGAAATTTCGGAGCTCAATCCGACCTTCCTCTTCCAGCGTCTTCACAATCGCGTCGAACGTTCTTTGGACGATCGCTTTGATTTTCTGCTGGTTGATACCGGTCTCATCGGAAATCGTTTTCACGATCTCTTTCTTTGTCACGGCTGACCTCCTAGGGCTCGAAGAGTACACCTAAGTCCTTTATAGCCCTAGGTTTACTACTGAGTCTAGGTTTGCTGACTCCATTCGTCAAGGTCGAGGCAACGCATCCAAAGGGATTGGTTCCGCACATTCCGTAGAACAGGTATCGGCGTTAGGGACGGCAAACTTGATACAAGCCGAAACGATTTGGCAAACTTTACCGCTCCAGGTATTTACGCAGCGTCTCGAGCGTTCCTTGAAGGCGATCGAACGCCGTTTGCAGCGTCGACTCCGACAGGTCGTCTAGCTGCCTCAGCGATGTGGAAGCCTCCTGCAAGAACTGGTTCCATTGCATGGCGAGCGAGGGCAAAGATCGAACTCGCTGTTCGCAGAGCTGCCTTCGTTCGGTGGCTTTCGCTAGCATTTTGCGTTGGACCGAGCAAGACCGTTCGTCGTCGGCTCGCGTTTTCGATTCGCAGCGCATCAGCTCCTCGCGGGCTTCAATCCATCGCTTTTCCGCTTTGCGATGCTCGTTCTTCCAATAGTCGGGCAGCTCCTTTTCGAGCCAAGAAGAGACTCGCTGGAATTGCTCTCGGATCTCGTCCGCTTGCTTGCGTGTCGTATTGCGAAGCGACGCGATCGATTCGCCGAAGAGCTCGATCGCTTCTATGTTCTTAACATTTGCTTCAGCCATGACCGCGTTGATACTCGTCGATGAGTTCGGCTTTGCGAAGCAGGTAAGGGACGTGCCTCTCGCTGCTTTCGATCAAGCGATGCAGTTGCTTGAGCTCTTGCTCGAACTCCGTCGCAAACTTTTGATGCTCTTGATCGCGCCAAGAGACGGCGAGATTTTGCATTTGCTGCGATAGCTTGGTCGATGCATCGGATAGCATCCCCGAGAACCTTTTGAGCTGCATAGCGAAGTTGCGAAGCTGCTCGGGATCGACGATGGCTTGTGTCATGGTTTGTGGTTCCTAGGGCTCACCCTTCTATCAGCCGGAACGCGCTAGCGTCCGGTTGCCAGCGCTCCTGCGCAACAAGAGCTTTGCTGTTCGTGGTGGCAACCCGGGGCTAGCGCCCAGGGGCTAATGCACTCATTTCGCGGGAGCGAAAGGCGACTACGGATTTGACTCTGAGCTAGCGGACAATACCGAACTGATAGGTGGTGGTCTCGTCTAGCTTCTGACCGGGTTGAAGCAAGGTGGTCGGAAACGCAGGCTGGTTCGGGGTGTCCGGGTAGTGTTGGGTCTCCAAACAGAATGCTTCGTGTTGTTTCAAATTCGCATTCGAGGCGTCGCCACCAAGGAAGTTACCCGTGTAGAGCTGAATGCCAGGCTGCGTTGTAGCGACAGTCATCGAGCGGCCCGATTTTGGATCGACGACGAAGGCAGCAGGACGGAGCGATCCTGCTTTCCCATCGACGACGAAGCAGTGATCGTATCCGCGGGTCGCTTCTAATGTTTGAATGCGATCGCCGATCTTGGTGGCTTGGGTGAAGTCCAAGGCTGTCCCCTTTACCGGTGCTGTTTTTCCGAGAGGGATCATGTCGTCGTTCACAGGCAAATACTCCGCGGCGTTGAGTTTGAGCTCATGGCCGTGCACATTGCCGGACCCGATTCCACCGAGATTGAAATAAGCATGGTTGGTGAGATTCACATGGGTCGCCTTATCGGTCGTCGCTTGGAATCGGATGGTCAGTTTGTTCTCATTGTCCCACACGTAATCCGCGGTAACGTTGAGAGTGCCTGGATAGCCTTCTTGTCCATCAGGGCTGACAAGCGAAAAGCGGAGGCCGACGCTTACATTGGTTTGCAGTTTCTCCGCCTTCCACATCAGCTGATCGAATCCGACTTTGCCACCGTGCAGGTGATTTGGACCGTTGTTGACGAAGAGGCTGTATTCCTTTCCATCGATACTGAATTTGCCTTTGGCGATTCGATTGCAGAATCGGCCGACGGTGGCTCCGAAGTAAGGATGGCGCTGGAGGTATCCGTCAATGGAATCGAAGCCGGCATTGACATTCGCTTTCTTCCCGGATCGATCAGGGACATCGATAGAGACGATGATCGCACCGTAGTCGATCATTTTGATCGTGTTGCCTGCGGCGTTGGTCAAGGTGTAGAGGGTGACTGGTTCGCCAGCAGCCGTTTTGCCAAATGGACGGGACTCGATGCTCATTGCGTTCTTCGATTGGTTTGCGAAAGCGGAGAAAGGGAGGAGAGCCAATGCGATCGAAGCGAATTGGCTGAGAAAAAAAGATCGTCGATGAAGTTTGATCATAGGAGTTTTCGTCCGAAAGGAGAGGGGGCTATCGAGATGATTCCCAGTTTAGCATCTCCAGCGATGCGGTTCACGTGGATGAATACCAGTTAGTGACGCTAGGGGGCGGCTGGATTAGAATAGTGGGTTGTAACCCCGCCTTGTATTCCCCACCCCTCGACAGATGGATAGTCTCATGCCAGTGTTCCATCGCTTTGCCGCAGATTCGGCGATTTTGCAGGGATGGCTCGTTGCCCTCATCGCTCTTTTCTCTTTCGAATCAATCCGGGCGGAAGAAGTAGTAGGGAACGCGGATTCGTTATCCAATGCGACGATGATCGGTGAAGGCATTGAGTTCGCCGAAGAAGTGTCCGCCATCCTTACTAAAGCCGGCTGCAATTCGGGCACTTGCCACGGCAGTCTCTATGGTAAAGGTGGATTCCGGCTCAGTCTCAAGGGGCAGGATCCCGATTTGGACTACCGATCGATTGTGGAAGATTTATCGGGTCGTCGCATCGACACATCAGATCCTGCCTCCAGTCTTTTGCTTGCCAAGCCGACGGGGACCATTGCTCATCAAGGTGGACTTCGAATCCGTCCAGATTCGATCGAATGGAAGAATCTTCATCGCTGGATCTCCGAAGGGGCGAAACGTGAAGTTGATACCGACAGAACTTCGAGCTCCCGAAAGCTACTCAGCATCGAACTAGATGTAGTTGAGTCCGCCCAGGCTCTTGAGCAGCAAAGCGTTCTCACTCCTGAGAGTGGAGCTGTCAGGGAACGCTGGATTGTCAATCCTCGCGAGACTATCCCGATTCGTTGTGTTGCTCGATGGGATGATGGGACGGAGTCCGATGTTACTCCTTGGACGAAACTGGAAGTAACATCGTTGTCTGGTGTTCATTTGTCGGATGATGCTCGCGTTCGAGTCGACTACGCGATGGACACCACGATCACGGCTTTCTTTCTTGGCTGTCATGCGGCTTTGCGCCTGAATTTCGTTGAGCCGACACAGCCGCCCCCTTTTAGTAATTCCTTCGCCGGTGGAGATCTCGCGGCCAACTGGATCGACCATTCGATCGACACGCGGGTCGCCAAGCTCGGCCTTGTTCTCGAACCGGAGGCTGCACCCGAGACTTGGATTCGACGATTGTATCTTACTGTTTTAGGAAGATTACCAACAATCGCCGAGCAATCTGCTTACCTCGATGATCCATCTGAGGACCGAGATAGCCGAGCGATCGATCGTGTATTGTCGGACTCGCAATATGCTTCCTTGCTCGCTTTGAAGTGGAGCGATGTATTGCGCAACGAGCCCAAAGCGATGAGTGAGAAAGGAGTATCTCTCTGGTTTGAGTGGCTTCGCAACCATTTCCAGGAGGATACGCCTTTGCCCGCGATGATGAAGCAGATGCTAACATCGATGGGTAGTACATATGAATCACCAGCGGCATCTTTTCATCGCACCCATCGCGACCCGACCGCAGCGGCGGAGGCGGTCGGTCAAGTTTTCCTTGGCATCCGCATGCAGTGCGCCAAGTGTCACAACCACCCGTTCGATGTATGGACGCAGGACGATTACTACGGTCTTTCGGCTTTCTTTGTACCGATATGACCCTCGCGACAAACTGGATACGCACGTCATCACCGGGGACGAAATTATTTCATGGTCGGACAAGAAGCCGGAGATCTATCATCCAGGGTTGGCGAAGATGATTAGTGCAAGGCCACTGAATGGGAATGCTAGTGGGAGTAGCAATGTTGGAATTTCGAATCCCCATCCGCTCGAAACTCTGGTTGATTCTTTGGTAAATGGAAACGAGCAATTCGAACGGAACATCGTCAATCGATTGTGGGCTCATGTGTTTGGGCGTGGGATAGTCGATCCGATCGATGACTTTCGCAGCACGAATCCACCTTCGAATCCAGAGTTGCTCGAAGTATTGCGTGAGCGCTACAAGGAGGGCGGGTATTCCACCCGCTCGCTATTGCGGGAAATCTTGAGTAGCCGCGCGTTTCGGCGCGGTGCGTTGGCTATCGATGGATCACGAGTTCAAGAATCGCGAGCCGCTCAGTTCGCCGGCTTTGGTCCCCGTCGATTGATGGCAGAAGTTTTGCAGGATGCATTGGCCGATGCAACTCAAACCTTGAACCAATTCGACAATCAGACGGAGGCGAAAGGAGTAAAGGCAGAGGGGCAATTTGTGGCCCGCGCCGTTACTTACCCATCGGTGCCTAAGAGGCATGATATTTTGCGAGCTTTTGGCAAGCCGGAGCGTTTGACCGATTGCGATTGTGAGCGATCAACGGACAGTTCTTTGCGGCAATCGTTACTGCTATTGAATGATTCACAGATTCGAAATCGACTGATTGATTCGCAAGGCTTGGTGCAGCGACTGGCTTCCGACGTCAGCAATTCCGCGACAATGGAGAACGCGGCGTCCACACTTTATCGTTCGACGTTATGTCGGTTTCCCAGCCGCGACGAACTAGATTATGTCTTAGATGTATATAGACGCGACTCCGATGCAAAGATTGTGCTGGAGGATCTTGCATGGGCGCTCATCAATA
>JALOQZ010000214.1 GCA_025459245.1 Pirellula sp.
GATAAGCAAAAGTCCAAGATTGAATTCGTCGGTAGCAAACCTGCTGAAAAGTCATCCCATAGCGGTGGGTTCAAGGAGTTCAGTGCCGAATCCAAAGTCGATTGGGAAGCACCCGAGAAGAGCACTCTAAAGATCGAGATCAAAGCCGATAGCCTCTTCTCTGACGATGCGAAGCTCACCGATCACTTGAAAAACCCCGACTTCTTCGACGTCAAGAAAAATCCCACGATCACATTTGAATCGACCAAGATCGAACCAAACGAAGAGGAAGGGGTGATCACCGGAAAGATGACGATGCTCGGAAAGACCGTCGAGCAACAAGTCCCCTACAAGGTCGAAGTCACCGATACCGAAGTTATCCTCAAGGCGGATTTCAAACTCGACCGAACCAAATGGGGCATGAAGTACGGTGTGCCCAAGGTAAGCGAGCAAGTCGAAATCAAGGCCACCCTTAGCTTCAAGCGCCCCATGTAATACCCGTTTTCCAAACGGTGTTCCGTAGGTATTAGCCGTTTTCCAAACGGCGTTCTATGTTCGAACCGTTCTCCGAACGGTACTCCACCAAGCGTTCTCCGAACGCCATCAAAAACCACCACCCGCGAGGCTGAGCAACAGCTCCCATCCTCGTGGGTTTTCTTTTGCAATGAAGTCTCTCCATTGCCTCGACTTGAGCACGAGCACCGCTTCACTGAGCACGAGCACGTTGTTGTTACGCTAAGTGCCTATCCGAAAACCATTAGCCGCTCTTGCGCTAGCCGCGGCTTTCGATGGTTTTCGGATAGGCTCTAGGTCAGAGAATGCAGTTCAGAGAATACCGTTCGGAGAACGGTTTCTACATAGAACGCCGTTTGGAAAACGGCTACTACAGAAAACAGCGAATACACGGCACATAAAAAAACCGAGGAGTGGCTTTCTTGCAAAAACCACTCCTCGGCAGCCTTTTCTCTCTCTAACCCCACACACACTACCAAAAAGCTAGAGAGAGAACGTTTCCGATCGTTACTAAATATCTAGTTTTTGAACACTCACCAACTTGACCTGATTCTCCGATCGACTATTTGCCGCATTGGTGTCTTTGCTAGCTTCCCCCGCGCCGGCACCATCGGCTGCTCCAGTCTTAGTTGGAGCACCCTCAGCAGGCTTTGGTTCCACCGGTGTTGTAACAACGCCAGGAAATTCTACCGGTGCAGCTGCTTGTTCGACTTTTTGAATCACAGGCAACTTGGCCTCAGCATCTACAGACCGCAAGAACTCTTGCGCCTCCACGTATTGCTCCGCCGACATCGTTAGCAAATTCTCTCGAAGCAACGCTGCTAGGGACTTCACTAGCTGGGCAACTTGCAACTGAGTAGGACTACCACTACCGCTGTTCTCCCAGTTCCTGGTTGCAAAGATGGAATCGATTTCCTTCTTCAAAGGTGCATACTGCGGCTGCCGCAAAATATGTGGCCAAGTAATGACGCCAGTGTCATGATTGTATTGCGAAGCAGAAAGCTTCTTTGGTTGGTAATACTCCACCATGCGACGTCGAGCTTCACCGACAAAGGGTTTGCTACCATAACGCCGTACAAATTCCTCTCTCAACTCACGACGTTCGAAGTAAGCCTTGGTATACGCAACGCTGTTGTCGATCGCTCGCCTCTGTGCCTCTTGGTAGTTGATAGCGGCCAAACTATTCATGTAGGAAAGCTCGCCAACGGCACCGATGATCGAAGCTTGTCCTCGCATAAAACCTTCATCCACCGTACTAGATCGCTCGGTAAACGACCAACTGTTCACCGGATAAGCAATTGCCGGCCCTTGCTGAGCCTCCACTGACCCGGCCCCGAACCATCCCAAAGCGAGAGTCGCTGCTCCCAATCTCCATCCCACCATTTTCATTTGCGTGTGCGTGATCATTTCTCTGTTCCTTTGTTACAACAAACCACCTGTCTCTAGTTCGTCGCACCGATTCGTTTCTTACTTACCGGTTCATCTCTTTTTTCGTTACGTCGTGAATTGATGCAATCGACGTGCCAAAAACAACAAACTAGTGAAACCAAACTGATTCCCCGGGAATCGCTTGCGCAAGCCTAGACGGATGGATGGTTCATGAAGTTCCCTAGCGCATCAGATTGGCGGAACCTGTCTCAATTCGAGAATCCTGATGCCGTACTTGCTCTCTTCTTGCATTAGAATGGAAGGTCGTCGCCCCCCCGCCATCGAACCCTACGTCTCTCCAGCCCTCCGATTCGCTATGAACTTTCGCGCACTCCATGCTTGGACTCGCCGCATCCTCCTCGCGACCGCATTCACAATGCCGCTCGATGGCTTGCAGTCCTTCGCTCAAACTGCGAACGACCGAGGTGATCCAACCGCCGCGCTCGCGCCCGATGCTGTTCTTCCCAGTTTTCAAATCCCCGATGGCTACCGCTGGGACTTGGTGCTGCACGAACCGTTGATTCGCCAACCCTTGATGGCCACTTTCGACGACGCGCGCCGCATGTGGCTGATGGAGTACCGGCAATACCCTGAACCAGCGGGACTGAAGCCTCAAAGCCGCGATGCCTATTGGCGCATCGTGTACGACAAACAGCCAGAGCCACCCGGACTTGGTGGTGTCGAAGGGATCGATCGAGTCTCTGTTCACGAAGACCGCGATGGCGATGGCAAGTACGAGACCCACCACGTCTTCCTCGATAACTTGAATATCGCAACCGCAGTTGCACCCGTCCCCGATGGACTTTGGGTTCTCAATCCGCCCTACCTCACCTTCTATCCAGACAAAGACAAGAACCTTTCTCCAGACGGACCTCCTGAGATCCACCTCGAAGGCTTTGGACTTGAAGACACCCACTCTGTCGTTAACAGCCTTTGTATGGGCCCCGACGGTTGGCTCTACGCCGCCCAAGGCAGCACGGTCACGGGGCAAGTCAAGCGATTCGGCTCCGCAGATCAACCCATCAGCACTATGGGACAAGCGATCTGGCGATACCATCCACAGTTGCGCAAGTACGAAGTCTTTGCCGAAGGTGGCGGCAACGCCTTCGGCGTCGCATTCGATGACGGAGGAGACATCTTCTCAGGTCACAATGGTGGTGATACGCGAGGCTTCCATTACCTCCAGGGTGGATACTACCGCAAAGGCTTTTCAAAGCATGGCAGCCTTTCCAACCCCTACGCATTCGGCTATTTGATGCCGATGAAACACCCGCCGATCCAGCGATTCACCCATGCCATGTTCATGCTCGATCGCCATTGGAACGACGACCGTTCCCCTCGCATGTTCGCCATCGATCCTCTGCACGGCAAGCTTATCGAAACAGAGCTGGCCCCCGACGGCGCCACTTACTCGACCAACGATATCCGAGATATCGTCTCCAGCAGCGACAAATGGTTTCGCCCCGTCGCGATCACCGAAGGTCCCGATGGTGGTGTCTACGTCTGCGATTGGTATGACTTTCAAGTTGCACACATCTATGCACATACAGGTCAGCTCGACAAGGAGCGAGGTCGGGTGTATCGACTTGTTCGCAACCAAAGCAACTCCGACGCGACACCGTCCCCTTTAGCAACTCTCGATGATGCGATGAAACAGCTTCAAAGCCCGATCCGATGGCAACGCGATCAAGCGAGGCGATGGATCGCTGCTCACCCCCAACGAGACCAGTGGCAAAAGACTCTAACTACGGCTCTCGAATCCAGAAAAGGGAACATCGCGTTGGAGCTTCTCTGGACCATCCACGCTTGCAGCTGGATCCCAGGGACGATTCCGAATGAGAACGCTGCGCCCGCTTCAACGCTCCCGACAGAGCAAATCTGCCGCTGGATCAACCATTCCAACCCTGATGTTCGCCGTTGGTTGATCCGACTGCTGGGGGATAGCAATAAGCTGTCGGCCCCCATTGTGGAAGCCGTCCAGCAGTTGGCTTCTCGCGAAACCGACGTTCGAGTCCTCTGCCAAATCGCATGCACAGCCAAGCGATTGCCGCTGCCAACATCACTGGCCTTGATCACCCCGATGTGGACCGATGCCTTCCCCGCGAACGATCTCTTTCTCCCTCACTTGATTTGGTGGGCCATCGAGGTGCATGCGGACCATCCCATCAAGACCATTGCCCCGATCCTGGCCTCACCCAACATCGATCGCCAGCCTTGGGTAGCACAATTTCTCTTTCCTCGGTTGGTGGAACGCTTTGCAAGAACACCGAGCGTCGACTCCGCGAGCAAATCGATCGAAGCATTCGAGCGTGCCTTCCAAAACCGATCTTTGAAGAGCGTTCCCAGCGCTGTCATCGATGCTTTGGCTGGTCTCGGAGTTCCCTCCTTACCGCTTGCCATCCGACGCGAAGATCCTGCAGCCATCGAAGAGGGACTGGCGATTCTCAAAAACACCAAGGCCAAATCGGAACAACGCGTTGCACTGATCCGATTGGGAGGTGAGCTTCGTATCGACGCTTTCTTACCCGCGTTGCTCGAGGAAGTGCAGCGAACACCTGCCGATGGGCTTGCTCAGCAAGCGGCATTGGCGGCCCTAGCAGGGTTCGACAGTCCCAACGTGGCAGAGACCATCTTGAAAGTTTGGCCCGGGCTTTCCGATGAGAGTCGATCCATCGCCGGCGCGACACTAGCACGGCGTGCGAACTGGACTCAACAGTGGCTCGACGCATGCGATAAGAATCAAGTCGACGCCAATACCCTGCCTCTTGATGCCCAACGCGCTATGCGATGGATTGAAAATGAATCGCTGCAAATGGCGATCAACAAAAGATACCCGGCTCCTTCTGGGATGAATCTGGTTAGCGCCGACCAAGCGGCGGAGAAGGCGATTCAGCAGATCGATGCGTTGACCGGTGATCCCTACCAAGGGAAGAAAGTCTACCGCGTTCAATGCGGGCGCTGCCACAGACTCTTTGATGATGGTGGAGGTATTGGCCCCGATCTTACCGGCTACCAACGCGATCAGCTCAAAACACTTCTGAGAAATATCATCGCCCCAAGCTTGGAAATACGCGAAGGGTATCAGACGATCGTCCTCATCCTCGACGACGACTCCACCGCCACCGGTTTTGTCGAATCCGAAACCGACGAACAACTCGTACTCAAAGGTCTCGACGGTCAATCACAAACAATAGACAAGTCCGCGATCGTCAGTCGAAAACAACAGGGACTATCAATCATGCCCGAGAAATTACTCGATGGGCTGACCACCCAGCAAGTCAGCGATTTGATGGCTTACCTTCGAACGACCCAGCCACTCAACGACTGAGTTCAGCCACCCAACGACTAAAAGGCTACCCTAAAGCCATCGGAAACCGCGGCTAGCGCCAGAGCGGCTAATGGATTTCAGCTAGGCTCTAGGAAACCGCGGCTAGCGCCAGAACGGCTAATGGTTTTGGATAGGGTTTAGCGCCAAACCAATTTCTTGACGCATTCCTCTCTTCGCGACATGATACGAGGGAATGTGGGTGACTTGTTCGCCCACGGTATACGCCCTCAAGCCCGAGCCAATGCCATGAGTCACGCCCGAGATGACGCATTGCTTGCGCAAGCCGAATTAGCATTGGAAACCCTTCGTTTCCGCGAACAAGCTGCCTTGTATCATGCAGCCGCTCAGATGCTCCAATCTGCTTTGCGCCAAGCCGAAGATGGAAACCGCGAGTCTTTGGAGAACTGGTTTCGACAATATCGAGACTTGCTCGATCTCCCCGTCCCCCCTCTCGACGCCGGTTCCCCACCAGTCTTCCACTCCTTCTTGCCTTCCCCTGAGATCGATTCCCCAACAACTCCGTCTCCTTGGGCTGCCGTGGAAGCAGCGATCCGGCAGAGAGAAGAGACGGAGCCGACCGACCCAGTTCCTACGGAACATGCTTTCAAGGGTTCCGATGCCCTTTCCCCAGAAAGAGCAACTGAAGAACACAGTGAAGAACACAGCGAAGAAAATTCTGAACAAGATGAAGAAGAAACAGTGCTCTTCGAGATGCGGAACGAGGGGGAGAGCTCCCGCCGTTCGAAGCCAACATGGTGGCGTGCTTCGCATATTTGGATCAGCGCCGCAGTCCATGCCGCCGCAGTCCTCGTATTGAGCTTGGTCGTCATTCAGCAGATCAGCCAGCCACAGGTTTTGGCAATCGTTTCGGCGACGGTCGAATCCGAGCAGGTGCTCCTTGAGACACCGATGGAATCGCCCAGCGAACTGGAAGCAGAGCCCCTAGAGGCCCCTGCGGTCGATTCTCCGCTCATTGATCCGAGTATTCCCGACCTACCAGACCCAAACATTGCCGAAGTCGATTTGGCCGGCCCCCTGCTTTCCCAGCAGAAAAGCAGTCAAGAAGTCACGAAAGCCCTCCAAGCTCGCACCGTCTCGACTCCAGGCAAAAAGCTAGCACCGGGCGCGGATTTCTTTGGCGTGAAAGCGACCGGCAACACCTTTGTCTACATCGTGGATTGTTCTCCCAGTATGCGTCGAGACAACGCATTTGACTTTGCCAAACAGGAGATCACCCGATCGCTAAAGAGCATGAAACCCACGCAACGGTTTTCCATCCTCTTCTTTGGAAAAGAAGTTGAGAGGCTCGAGTTCAGCCCCGGCATGCCCGAGGAGTTTCCGGTCGCTGCGACCCCGGACAACGTAGAAAAGGCGTTGCGATGGATGGCGCGCTGCACCATTCAAAAGGAAGGACTCCCCCCCAATGACGCTTTGGACCTCGCCATTGAAATGCAGCCGGACGGTGTTTTCTTGCTCTTTGACGGGGATACTCGCGTCGACGTCCCAAAACACCTTGGACAATCCAACCGGTCCACCGATATACTCACGGTGGGGGAGCCTCGGGTGCCGATCCATGTCATCCATTTTTTTCTTGAGGAATACGCTGCGTCGATGCAGCGTGTTGCCGCCGAGAACCTCGGGACCTACCGCTTTATCCCTCGACCAGAACGCAGTTCGGCTTCCAAGCGATAGCGCGAATCATGAACACCCATCAGCATGATAGAAGTCCACCCTCGCTCCATTCTTGGATCGCGTTCTTGGTCAGCTTCCTGTTTCATATTAGCGCCTGCTTGGCCCTCGCCGCCCTATTGATCGGCGGTCAAGGAAACTCGGGCGACGACTTGGTGATCTCCATGTCTTCCTCGACCGAGTCCGATTCGGAGGAGCTCGCGATGCTCGATCTCGAGTCGGTCCAGCCGGAGCTTGCAGAGGAACCGGTCGAACCAGTCGATATCACGACCCCCACCGTCGATACGACCGTCCAAGTGGAGTTGAATCAGTCCCCAGTGACTTCATTCGATAGCTCGGAGGTGCGTCAAGCGTCCGGTGCAAGTGCCGGAAGCAAAGACGCCGAGGAAAAGGCTTCGCAAAAGACGGAGGGGGAATCGAAGGCGAGATTCTTTGGCGCGGAAGCTTCGGGGAATCGATTTGTTTTTGTCATCGACTCATCGGGTTCGATGCGAGGCCCGCGTTGGGAAGCGCTCTGTATTGAACTAGAACGCGCCCTGAAAAGCCTTTCGGCTGATCAAGAGTTTTTTGTTATTAGCTTCGACAGCACTCCGCATCCCATGTTCGACTTACCACCGCCTCGAGGTACTTTTCTTACGGCGATACCTAAATCCATACGTCGAGTTCGAAATTGGCTCCGCAGTTTGGATTTAGGGAGCAACACATACCCAGCCTCTTCCCTCGCCATGGCCCTATCGCTGGAGCCAGACGCCATCTTTTTGTTATCTGATGGCGAAATCATGGACAACACCGTGTTGGAGCTACGAGCTTACAATCGAGTTCGCACCGAGAACGGATACGAGGTTGCGGTCCCGATCCATACCGTCCTATTGCACAGTGTTGTCGGATATCAAACGCTCGAAAGAATTGCAGAGGAGAATGACGGCACCTTCACTCCCGTCCCATTTGGTAGCCGAGATTGATCGCTACCTATTGCCTCACGAAATCCCCTGTTGCCTCACGAAATCACCTGCGCTGCTTGCTTCATGAAATCACACAATATGCGATTCAAGCTTCCTGAGAGGCGAAACTTCCAGCATTGGGGCTTGCTTGTCGCTTCAATCCTCTACCTTTCGATTTCGATCGGTGGACCTATCGGAGCGGTATCCGCCCAAGACGAGTCTCCGCAAACGATTGTAAACGCGGATCGCATGCGGCCCAACGAGACAGACGAATCGGTTCAGCGTGGTATCGCTTTCTTGCTAAGCCAACAAAAGAGTAGCGGTGCCATCGTCGATCGAGGCCACGACAATGCCATGACAGCTATGGCGGTCATGGCCATGGCCGCCGTCGGTCACCAGCCGGTTGACAATACTCCAGAGGGACTCGCGATGCGGAAATCGCTCGAGTACTTGCTCGGAGAAAGCCGGCAGGACAGATCCGGGTACTTCGGTGCAAGCGACGGTTCACGCATGTATGGACATGGCATCGTGACGTTGATGCTGACCGAGATGCTGGGGATGGGTATCGACCCCAACATGAATGAAAAGATTCATGACAGCTGCCAGAAGGCGATCGATTTGATCGTTCGCAGTCAGAAGATTCGAAAACCGGGGTATGCCAAAGGTGGATGGCGTTACACACCCGATGCGGCGGACAGCGATCTTTCAGTCACGGTTTGGCAAGTCATGGCGCTTCGAAGCGCCAAAAACGATGGTCTCGAAGTTCCGTCCGAAACGATCGACGAAGCCATCGGTTACTTGGTCCGTTCCTACACCTCGCCGGTCGATGCAAGCGGAGTTCCGAAAGTTCGAAAGAATGGTTTTTCCTACGAAGCCCATAACGATAACCCCACCTTTTCGATGACTTCCGCCGGACTGCTGGCCATGCAAGTTTGCGGTGAATACGAGTCGGAGTTGGTTCAAGGTGCGACAGAGTGGTTGCAGGAGCATCCGCCTACTTGGGCTGACCGATTCGTTTTGTACGGTGTGTATTACTACGCACAAGGCATGCACCAACGGGGTGGAAAAGCAGCCGAAGAGGCAGAAGAAATTGTTCGAAAACTGCTGCTAGACAAACAGCAAGCCGATGGAGCTTGGAATTCCTCGAGCGGAGAAGAGCAAAACGCAGGGAAGGTTTATTGCACGGCTTTAGCGATTCTCAGTCTGTCGGTAAAGTATCACTTCCTTCCGATCTACCAAAGGTAATGCGCTGGATTCCATCGCATGGTTTGATGGCGTTAGCGAGTCAAACTTGGGGCGAATGCCCTGCAGCGGATCGGTAGGTTTTTGATTCTTCCCCAGTGACCGTTTTGGTGTTCTATGCAGTGCGTGCTCTCTCTTTCGAATTGGCTCGGTTCCCCCTGCGACGCGATCGTTCTCGCGACCCCGGAGAATTGGCGAACCGCCACGCACATCACGGAGGCGGACCAAGCGACGGGCGGACTTTTGAGCCGGTTGCTCGAATCTGGAGAAATTTCAACAAAGCCCTGCAAAACAACCGTCCTCCAATCCCCTGCAGGGATTTCCGCTAAACAAGTCGTATTGGTCGGGATCGGGGCTCCATCCGACTGGAAGGCCATTACGGCCAACCGCTCCGCCGGAGCCGCTTTGAAAGCGATCTCCAGCAAGTCGCGAGAAATCGTTCGCCTGGTCGGCTTCACCGGAGCCGGCGAAATCGAACGAGCTGCCGTCGCAGGCGCAATGGCCGGATGCGTTGGGCAAGACCTATTTCGCAAAGAGAAATCCCTCTTCCAGCCCGAGACGCTGGAATGGCACGGACTTCAAGAGGAGAACATTCGAAAGGGCTTTGCCATCGGCGAGTCGGTCAACTTAACCCGCAAACTTGTAAACCTTCCTCCCAACTATCTGTACCCCGAATCGTTTGCAGAGGCCGCCCAAAGCGTCGCGCAGCAGTATCAACTTTCCATTGAGATTTGGGATAAAGCCAAGCTGGAAAGCGAACGATGTGGCTCGCTGCTCGGTGTTGCCAGAGGCTCCGTCAAAGAACCTCGCTTGGTCATCCTTCAATATCGCGGCGCAGAACCATCGGTTGCACCTATTGCTTTGGTCGGCAAGGGAGTGACCTTCGACAGCGGCGGATACTCGATCAAGCCTACCGATGGAATGCTCACCATGAAATGCGATATGGCTGGAGCCGCTACGGTGCTGGGGATCATGCAAGCGGCAGCGAGGCTTCAAGCGCGCTGCAATCTCGTCGCGGTCATGGGATTGGTCGAGAATTTAGTTTCAGGCGATGCGTTCAAGCTGGGGGATGTGCTCACCGCGCGCAGTGGCAAGACGATCGAGATCCATAATACCGACGCGGAGGGGCGATTGGTGCTGGCCGATTGCCTCGATGTTGCAGCCGGATTCTCTCCGTCGAAGATAGTCGACTTCGCGACCCTCACGGGAGCTTGCTGCGTCGCCTTAGGAAACGACATCTCGGGATTGATGACCAACGCGGTGGAATGGCAGACGGAGATTCAATCCGCGGCCGATCGCTGCGGAGAGTTTGTGTGGCCTCTCCCGATGCACAGTTTCTTCTCGGAGCAGATTGCGGGCAAAGTAGCCGACATCAAGAACGTGGGCGAGGGACGTTGGGGTGGCGCGATCACAGCCGCCAAGTTCCTCGAGGAGTTTGTCCAACAGATTCCTTGGACCCACATCGACATTGCTGGCCCTGCATTTTTGGATAGCCCCAAGGCTTGGTGCGACGCTGGTGGTAGCGGGACGTTGGTTCGAACCTTTGCAGAACTGCTGAGCAGCTCGTGAGCGTATTGTTAGCGTTGGAGACAAGCGGCAAATCGGGCTCGGTTGCGATTGTTGATCTTTCAGGCGATCCAAATTCGGTTCGGTCCATCACCTTGCCCGACGATATCGGATCAGCCCAATCGCTGGCCCCGGCCGTTCGCGAGTTGCTGAAGCAAAGCGGCATATCGGTATCGGAAATCGATTGCATCGCTTTGTTAACCGGCCCGGGCTCGTTTACCGGTTTGCGCGTGGGAGTCGCGACTGCCAAAGCGATGGCCTACGGACTGGGGTGTCCTATCGTTGAACTCGACACGCTCGATGCCATTCACCAGCAAAGCCAGGAACATTCCATGGATCCAAGCTTTTGGACCCATGCAGTAATCGACGCGTTTCGGGGGCAACTGTTTTGGAAAGCGTTTG
>JALOQZ010000215.1 GCA_025459245.1 Pirellula sp.
GCCAACACATCGATCGCATTGAGAACAAAGGTGATGTTCTGGAATTGGAACTTGATATCCTCCAACATTTGAGGACGGTTTCGGATATCGACGAAGGTGCGGGTCAAGCAATCGACGTCGGCGACATAAACCGCCTTGATAGATCGCTTCTCGGACTTAGGCTCTGCAGGGGCCTCTCCATCTTTCTTCTCTTCGTCCTTCTTTGCTTCGTCTTTCTTTTCGTCGGACTTGGCATCCGTCGCTCCGGACGACTTTCCTTCGATCCACGCCGCCAGCACTTGAGCCCCCGTGCTTTCACCGAGCCGGAGCTTCGTTTCGGTGGCTCGGGAGAGACCGGATCTTTCGATACTATTCAAGTCCTGCTGAGTGATGGTTCCCGCTTTCAGGCCTGTCTGCACCAAGGGCGTAACAACCACGCTGGATTCGGATTCAGGCAAAGGTCGAATGACCCCTGAATAAAGGAACATGAGCTCGGTAAGATCTTTGCTGATTTCGTTTTCACTATTGAAAGCACCTTCCGCTCCAGGGGCTTCTTCGCGGGCGAAAATCCAAAGATCGCTTGCCTCGGACGTTTCCGCCAGAACTGGATAAGGGTTGTACTCTTGCCAACAGAGGTCCGGAGCGAGCAAGCCCATTGCACCAGGACGACCGGGAATTTCCAGACCGAGTTCGCGCCACAGCGGTCGCATGTCCCCCTTGGGCTGGGCTCCGCCTCCTCCGAACATAGCCATCGGTCCACCCGCTTGTTTTGGATCGCCGGTGCCGATGATCGGCTCCAATGCGACAACGGGGTCCTCAAAAATCGCTGTAGGCAAGCCCGATTTCACTGCGTCGATGAAATTGGTCATGTCTTCAGGCGAAAGAGAAGATGGCTGGACCGCGAGAAGTACATCCAATTTCTCGATGTCGATCGGTGAAGCCGCGTTGACCGACACAATTTCGTATTGCTTTGCCAATTCATCGATGATCGGTTGTTGCGGCATCGACTGCATGCTTTGCATATCGAAGCCACCCATCATCTTCGCTTCGGTGCTCAAAACCCCGAGCTTTTTGCGAGCCGGTTTGGATACGGTGGTGAGAGAACGGACTAATTCGTACTCCACAGGTACACCGGGCTCGAAGAACGGTATCACAACTTTTTGCAGCCCACTGCGGAACGCAGCTCCGAGCATGATCGGCTGATCAGAGTAAGTACCTCGCTCGCGCACTCGAATCGTTTGCGGTACGATCCCGTATTGTTGCTCTGCTTGCTTTTCTTCTTCACTCGATGGTTGGATGGAATCGTAGATTCGAAGCTGCATCGTCACATTCGCAGCTTGGGCAGCCGATTTGAATTCCTTCAAGAGCGAGATCACCTGGTATTTGATCTTCGCGTACTCCTCAGGAACGTCAGCTGAGAGATAAGCATCGACGACGATTTCGCGATCTTTACCCAGCGAAGCGATTAACTCTTCGGTGACGGGTGAAATGGAACTGACCTTCATTTCGGTCGCGTCGATCCGCTTGTCATTGTTTTGAAAAAGCAGCGTACCAGCGATACCGATGACCGCGATAGCAGCGAGTCGGATTAGATAGTGGCCAAGCCGCTGGTTACCATCGCGTCCACCGCTCCAGTGCCTCTTTCCGATCAAGATCATACAGAGGTAGAGACCAAAGGCCGCGACCAAGATGAAGTAAGAAATACTAGAAAGACTCAAAACGCCTCGTCCGAAGTCGTCAAATCGCTCCGGTACGCTGAAGTTCTTAATCTCTCTGGCGATCGACCGATCAGCGATCGTGTCCGCTTTGAATGCGAATGCCAACGGTGCATTGAACAAGGCACCTAGAATAAACCCGACGGTCAAATTGTTGGTGAGGAAGGACGCGACCATTCCTATTGCGATCATCGCCAATCCAATGAACCAGTAACCGACGTAATTGGTGAAGAAGAGCCCTGTATCGATTTCACCTTGCGTTAGCAATGCGAGGACGATGAACGTGGAAAACTGAGAGAAGAGAAGCGAGACCGAGTAAATCGCTGCCGCCGCCACATACTTTCCGATGACGATATCGAAATCATCTGCAGGGAGCGTGAGGAGCAACTCGTCTGTCCCTTGGCGGCGTTCTTCAGCCCATATGCTCATCGTGATCGCAGGGATAAAGAAGAGCATGATGTAGGTAAACCATTTGTTCAGTTGTCCGAGTGTCCCCAAGTTGGAGCTGAAGAACTCATGAGGCCAGAAGGCAGCCATGCTCGTTAACAAAACGAACAAGCAGAGGAAAACATAGCCGGTTGGATTTGAGAAGTAACCGTAGAAATTTCGCTTCAGAACGGCGTAGCCAACTCGACGTGTGATCGCCAGCGTCATAATGATCGCCAGGATGACGCCGAGAAAGACAAGATCCAAGACCAGCAGTTTAATCAGAGCAGTTAGAACGTAAGTAAGTGTCACGGCAATCGGTCCTACTGATTATGTGTTGTCGTTAACCGTCGATATTGCACTTGGAAAGCCCGTTGAGGTTAGGCGGCAATCGTTCGACAAAAGGAAGCGGAATCCACCGAAAGAACTCGGTGGAGGGACGGAGCCTTAGGCGGCGGCCCCGGTCAGTTTGTGGAACGCTTCGGCGAGATCTCCCTTGATCTCCTTCAGCTCCGCTACACTTCCCTCAAAAACTTTTCGTCCTTCATTGATCATAATGACGCGAGACGCCATCGCTTCGACCTCTTGCAAAATGTGGGTCGAGAGCAAGATCGTTTTGGTTTCCCCGAGCTTTCGCATCGTATTCCGGACTTCTCGAATTTGGTTCGGGTCCAAACCGGCGGTCGGTTCGTCGAGAATGAGGACATCAGGCTCATGCAGCAGGGCTTGCGCCATGCCAACCCGCTGGCGAAACCCCTTCGAGAGCTTGCTGATGGCTTTGTGAACCACCGACTTCAAGTCGCAAAGTTCGATTACCGCCTCGATACGGTTTTTTTTGTAATCGGCGGCAAGTCCCCGCGCGTCGGCGAAGAAGCTCAGCAGGCTAAAAGGAGTCATGTCCGGGTAAAGAGGTCCATTTTCAGGGAGATATCCCAATCGATTTGAACCTGCAATGCGATCGCGGAACATGTCATGTCCGGCGATGCGAGCGACCCCTTCGCTGGGGGCCAAGTATCCGGTCAGCATTTTCATGGTCGTACTTTTTCCCGCCCCGTTCGGGCCGAGAAAAGCCACCAGCTCACCTTTGTTGACTTTGAATGAGATTCCCCGAGCCGCGGCAAATGGACCGTAGAACTTGGACAATCCATCGGCCTCGATCATGGGCACTGCACTGGTCGTCGTTTCCGTCATAAGGTTTCCGTTTGGCTAGAACCATCCAACAAATACGGCAAGGCGAGGCAGTATATCGAGAATAAATTCCTCAACAACGTCACTCGCATCGGCCGTTACGTTTTGCCCAGCCCGCCGGTTCGCCGTAAATCCCGATTATCTGGTGATTTGCATCAAAGAGCAGCCGGCTTAGCGGCGGTCGCCTGCTGGAGCAGGGCGGCAGCAAATCCGACATCGTCCAGCCGCTCTCGAGCATGGTTCATCATGGCTTGGTAGTCACCGGAAAGCTCGGCAAGCTCGATGAGTGACGGGGCGATCCCGTAGGGTCTCATTCCTCGCGGCATTTTCTTGATCAAGAATTGCATCGCCTCGCCTGCACGTCCGATCCTCGTCAGCAGGTCGGCGTAGGTCTCGATTGCGACAGTTCCATGTTCCTGCGGATCGAGACTTTCGGCTTTTTGAAGAAACATTCGTACGGCCCCGTCGGTTTGCTCTCCGAGGAGAGCTTTGAACAAGGCGATCGACATGGGGTACAAGTCGGCAAAGGGTTCATCGCTCGGATACTGATACTGGGCGTGCAACTGCCGACCATATTGGGCAATATCGAGTGCAAGCCGCAGCACTCGCTCTTCATCGAGAATGCGAGCGAATCGAATCGTCGACGCGAGATGGGTCGTGTCAAGATGGTACGTGCCATCCCTCAGCAACCCAGGTCTGCTGGCAAGAAGCTTTTCGATGCTCGTCTCCTTAGCATCGGGATGTTCCGAAGTCCACTTCTCGCGCCGCTGCAAATCAGCACGAACACTCTCGAGCAACTCTTGATGAACATGCTCGACGAGTACCCCGACTGCCGCTTGCTGATCGGCCCGCCCCCGCATGGCGATAACGCTATCCATCATCGTGATGGTATTGCATGTACCTCGCATTGCGAGCGAGAGCTGCGTACCACGCTTGACATCAACACCTTCCTGAACGAGCAAGGCGAGGAGCATGTCCAAATTCTCTTGTGTCGGCTCTACAGCCTCGAGCGCCTTGGCTGCCGCTTCCCGATCGCCGACGGCTCGCATGTACATCCAGCCTTCTTGCAATGCACCTTGCTCAAGCAAGGCAGTTCCAACCTCTTTGCAAGATTCGATGAGACGCTTGTCTAACTGGTCTTGGACGGGATCCCCGAGCAAATTCGTATTCGCAGCCTTCCCGGTCAAATCGGTTTGAACGGCAGGGAGCCCGAGCTCGACGCGATGGTACATCTTTAGCGCTTCGAATAGCTCGGGATATCTTTTTTGACGCCTCATCTCATCGACCAAATGCTTGGCAGCAGCGAGGGGGCCTGCTTCGGAATGGGATTTCTGGAGCTGCTCAAAGAAATTCGCGTTCAATGTAGGACTCGACTGGGTGGGTGATGGAATCGGATAGGGTGGGTGAAAGGGGAGACTACACGCCTCGGGAAAGCCCGGTGGTCATCGGTAACCCGAACATGAGATTCAAATTTTGAATTGCGGCCCCGCTGCCACCTTTCACCAAGTTATCGAGGGTGGAAAGGATCGTAATGCGAGGGCCGTTCTCCCTTACAGCGATATCGACCAAGTTGGTGCGAGCGATGTAGCGAGTCGCGGGCAGATGGGAGACCACTCTCACGAACGGAGATTCGTGGTAGTAGGCAAGGAGGCACTCTCGAACTTGATTGGTTGAAACGCTCCCGGTCGGCTTCACATAGGACGTCACCAACACGCCTCGCTCCATAGGAACGATATGGGGAGTGAAAGAAAGCTGAATCGATTTGCCGCTGTATCGCTTGACGATGTCGGTAATCTCAGGTTGATGGCGCGAGCTACCAATCGCATGCACCGAAGTATTCTCTGCCGCTTCGCAATACAGCCCTTCCTTTCTCAACGCTCTTCCCTCGCTGCTCACACTCGATTTGCAGTCGATAATGATGTCATCGCATTCGATCAAGCCTTCTTTGACTAGTGGAGCAAGCGGGAGAACGGCTGCTGTTCCAACACATCCGGGATTAGCGATGAGCGTCGCCTTTGGGATGGCGTCAGCAAAGAGTTCGGGCAACCCATAGGGGGTAACGCCAAGCCTGAGTGGGTCGGGATGTTTTTCACCGTACCACTTTTCATAAAGGGTCGGGCAGCTCAATCGGAAGTCAGCTGAAAGATCGATTACTTTACATCCCGCGTTGAGAAGCTCGATCGAGCGCCTAGCTGAGGCGCCGTGCGGCAAGCAGGAGAGGACCACGTCACATCTCGAAGCCAATTGTTCCGGTGTCGCATCCTCCAATGGCAGCCGCAATCTACCCATGAGATGCGGATATAGGTCTCCGAGCATATAACCGTTTGGATGACGGCTCGTGACAGCGGTGATCTGAACATGGGGATGCTCCAGCAGCCATTCGATCGCCTCGAGCCCTGTGTACCCTGAGGCTCCCACGATTCCGACTCGTATCAACATAGCAAGGTCCCTCTCTGGAGTTTGTTGCGGCGAAGCTTCATGCGGCGAACTGGAGATCCACACAATAGGGAACGCGTAGCGGTCCGCCCCGACGACCCCGCCCTCCCTAACGATCCCGGTAGTTTTACCGTTTCTGCGGAGGGTAAGGGAGTCCATAAAACTGGACTTTCGGCTTCGACTCCGTCCGCTACATTGGCTCCCATGGCAGAACTGAACCCCCCCCAGCAAAACGCGGTCGACACCCTTTCCGGTCCTTTGCTGGTGCTAGCAGGGGCAGGGACAGGAAAGACGCGTGTGGTCACGTTCCGTATTGCGAACTTGATTCGCCACGGGACACGAGCCGATCGCATTCTGGCGGTGACGTTCACTAATAAAGCGTCCCAGGAAATGCACGAGCGTGTCTCGCATCAGCTGAAGCTTCCGAAACGGGTCCGTCGCGGTCAACCCGCGCCATTGCGCCCAGTTATCGGAACGTTTCATTCGCACTGCGTCCAGATCTTGAAACGACACGCCAAAGAGCTTGGGTATCCAGAGAAGTTCACCATCTACGATCGAAGCGATGCGGAAAGTGTCGCGCGAACGGTGCTTCGTGAAATCAAGGTACACGAAGACATGCTCAAGCCGAGCGACTTCCTCAATATCGTTAGCACTTGGAAAAACCTTGGGATACGCCCCGAACAAGCCAACTCGGCGGCGATCACCGACAAAGAACATTTGGCTGCGAGCGGATACAAACGTTATCAGCGTGCACTGAAGCTCCAAGCGGCGTTCGATTTCGACGACCTTCTCGTATGCGCCGAAACGCTGCTGACGGAAAACGACCGAGTTCGAAGAGAGGAAGCCAGCCGATACGATCACATTCTCGTCGATGAATATCAAGATACGAACGGGACTCAGTACCGAATCATTCGCTCGCTCGCGATCGATCACCGCAACTTGTGTGTCGTGGGTGACGACGATCAATCGATCTATGGATGGCGAGGCGCGGAAGTCCGTCACATTCTCAACTTCAAAAATGATTGGCCCGAAGCGACCGTCGTTCGTTTGGAAGATAACTACCGCTCGACCGATGCCATATTGCAGATGGCGAACCGGCTCATCGTCTTCAATGCGCATCGCCACGACAAGACGTTGCGGGCCGCTCGCCCTAATGGGCAACAACCTCGCATCCTTCAATTCCCTAGCGAAGCGGAAGAAGCCAAAGGAATCGTTGAAGAGATAGCGGGACGTTTGCGAAACGATCCGATGGTCGAAGCGGGCGACTTCGCGATTCTTTTTCGCACCAACGAACA